>CAZFVN010000053.1:0-3946 GCA_964522395.1 uncultured Myxococcales bacterium
GATTGTGAATTGGAGAAGGAGCTTTCGCCGGTGTGGTTTGAGCAACGGACGAATTGCGTTGCCGAGGCATTTGCCTGTGTCGATATTGCGGCCTGTCTGGGGGATGCCACTTGACCGCTGGCCCGCCAGATCGCAATCTGACCAGGTAGGGCATCTAAGATAGGCGGGCAGTTGGAGGAATTGTGGCGGATTACAAACCTTCTCTTTCAAGCGCGATTGAGGTAGTGAAACTGCGATTGAAGGGGAGTCTTCAAAGCGAAAGCGTCTCACCCGTTGCCAGCGCTGGAAGAGTGCTGGCAGAAACGGTCCGGGCACCGGGACCGTTCCCACCGACACGCCGCGCTGCCATGGACGGCACCACCGTGGCCGGCTGGTTCAGCAGCGCCACGGTGCGTACAGGAGAGACAGTCGACCCGGAAGTGGAGTGGATCGTCATGGAGGAGGAGGCTGGGACGGCGCTTGTTGAGGGGAAGGAGGCCCCAGTTGAATCGCATGTGCGCGAACTGGGCAGTGAGTATCGAGGGGGAGATCTGCTGGCATGTGCGGGAAACGGTGTCACTCCAGCGTTAGTCAGTCAGGCGTTGGTCCTCGGCATCGAGAAGGTGAAGGTTTTTGAGAAGCCCGTTGTGCGGGTTGTGGTGGTAGGCGAGGGGGCCGAATCGGCGGCAATTTTGAACTGGCTATCCGGTTCCCTGGTCGCTCGCTTCCCCTTTGCAGTGGACGGTTCGATTGTGGCCTCCGTTGAGGAGCTCCCATCGGTTCTTGTGGGCAGAAGTCATTTGCTGGTTATTGCTTCTGACGGTGCTCCAGGACGCTACCGGGAGTTGCGTTCACTCTACGAGGACCCTCCCGCGTGGTTTCGCCCCGATTTCTGGAAAGTAGATGTTCACCCCTGCCGTCATATCGGCTTCGGCAGGACGGGGGCCGTACCTTCTCTGATTCTTCCTGACGTCCTCTACAAGTCTGCCGTCGCCTCGGCTCTGATGTTGCCCTACGCCGCCGCAGCGCTCTTCTCCACGGCTGACCCAGTGCTGGTCACAGTGCCTCTGTCACGCTCAGTGCCGGTGCCGGGTCCATTTCCCTACGTTTTGCCCGTGGCTCGGCCTGAGCCTGGAGATAATCGCTGGCTGCCTCTCGCTACTGGGAATATGTTCTCTGGTCGTGGTGCGGTGGAGCTTTCGGGCTTAGTGATGTGGTCCTCCGCAACAGATTTGCCGGTGCTACTTCCCTTCGCTTGATGGTCCCGCAAGTCCTTAGGTTCTTGGAAGAATCTGTTTGACGACGGGGATGGTCTTGGGTGAAGCTCACAGAGTAGATAGAATTTGTGCAGAAACCAGAAGACGGTAAGACGGAGGGGTAAGGAATGGCGGGAAGCACGCGGGCACACATTGTACTGGCTCTAACCATCGCGCTTTTCGTGACCGGTCTATCGACCGTCACCCAGGGCAAGACTTATCCCCAGGCGATTGCTGAGCTTCTGGCACGTCCCGGAGTTCGCTATGTCGTTGTGGTCCCCTACCTGGGAGAGGGACTAGGCGCGGATTATGACCGGACTGTTGCCGGATGGCGTCAGTTGGCGGAGACCTATCGCGAGATTGGCGCTCGGTTCGTGGTGATTGGTTTCTCCACCGGGGCCCAGAAGGAGTGTCACTACCCGAAAGGTTGGGAACCAACTCTTAAGATATGTGACCGCAGCGGGGAGGCTTTGGCACGCTGGCAGAAGGAATTTGGCCAGACCGGGGCACAGGTTTGGTTGTGGAAGGGCAAGAGCAAGGCCCCGGTCATGGACTTGTCAGGGCTGGGCAAGACCCTGTTGTCATTCGATGAGTCGCCGGGAGTGGTTCAGGTGGTGATGTCTGAGCGGGCATCAGCACTGGTTTCAGATGAGGTCCTATTGCCAGCGATTACCGGCTCACTGGCCGGGTGGAGCAAGATGACCGTCCTGGGCCTGGGCGATGAAACAGCGAGTGATGCACTGTCACTGTTCAACGCAACCAGTGCGGCCGCACGAAGGGCTCCTTGCGAGTGGGACTTCTCTGACAAGGTTGCGAAGTCGGTCCTCCTCGTGGGGATCATTGACGGTGCCAATGGACGGTCGTTAAGGCTGAGTTGGCACCTTGCAGAGAGAGGTTGTCACGTAGCTTCTACCGCAGTTCTGTTCGGCCAGAACCCGAATTACGTAGTGGCTGGTGAGACGGCCGTGGAGGCGTTGATGAGCAAGTTTCATGCGCCCGGGTCAGTCGTCCCCTGGCTTGGCGATTGGGAGCTTGACGCAGGGCGACTCGCGGCTGGCAAATCAGCGGCAACCTCCGAAGGGTGGAACCTGGGAGACGATGAAGAGGATAGCGGCGAGAAGCCGGGCCCGGTTCGAGCCCCAAAGGTGCGGACCGAATCTGCCAGCGCGTCCAGGTCTGGAGGAGACCCGCGAAAGAGGCTGCCTGACAACGTCGTCTCCCTGGCAGCCGGGCCACTGATCGCGGGGCTGCGTGGAGGCCACTTTGAGTTTGAACTGGACTTCGGTGCGCCGGGCGAGTATTTCGTCCTCACGATAGAGGCCGAAGGGGGTGCGGAAGGCGCTGGGGAGTCGGTCTTCAAGCCGGGCGGAACGATAGGATATCGGACCTTCTTTGAGTCTGGCATCTGGAACCTGCTCCTCGGCCTGCAGGTCATGAAACACTACGTCTACGGGGAATGGGAGTACGAGTACAATGTGGTGCGCCTCAAGGCGCTCATGGGTTACCACGTGCACCAGACTCATGGAGCCTCCTGGGGCCTGGATTTCGGGGCAGCGCTCGGCTACCAGAAGATGTTGAGGGTGGGGGAATACGGCGAATTGCAGGATGGTAGCGAGGAAGATTTCAGCGGCTTTGCGGGAGAGTTGTATTTTATGGGGAGAGTCCTCTTTTAGCCGCTTCGACGGACGGCTTGTAGAGCCGGTAGTTTGCGTTGTATCCCCCACAGCAGTATTTGGCGAGGCAGGAGGCTGCGGCACTACTGGGATCGCAATCGGCCGCACGGATATCTGCGCTTGAATCGTTGTCGGCGGTCACTTCGAAATCGCAGGGTCCACAGTGATACTTGTCGGGGTCGGTCCAGGCGCAGGAATCGTCACCGAGGTCGTGGAGCACGCACTCATTGCCGTCCAGAGATTCAATTCGTCCCGAATCGCGGGATATCTTGACCTTGACGCTAATAAGCATGCTGCAGGATTCTTCGAGCTCGAAGCTGAGATCGACGGAGCTTGCCCCCGCATAATCCCCAAGGTCACAAAGGGAGATTGCGTGCTCTCCAGAGAGAACCATCGCCCACTCGTCCTCATGCATATCACCATTGTCGCAGGTAGCGAGCGACAGTGCGGCTGCCCAAAGTAGTGTGAGTCGAACTACGTTAGAAGCCATAGCGAACCCCCAAATTGCCTTCGGCGGGGAAAACGGAGTCCACCCCGGGCCAGAAAGTAGTTCCTGCCCCCAGGTCGAAGTAGAGCCCTCGGTAAATGCGAATAGCGATTCCCACGCCTCCAGAGACGCCCCAGTAGGTTCGCTTAAAGTCATCAAGGAGGAGATGGCCGCCGACCTTGAGAAAGACCGGCCCCAGGTCGAGGATTGTGGAAGTTGAGAAGAAGAGCGGATAGGGGGCTTCGACCGCCGCGCCGAGGGATGCAATCTCCCAGCGGAACCAGCGGCCGAATCGCACCTGGGTCAGGAGATGCAAGGTGGCGTTGGTACGATGCAATCCATCGGCTACGAGCAGACCGTCGGCAGCGCTGATCACGAGATAGAAGGACTCCATGTTCCTAGGCGGTGGGGGCGGGCCTGGAGGCTCGGGGGGCTCGGTTGGTTCAGGAGGCGATGGAGGTTCAGCCACTTCAGGGGGCTCAGGTTGTCTAGGAGCTCTAGGGGGCTCTGATTGTTTAGGAGGCTCAGGGGGCTCCGGTTGCTTAGGGGGG
>CAZFVN010000053.1:3956-34968 GCA_964522395.1 uncultured Myxococcales bacterium
CCCCCCCCGCCCCCGCCGCGCCCCCCCGCGGCCGCGGCCGCGCCGGAGGGGGCGGCGGATAGGGGGGAGTTGGCGGAGCGGGGGAAGCTACATTGCCCTGCGGAGGAGACGGGGCATCAACCCTACGGAGTCGTGCCAGGAAATCTCTCTCTCCCCCTGGCGCCATGACGAAATCTCGTTGCCAGACGGCATCTCCAACGCGGACCGACAGCTTGTGGCGCCCGGGGGGGCAGGGGAATGTGCCGCCGGATTTGCCCAGCAACTCGTCTCCCAGGAAGACATCGGCCTGGACGGCTGTTCCGTCGCGCCACTGAGCCTCGACCTTCAGCCGCCCTGTGTCGTCCACCGGTTGGGCGCTTGCTGAGGGGAGACTCAGCATGAGGGTCAATGCCAGAACCGAGGCGATTAGCAACCTGGAGCCATGTCTGACGGCGCTTGAGGTAGTCAAATTGGTCATCCTTTGCTAGGCGTCATCTTGCTCGTGGAAGTAAGCATATCAAGAATATAGCAGACGTGTGGTTCCGTTGCCAGCGCATTCGGCAGGCGTGCGGCTTCCTTGTTGACTTCGCCCCCCATCTCCCATTAACCTAAACTCTACGGAATTGATAGCGAATGTAGATTGAGGGGTTCCGGATGTCTGTCAAGCACCGGCGACAGCAGCGCCGTGGTAACGGGAATGGCGGCAGGTATTGTCCCCAGGTGCGTTCTTCAGTTTTCGTCTTCCGTCTGCTCCTGGTGATGGCCTTTGCGTTGTTCTCTGTAGGATGCCTGTACGAAGATGAGCCATGGCAGCGGCCGGCGGATGATTGGGACTCCGTAGCGGCCAACGACCCCTCATTGTGCGGAGGAGCGAAGTGCTCGACCAATGAGCATTGCGGACTCGTCGACTTCCAGCAAGCTTGTTTCTGTGGGGACCATCCTGCATGTGGCAGTGGCAAGAACTGCACAGAGGGGGAGAGTGGCCGGCTCAGTTGCGAGATTTTGAAGCCGGGGCAGGAGGGGTGCGGATACAATGGTCTGGAGTGCGAGTCCGGGGATACCTGCATCAATACCTCCCTCGTCGGCCCTACCAAGTGTTTTCGGCTGTGCAAGAGTGCCGAAATGTTCTGTAGTGATGGAGCCTATTGCATTGGGCTCACTGGCACTGAGTACTTGGGCGGGATGACGGGCATCTGCAACCTTGGCGGCAACAACTACTACGGACAGAGTTGTGACTCAGACTTCGACTGCATGCCGCAGGGAATGTGTGTGAACATTGTCGATGTCGGAGCTGAGTGTATGCAACCTTGCAGAGTGGGCAAGAGCGATTGTCCTTCGTACCAGGATTGCGAGCCCCTGATCGGAGCGAGTTGGGAGGGAGTATGTTTTTGAGGCGGCTCTTGCTACTCGGACTGATTGCAACTGTGTCATGCGCTTCGGACGACAACGTTACTGACGATGAGCCCACCGCTCAATTGGATTGTGCTCCCGGCACCTCCTGGTGCGACGGGAATTGGCTGTTGACCTGCAGCCCTCAGGGGACTGTCACCTCAGAGTTGCCATGTCCTTACGGTAGTTGCGCATATGGTGAGTGCTCAGGTGAATGCGAGCCTGGCAAGGGTTCTTGTGCGGGTACTATTTCGAAGCGCTGCAATGCTGATGGCACCGGTTTCGTCATGGCGGATTGCTCTCCCGGGCTCTGTGTAGAGGGTGAATGTGGAATCTGCTTCCCAAGTGTTCGGACTTGCATCGACGAGTCGACCGTCGGTCAGTGCTCCGCAGATGGCTCATCGGTTGAGGCCGTGGAAGATTGCAATCCGAAGAAGACGAAGTCGAAGTGTTTCCTGGGACAGTGTGTGTCGATGTGTGCCGTGAGTCTCAAGCAGGCGACCAACGTCGGGTGTGAGTATTGGGCGGTGGACCTGGACAACCTGGCTCAATCTCCTGAACAAGGAATTGAAGGGGATGCCCAAAACGCCCCCTACGCTGTGGTCTTGAGCAATATCAACGAGGAGATTTCGGCAGAAGTTCGGGTGACTATCGCGGAGGGCGACCAGGAGACTCACATCGTTGGTGCTGGTCAGTTGAAAGTACTCGATCTGGGGCCACGCAATATTGATGGCAGCTTGCTCAAGCCCCTCGCCTATCGCATCAACAGCGACATCCCGATTATCGCTTACCAGTTCAATCCGCTCTCCAATGTTGACGTTTTCTCAAATGATGCCTCCATGCTCCTTGCGTCGGGAGCATTGGGGACGGAGTACTACGCAATGGCTCAGCCCGCCACTGGCGGCCAGTCGCAGGCTTTTGTCACGATCATTGGCACTACCGAGGGGACAGAAGTGAAAGTGGTTTCCACGGCCCGTACCGCCGATAGTGAAGAAACGGGTCAACTGAAAGCGGGACAGAGTGGCACTTTCGAGTTGGGACCCTATTGGGTTCTAAGCCTTGAAACCGATGGATTTGGCGAAGATTTCACCGGGACTCACATTATTGCGGACAAGCCGGTGGCGGTCTTCGCTGGCAATGTTGCCGCAGGCGTTCCCCAGACCTATCGCTGCGTCGAGGGCAAATGTCAGGAGAAAGGGTATGCCTGCGAGTGGGATAGCGAATGTCCTGGGGTGTGCTGCGCAGACCATTTGGAAGAGCAGATGCTTCCGGTCAAGGCTCTGGGAACTCACTACATCGGTGCCCGCAGTGAGCCTCGAAACGGCGAGCATGATTACTGGCGAGTGCTGGCCACAGAGGACGGCACGATTGTGACCACCACGCCTCCCATCGACCCTTCCCCGCCAAAGCTAGATGCGGGCCAGTTCTTCGGCTTCTCGACCAAGGAGTCCATTGAGATTCACTCCAACAAGCCGGTGATGGTTGGACAGTTCCTCGCCGGTGAGCATGCCCCTGGTTCCAATGCTTCCCAATGTTTCTATCCCGGCACGGATGACAGTTACTGCCAAGCATATCCGCTGGTGCCGTGCGATGGCCATAATGACTGCACGCTGTTTTGTTCCAATAAGGAGGAGTGCGAGGCGTTGGGGATGTCTCAAGATGCGGGCATCGGTGACCCTTCATTTATTCTCCTAATACCGACCTCGCGCTTTCGCAAGGATTATGTCTTCTTGATTCCCGACAAGTATGAGCGGGACTACGTCAGCATTGCACTGCCGGTCGGTGCGGATCTGGTGGTTGATGGCGACGCTGTATCAGGTGCACAGTTCGAGATGATTGGTACTGGTGAGTATCGGGTGGCTCGCTCGCAAATGAGTGACGGCGTCCACTCCATATCGTCAAATCGCCCCATCGGCATTACCGTTCACGGGTATGACCAGTACGTATCGTATGGCTATCCGGCGGGGATGACCGTAGAGACTTTGACCGGTCAGCACTAGGGTCTGAGGAGTCTATCTGCTGACCGAAGCCGTATCCAGGGTCTTTAGCCAGGTGGAAGTGAATTTGGCGTTGTAGGTGATCTGCTTCTTCTGCTTTCCTTCGAGGTCGGCTACCCATAACTCACGGGACTTGTTGGCGTTGGCCGAGGCGGGTGAAAGCTCTTTCCCACTGGCGTCATAGATTGGACTCGCGGCATATGCCACGTTGCCGCCGTCGGGGGAGAGGTCCCAGGTAAGGATGATGGTGTTCTCCAATCCGTTGACCCGGGGGTTATTGGTGAGGTTCTTCACCGTGTGCTGCTGCAGATTGCCCGTTTCAATGGTTGAAACAGGCAACTTCACGATGTCTGTAAATGGGCGCTTTTGCGAGTCGCAATGGGAGCCAGCGATGAAGACCAGGCCGTTGTCGTTATGCGTGAAACGTGGCTCAGTAACGGTGTTGAACTTCCAATCGTTGCCCAGAATCTGGCTACATGACTCCGTCGCATAGTCCTTCCCGGTGGTGTCCATTAGCTTCAGCTTGCGCAAGGTCCCGAGGTCGGTGTCGTAAAATCGCAGTTCCAATCCGTCTGCACCCTGCATGAACCACGAGAGCTTTTTCCCGTCATGGGAGAGGGCGAGGGGGTCGACGTCGGAGAAGTTGCTGCCCGAGCCGGTGCAGTGGTCGCCCTGCATTCCTCCTGGGCAGACATAGTCAAGCTCCTTGAGCTTTCCTTTGCGCCAGACATAGAGACGCGCGCTGCGAATGGTGGGAGAGAGGAAGGCGATAGTCTCGCCGTCTGCCGAGGCGACAAAGTGTCCGTCTGTCGTGGACTGCCCGTCTACGAGGTCTTCGTCGTCGTTAGGAGGCAGGAGAAACTGCGATTTTGGTTCGGGAATGTTCTGCAGATCGTAGCGATAGACCAGATACTGACAGCCGGTTTCGTGGCAGTATTTCACTTGCGAGAAATAGAGGTAGCCGCCGGTGAAAGCCAGGTCCACAATGTTTTGAAATATCGCGCCCTTCACCATCTGTACTTGAAGGTCTGCATTGAACTTGCCGATTTGAAATGCAAAGCCATTTGCCGACGGCTTTTCGACGGTGACGGCGATCCACGTCAGGGTGTCATCGATAGTACAGCCCAGGTTACAGGAGCATGGAGCCGTGGTGAGAGGTGTGCCATCCGCTTTCTTCACCAGCACCAGTTCGCACGCCTCAGGGTCGATGGCAAAGGTGGTTAGCGCAAGCGGTGCCTTGACCCCTGGAGCCATGGGGTTCTCCCCCGCTGAGTCGACGATGTAGAGGTCCGATTCATCGGTGTTCACGTTGGGTACCATTCCCTTGTAGATGAACGAGACGATGAAGTCTTCGGGGAAGGGGGAGTCGGGGGTCTTTTCGTCAGGCTCGGGTGGGGCGTCCGAGACGAAAGAGATGTCACTTGCTACCAGTTCGCCAGAGGGGACGACTTCCGTCCCGGACTGGTTGTCTCCGCCGCCACTACAGGCGATGAGGAGCAGGCTGGCGAAGGTAACAACAAATGGAGATGAGTTCATGTGTGTGTGCCTCCTTGCAGCACATGGTACTCCAGCCATCAGCCCGGCTCAATGTTTTGTCTTATCTAACTGGGGATGGCCTTTGGCGTGTGGAGGATCTACAATGGCAGAGAACTGGAGGTCGACATGAGAAGATGGCGTTGGTTGATGCTGGTTGTGATGTGGGTTGTGGTGGTCTCTGGATGCGCCGGTTTGGGACAGGAGTCCTTGCTGATTCCCGAGGAAACTGAGGTTGAACTTGGTGCCGAGTACCACGTTCAGATTCTTGAGGAGATGCCCGAATTAGTGGGGTATCCAGCAATCGATTCCTATATCGATTCAATGGGCCAGCACATCGCCAGTGTGACTGACAGGTCGGATTTGACCTGGCATTTCACGGTGCTTGACACCGAGGAGATTAATGCCTTTGCCGTGCCGGGCGGCTACCTCTACGTAACGCTGGGTTTGTTGCGGACTGCCGCCACGGGAGCTGAGATTGCCGGCGTAATCGCACACGAAATTGGCCATGTCACGGCCCGTCACGGCGTGCAGTCCATGGAGACGTATGTCTTCGCTGAAGGCATTTCCGACCTGCTTGGAGACGAGGACCTTGGACCCCTCGTTTCCGGGGCCATCCAAACTGGAGCAGGGCTGACTTTCAGCCAGGAACAGGAACTCGAAGCTGATTCTCTTGGCGTTGGCTATGCTATCACCGCAGGCTACAATCCATGGGGGATCGTCCACTTTTTCGAGGCCCTGCAAGATCTGCAAGGAAGGGCCCCAGAGGGCGAGGTCCTAACGTTCCTCAACGATTTGGGTGAGCTCTTTTCGACCCATCCACCTACCGACGAACGAATCTCCAATGTCAAGGCCCTCATTGGCGCTGAAGGCATTCTTGAGTCGGATAATTCACTGGCGTGGGAGACCGATACCGAACTCGCCAGCCTCCAACTGCTCCTTCCTGAACCGGTCGTCGAGCCAGTTGACGGGGAAGAGATTCCCGCGGAGTAGTTTGCCCAGCTTTCTTCTCTTACAAATGCTTGGTCATCAGCCTTCTCCCAGATCCATTGCCTGTAAGCGGTGACTCTGCGATACTGATTGCGCGTAGCCACCGGAGAGCGCGGCGCGGTCATGAGGTTTACCAATGTTCAGATGGAGCTACATTTCAGTGGTCTCACTTACTCTTATTGCTTGCGGGAACGAGGCGGTCAGTGGTGATGTTGGCCAGGCCGACATTGCCAGGAAGAGTGATGGGGGGCGTATCGACATGGCGGCCGACGTCGTATTCGTACCTGACGACAGAGGCGACGCAAATGACGTCATCGCCGATTTGTCGTTCGATCTCTTCTCCGATACGCCCGACCTGGTTTTGGCGCAGTGCGCCCCCGGGGAGGGCTGTTTCCTGGATGGCTGCGAGGAGAACAGCCAGTGCCAGTCAGGCTGGTGCGTGCAACATCTGGGGGCCGGAGTTTGCACGCAGATTTGTCATGAAGAATGTCCTCCAGGCTGGTCATGTCAGCAGGTGGCGGGAACCGACCCGGACCTGGTTTACGTCTGCGTCTCGGACTATGCCAATCTCTGTCGGCCCTGTGGCACCAATGCTGATTGCACGAGCACCGGAGGAGCTGCCGATGCTTGTGTCGAGTATGGTCCCGACGGAGACTATTGTGGCGGGCCGTGCGATGGAGACGCTTCTTGCCCGTGGGGTTTTTCTTGCCAGAAAGTGCTCTCCGTAGACGGGGCCGAACTGACCCAGTGCGTTGCCGATACGGGGAGTTGTTCTTGCACCGAATCTTCCATCGAACGGGGGCTATCGACGCCCTGTGAGGTGGCCAACGAATTCGGAACGTGTGCGGGTCAACGGACCTGCAGTGAAGAGGGCCTCTCTGATTGTTCGGCGGACCATCCATCGGCCGAAAGCTGCAACGGGGTTGACGACGACTGTGACGGTGAAGCCGACGAGCCCGATCTGGTAGATGGGGCCTATGTCCTTCTCTGTGACGACGGGAATCCGTGCACAAGTGACTCCTGTTCCGGCTCGCAGGGTTGCGTCAATGAGTTGCTCGACGGCACCTCCTGCGACGATGGAGAGCCGTGCACCGTGGCCGACCATTGTGCGCAAGGTGTCTGTGAAGGTGATGCCGTCCAGTGTAACGACGACAATCCCTGCACAGACGATATGTGCACTGCGAACGGCGGGTGTGAATTTGAGGCGGCCAACGATGGGTCCCTCTGTAGTAACGGGAATGCCTGCTCCTTTGGGGATACCTGCCAGGAAGGAAAGTGTGGTGGTGGGAACAGCATCAATTGTAACGACGGAAATATCTGCACAACTGATAGCTGTGAGGCAGATTCTGGCTGCGTCCACGAACCGAACGAAGTGGCGTGCGACGATGGTGACAAGTGCACCTCGTCTGACCACTGTGAAGATGGTGCCTGCAGTGGCTCTGGGGACGTTTCGTGTGACGACATGAATCCTTGTACGGCCGATTCTTGTTTGCCAGAAGAAGGGTGCGTCAATGTTGCTGTTGCCGGACCGTGCGATGATGGCAATGCTTGCATCGTGGGCGAAGGCTGTGAGGATGGGCAGTGCCTGGGCGGAGATTCGATTAGCTGCGATGATGGCAATCTTTGCACAGACGATGCGTGCGATGCGGTGAACGGCTGTATTCACTCTCTGAACTCAGTGCCTTGCAATGACGGTGATGTTTGCACTTTCAATGATGCATGTCATCTCGGGGAGTGTAGCGGTGGCCAGATGCTGCCCTGCAATGACGGCAACGGATGCACCGACGATAGTTGCAAGCCCGAGTTTGGATGTCAGTTTGTTCCGAACCAATTGGCCTGTGACGATGCCGACTCCTGCACGGTAGGTGACCACTGCGCGGAAGGGGCGTGCAAGGCGGGGGCCTATGCGGAATGTGACGACAGCAACCCATGTACGGAAGATAGCTGTGCTCCGGGAGAAGGCTGCTTGAATGTACCCCTGGAGGGACCTTGCGACGATGGCAATGCCTGTACCCAGGGCGATGGCTGTGTCGACGGCGAATGCGTTCCTGCCGGTGAATTGGATTGTGACGACGACAATGGGTGTACCGACGATAGTTGCGATCCGGAGTCAGGCTGCCAGCATGATGCGAATGACGCGGCGTGTAGTGATGGCGATGTCTGCACACAGGCAGATTCGTGTGTTGCTGGTGGGTGTGTAGGCAGCGCTCCCCTGGACTGCTCCGACGACAACCCCTGTATCGAAACGTCGTGTGACCCCGAATTGGGCTGTCAGGCAGTGCCGGGAGAAGCCCTGTGCAACGATGGCGACGACTGTACTGTGTCCGATGTGTGTTCCAACGGAGAATGTACCGGCATTACTTGTGGCCAGCTAGGTCAACTTTGCGGTCCAGCAGGTTGCATAGACCCCGCTTGCAGCTCCCTCGCATTTGATGGTGACGACTACATGGAAGTCACGAACCACACCTGGAGCGGTGAACTAAGTGCCATGACCGTTGAGGGCTGGATCAACACAAAAGGTGTGGGCCAAGCCGGTCTGTCTCGCATCGTAAATCGTCATTTGGCCTGTGGTGCCGGGGCATTGAGTTCTTCCTTTTCGCTTCATTTCGAGGGTCCCAACTTCCTCCGATTGTGGGTCTGTACCACGGCCTCGCCATATTTGGTTTCGGTGGGGGCCGATGTCGGTGCTGCTTTGAGCGACAGTGGTTGGCACCATGTGGCGGGAACCTGGGACGGAGCGGGGTCCTCACGGGTTTTCGTTGACGGTAAGAAGGTGGCTGAGATTCCCTCCTTTGGAGGTACGGTAGGCAAGGGGGCATTGCCGCTCTTTCTGGCGGGCGTCCCACCGTACGCACAGCACTATCAGGGGAACATCTCCTCGGTCCGGATTTCGAACATCGCCCGCTACGCAGAGGATTTTCAGCCGGTGCAACTGTCGGCCGATGCGTGGACATTGAACTTCTGGCCCTTGGGAGAGGGGCAGGGTGGCGTCGCCCACGATACGGCCGGGACGGCCCAGCATGGTGACATCGTGGGAGCTTCCTGGGCGGTGGATGGACCGTGGGATACCTGCTGTGTACCAGACTGCGAGGGCAAGATTTGCGGGGACGATGGCTGCGGCGGAAGCTGCGGTGAGTGTCCTCCTCCCGTTACAGTGGAGAGCGTGGACCCGAGTCAAGACTACCCCGCAGAAAACGTTCCGGCGACTATTACCGGCGGCGGCTTCCTGGCGGGAGCGACAGTCTTCTTTGACGAGGTTCAGATCCCCGTGCTCAGCGTGGCCGATGGCGTAATTGAGATTCTGATTCCCGCCGGCTTGGAGCCCGGTCTCTACCATGTCAAGGTGACGAACCTCAATGGGCAATTCGATACTCTTGAGGACGGTTACATCGTTCTCCTGGACCCCGAAGTCCTGGGCTTTTCGTGGCTTGCCTCGAAGCAAGTCTGGTATCGAGCAGTGAAGGCGACCTGGTCAGAGTGGTCCGGTCAGTATGCGAGTCTCGATTACGCCCATCGCGCCGGAGCGGGGGATATCAGCACTCTTGCGTCAGCCGGACTCTTCAGTAACGGCGAGAGTGGGTGGACTACCGCCTCATGCTATGACCAAGATTGGGGACCTGGGGGACGAACGTGGCTCTGGTGGCAGGGCAGCGTCCTCTGGGCGAACAATTGCTACCCCTATCCCGGGGCGTGGCAGTGGGGTCACCTGATCTGGGATTGGCAGCCAGAATAGGCGTCTAGTCGCTGACGATCCAGAGTTCGCTGGCAGAGATGTCGTCGATAACCTCTATGAGCGTTGCTGTATCGGCCACCGGACGGGTGACTGCGAGGCTGAAGAATGTGACGTCTGGTTCATCGGTTTCCGGCTCGAGGTCTTCCGACCAGCCGGGCCCCCAGTTACCCTTCTCCGCAAGACCGTAACCTTCGCTGAAATCGGCGTCGAAGAGTTCCTCAAGGGCATCGATGCATTCGGCTTCAAGCATCTCCTTGTCAGCCCCTTCGTAAGTGGCGAGGGGTACCACTACCGAGAGTTCGAAGGCTGCGAGGGTGCCAAACGTGCCCGTGACGACTTCCATTTCCAGGGCCTCGTCATCGTTGAAGAGCAGCAATCCACCCGCTTCCATCTCTTCGACCTGAAAAGCGTCGCCAAAGTGCTCGGTCAACGCTGCTAGAACCGTATCTCTATCAAGATTGCTCATGAATGCCTCCAGCCAGTCAAGGGGCCGTCACGACCCTCGGGTCCGGCCCTCTGTTTGCCGCACCATAGCGACGCGCGCCGAGAGATGCAATGGCAATTGACGAAATCCCGCCTATGGGCTGGCTACCACAATCCTCCGGGTTGGGTTACACTGAGTGCGACAGTTTGAGGAGAGACGATGGGATTGACGATTCGTTTTGCAACGGCAGATGATGCGGCTACTATCCACCGGTTCATCTGTGAACTTGCCGAGTATGAGCGAGCTCCAGACGCGGTAGAGACGACGCCAGAGTGCCTGCGTACTCAACTCTCATCTGGCACCAGACCGTTCGAGTGTCTGCTGGCCGAGGCCGATGGTGAGGCCCTCGGTTTTGCGCTCTTCTTCCACAACTATTCCAGCTGGCGAGGTTGCCAGGGGATCTATCTTGAAGATCTCTTTGTCCCGCCACGGTATCGGGGCAACGGAGTGGGGCGGGTCCTGTTGCAGACCCTTGCTGCCATAGCCGTCAAACGTGGTTGCGCCCGTATGGAGTGGGCCGTGCTAGATTGGAACAAGCCGGCTTTCGCTTTCTATGAGCGGATTGGTGCAGTGCAAATGGACGATTGGGTGCTTTGCCGGCTATCTGGGCCCGCGCTCAGTGAATTGGCTGGTTCCATGGCGAGCGGGGGCAGCGAGAACTGATGAAGCGTGCAATATACCTTCACGGTCTAGCCTCAAGTCCGGGTTCGAAAAAGGCTGCATGGTTGCGCAGTCGCTTTGAAGCGGCGGGTTGGAGGTTGGACGGGCCCGAGTTGAATGTCCCCTCCTTCGAGGGCATGCGGGTCAGCGCGCAAGTTGACGCGGTGGCTGCAGCCGTGGACGAAATGCCGGGAGTCCGCCCCCTGCTGATTGGCTCGAGTCTCGGGGCCTTGTCGACCCTCGTATATGCCTCTCGAAACTCACAGAAGGTAGATAGAATAGTGTTGCTTGCCCCGGCCCTGGACTTCGTCGCTACGCATCTGGCACGTCTGGCCGGTTCAACGTCCGATGAGTGGGCCGAACGTGGCCACATTTCAATCACCCATTTTGACGGGGTACTACGTCGTCTGGGCCACCAACTTGCCACCGATGCCGCTCAGTTCGATTTTCTGGGTCTCCAATTGGCCACCCCGATCCTGCTTCTGCATGGCGAGGAGGATGAAGTGGTTTCCTTCCAGGGGTCGGTGAAGTGGGCCGCGACGAGGCCACTGGTTGAAATGCAAGGCATCCCCGGTGGAGACCACAGTCTGCTCGATAAGATGGAGACTATCTGGCGGGCAATTGCGGCCTTTGCGGAGGTTACTCCTCCATTCTCCACTTGATGTTGCAGCCCATGGACGGGAGTTGCTCTGCCACGGTTTCGCCGGCCAAAGCGGCGTCGATTGCTCGGCGCAAATGGTCCCCGGTAACCGGGACTGTACTGCCCGGTCGACTATCGTCCAACTGTCCGCGGTAAACCAGTTTCCGTTCCTTGTTGAAGAGGTAGAAGTCGGGTGTGCAGGCGGCATCGTATGCTTTGGCGACCTCCTGCGACTCGTCGTACAGGTAGGGGAACTTGAAACCAAATTCTGCTTTCTGCTCGGCCAGACTTTCGGGCCGGTCAGCCGGATACTCTACGGCATCGTTGGCGCTGATGGCCACGAGTCCGGCCGCACTATCCGCATAGTCATTGCCCAGGCGGGCCAGTTCCTCATTGACGTGTACAACATAGGGGCAGTGGCGGCAGATAAACATCACTACCAGGACATCTTTGGCAGCAAAATCGGAGAGTTGAACGAGCCACCGGTCCGTAACTTCTGGCAGCATGAAGTTTGGCGCGGGGGTGCCCAACGGTAGCATTTTAGACGGGGTCAGAGCCATGTTTCCTCCCGGTCAGCATCCAAATGGCTGACATCGACACATAGATAGGCACTAGCCGGGTCTGGGACAATGGCGGGCTCTATACCACGGTTCGTGGGATTACTTCGTTGATGCGAGTGGTCACTTCGTAGTTTATCGTCCCTGCCCAATCGGCCATTTGTTCAGCCGTTATGGTCTGGTCGTCCTGACTACCAAGAAGGACAACCTCGGTGCCGTTCTCAACGGAGGGGATATCGGTGACATCAACCATGGTCATGTTCATACAGACGCGTCCTCGAACTGGAGCTCGATGGCCATTCGTCAGGACGTGGGCTGCGTTGCTGAGTTGGCGGTCGTAACCATCGTAATAGCCTACGGGCAGGATGGCCAGACGGGTAGGGCGGCCCGCTTGCCAGGTGCGCCCGTATCCTACCGAAGCGTTGATCGGGACGGTCTTGACCTGGGCGATGCGGGTTTTCCAGGTGAGTGCTGGCCGGAGGGTCGGTTTGTCACGCCCCAGTCGCGCGGCTGAGATAAGCGTCTCTTTCGACGGCCACATTCCGTAGGCAGAGATGCCAGCCCGCACCAATTCGAAATGGGTTTCAGGCCACAGCAGCGTTGCCGCCGAGTTTGAAAAGCTGCGGATGATGGGGGCGAGGCCCTTGGCGACCAGGGATTCGTGAGCCCGCTTGAACGTGGCCATCTGGCGCTTGGCGAAGCTATGGTCAGTGGTATCCTCGATGTCAGCGTAGTGGCTCGAAATACCCTCCAGCACCACTCCATCTTCGCGGCTGATAAGTTCGGCGAGGCGGAGGGCATCATGGACTTCTACTCCCTGCCGGTTGTTGCCGGTTTCAATCTTGATATGGAGATGCAAGGTCTGACCCGAATCCCTGGTGGCCCTGGCGGCAGCGCGGACACTCTCTTCAAGATAGCAAACTAGTCTGACTCCACCGAGTTGTGCCAGATTGGGCAGCTCAGTCGAGTCGACGTGGCCGAGGACGTAGATGGGCAACTCGATGCCCGCCTCGCGCAGCGCCACCGCCTCGAAACCGGCATTCACGCAAAGCCAATCAGCTCCGTTTGCGGCGAAGACCCTGGCCGCTGGGATGAGACCGTGACCATATGCGTTTGCCTTCACCACAGGAGCGAGCAGCGCGCCGTTCACGATGCGCCGGAAGCTTTGCAGATTCTCGGCCAACGCGCTTCCATCTACTTCAATCCACGATAGCATTTTGGAGCTAACGACCTCTCTGTCGCGTCAGTATTTCACCGAAAATAATGGCCTCGACCAAGGCCGACGGGTTGGCAGTGATGGCGATCCTCTCGGGCTTCGCGTCTGCGCCTCGGGCCCGCACTCTACCGCCCCCACCTGCGGCGACAGAGCGCAAATGCCCGGAGGACAGATGTTGGCTGAGGAGGAGCACGGTCTGGAGCAGAGCGAGGCCACTGGTCTCCACCGCCTCGTCCGCTTCAACCAACCCTTTGGCAGCCTTCGCAGCAAGTTCTTCATTCCTTCCCACATCGCGGGCTCGGGCGAAGTCAAAAAGCGAGCCTTCGCCAAATGCCGGAAATCTCTCCTTGAGGATGCCGATGAGCATCCGCTCGGTTGCTTCAATAGCGGGTGTGGGGTCGAGGTCAAAATGGATGGCCCGGCCAAACCCGGCAATTTCGAGTCTGACGAGGCCGTCGAGCGCTCCCAATTCATTGAGCCGGGCGCGCAAGTCAAAGCCGGTGGCGCGCAGGTTCAATGCCTCGGCCGCCGTCACCATTGCCGGCCCCAGAATCCTTAGGGGTGGAATCACCGACATGGCGCGGCTGCCAGTATTTTGCAAAGCGAGGATGTGAGTCTTGCCGCTGGCCCCTAGACGCTGGAATCTAAGCCGTGCGTACGGGGAACCAAGGAGTGCCAATCCCACGGCATCGACAAAGGCGGTGTCGAGCCACCCAACTGCGAGGCGGTCACTCGACTTCGCCAGGTCCTGGATGGACTGAATCTCCTCGATGCCCTGTTGCAAATCGGCGGCCGCAACAGCGTCCGCACGCAGCCCCGGTACGCGGTGGAGAATGGTCGTAACCACCTCTTGATGTAGCAAGTCAAAAGAGGTCGGGTAGTCGGGACGGGTTGCCCCTGCTGCGATCTTCGCTTCGAGTTCTTCAAGCTTTGCTATGGGGGCAATTTCCGGGAAGGCTAAGAGGGGCTCGTAGGCTTTCCTGGATAACTCCACAATGCCCGCGGCAGAAGGAGTCTCTCGCCGGAGCGCAACTTTGGCTGGACGGGCTGGGGCCACAGTCTGACGCCGGTGGTGCGTAGGCACTGGAGGCGGTGGACTGGGCTGTTGGGGTTGAGGCCTCGGTTGAGGACTGGGCTGAGGTTGAGAGAGGGGTTCATGTTGAGCCATCCGTCGCTGCTTCGCTGCTCGTTTTTTGAGGAGCGGAACGACAATCTCGAAGATCAAATAGAAAGCGCCCAGCGCCAGCCAGCCCCACTTCCCAGTCTCCATGGCTAGCAAATGGGGCATCCTACTTCACCCCCCGCTTTGGTTGGTGTCGAGAGGCGGCAGGTCGGCTGGTAAGAGCGTAGTGCCACACCAGACGAGCGAGAAAAGTGTCTCGCTGAGTGAGCATCGCTCGCAAGTCGACTCTGCCGGTGCGACTATGGGCCTTCTTCTTCTTCACGAAAGCCTCTCCTACTTCTTCGGGTCGCCATCGGGAGTCAATTTGGAAATGGACTCACGCATGCCGGTATCGGCGGTGACGTTTTGGAAGTTGGCGTAATCCATGATTCCCAGGTTGCCCTGACGGAAGGCCTCGGCCATAGCGAGTGGTACCTGCGCCTCGGCTTCCACGACCTTTGATTGCATCTGCACGACCTTGGCGGACATCTCCTGTTCTTCGGCGACGGCCATGGCTCGCCGGCTCTCTGCCTTGGCCTGGGCAATTTCCTTATCGGCCTGGGCCTGCTCGGCCTGCAGCTTCGCACCGACGTTGGCACCGACGTCAACGTCGGCAATGTCGATGGAGAGAATCTCAAATGCGGTACCGGAGTCGAGACCCTTTTCGAGGACGAGTTTGGAGATCCGGTCGGGGTTCTCGAGAACGTCTTTGTGGGTGCCGGAGGAACCGATAGTGGTAACAATACCTTCGCCGACGCGGGCGAGGATCGTCTCTTCGCCAGCGCCACCGACCAGCTTGTCGATGTTGGCGCGGACGGTAACGAGTGCGACGGCAGTTAGCTGGATGCCGTCTTTGGCCATGGCAGTAACCTTGGGAGTTGTCAGAACCCTGGGATTGACTGACATCTGGACTGCCTCAAAGACGTCGCGGCCGGCCAGGTCAATGGCCGCAGCCTTGTTGAAGGGCAACTCAATGTTGGCCTTGCTGGCGGAAATCAACGCGTTGACAACGGCAGCAACGTTACCTCCAGCCAGATAGTGTGATTCCAACTCATCAGTGGTCATCTGGAGTCCCGCCTTGGTGGCGTTGATGAGCGGATTCACGACGTTTGCCGGAGAGACCCGGCGCAAGCGCATCGCAACGAGGCCAAAGAGCCCAACGGGAGCTCCGGAGAAACGGGCCGCAATCCAGAGGCCCACCGGTACGAAGTAGAAAAAGAGAATGACGAGTACCAGGATGAAGACCACGGCGACAATTGGTAATCCCTTGAAAAGACTTGCGGCCAGCAGCATGACGACCTCCCTCTATGTGTCGTTTTTGTCCACGACAATACTGTTTGTTTCAAGACGCAGGACGATGACATCTTCGCCCTTCTCGATAAATGCTCCGCCGTCAGTGACGACGTCAATTCTCTCCTCGTCAAGCTGGACGATTCCTGATGGGCGCAGAGGTGTAATAGCGACCCCTATTTGGCCCACCAGATGAGTCATGGCCGGGATCGATGAAGAACCACCCTCGATCGTTCCGGTCTGGACAAATGCCCTTGACGCCCGGCTGCGAAAGAAAAGCACCATGGCGAAGACAAAAACCGGTACGGCGATACAAATGGCAACGACTCCCCACATCATGCCGGCGGTGGTCCAGATGGCGACGACGCCGCCACCGATGAGCATGAACCCGGCGATGCCGATGAGTCCAAAGCTAGGGACTATGGCTTCAATGAAGAGCATAACCATGCCGAGAACGATGAGGACAATCGGCCAGATCAACTCACTAAACATCGTTGCCTCCTTCCTCCTCGACGATTCGCTCTACGGTAATGCGTGGGCCATCAAGGTGCAAGACCCGTATGCGCTCCCCCTTGTCGATAAACTCGTTTGAGGTGACAACGTCGAATTTGCGATCGCCGAGACGGGCCTTACCCCCCGGCCGCAGGGGCGTAATCGCGGTGCCTTCCTGACCGGGAAGGGAGGAGAGGTTGGCTTGATGACCCTCGTCTTCCTTGATGGTTTCGGTGAGAATGAAGCGGCGCATGGGCCCAATGGATGGCAGATAGCGGAGGAAGAGGGCGAAGGTCACTCCCGCCCCGATTACGGCCAGGGAGAACTTCAGGAACGCATCAGCCAGGAGACCTGCATCCCAGGCGATCTTGAGATCGAGCCCAACGAGGGCGAGGACCAAACTTAGAGCAATGAAAATGGCACCTACTATGCCTGCCAGACCGAGCCCGGGTACGAAGAATATCTCGACGATGATGAGGACCACGCCGATAGCAAATAGCAGGAGTTCCTCCAGGCCGGCGAGGTTGACTGCAAGATGACCTGCGAAGAAGAGGAAGAGGGAGATGGCGCCAACGATTCCGGCGATCCCGAAACCGGGAGTGTAGAACTCAATAAGGATGCCGAGCATACCAATCGACATGAGGGCCGAACTGACAATCGGGTGGGTCAGGAAGCGGGCAGTCTTCTCGGCCCAATTGATGGTGGGGCTGATGACACGGGCGTGTTCAAGGCCTGCGAACTCCAGTACTTCCTCGAAGGAATCGGCGCGGCCATCGAGTAGCCCCAGGGCCTCGGCCTGATGCTCCGTGGCCGTCAGAAGGCGCCCTTTCGGGGCGTATTCCGGGAGTTCCATTTCGGCATCAACCATGGCCTCAGCGACGAGGCCGTCCCGGCCCTTGGCCTCAGCGGTTGCGCGCATAACACCGCGCATGTACGAAACCATCTTCTCTTCTACCGGTTGTGCTTCACCTCCGCCTCCCAATTGAATGGGAGTGGCGGCTCCCATGGTCGCCCCCGAAGACCAGACAATGTAGTCATGGCCAAAGGCAATGAGAGCGCCTGCGGAGATCGCCTGCTTGTTCACCCAGGCAATGGTGGGGACCTTAGCGCGCAGCAGGAAGTCCTTGATCTCAACGGCAGCGTCTACCCGGCCGCCCGGAGTATCGATCTCAATAATGACAGCGGCCGCCCCTTCCTCGGTGGCATCCTCAAGCACTCGTTCCAGAAATGGCCCGATGCCAAGGTCGACGACGTCCGAGAGGTGCGCGTGATAGACCACGGGGTTCTTGGTAGAAACCATGGGGAACTTCCTGGGCGACTGGCTGACGACGGTATGGGGCGTGACGGTGTCATCATCTGGGGATTCGTCGGCAGGCTCAGCGGTCTTTGCGGCAGTATCAGGGACCGCGATGTCAGCTTCTTCCGGCCCCTTAGTATCGGCGGGAGGGAAGACTGCGTCCGTAGCCGTATCGACCACCTCGGCGGCGGGGAAGATTGCGTCCGCCGGCGTTTCGACCACATCGGCGGCCCTGACCGTGAGTACCTGGCCAACGGCTCCGGCCAAGAATAAGAACGCCCAGAGCGCGATTCGTGAGCGTCGCATTTTGTGCAGCATTGATGCGCCTCCTAGGTGGAACCGGGGCCATTATCCGGCCAATGCAGCGGGTAAGTCAAGGGACCATCTACTGAGTAGCCAGGGCGGGCTCCAGGAGGTCGAATATGGCATCGCCGAGGAGCTGGTGTCCCTCGGCAGCGGGATGAACCTGATCAAGAAAGAAGGAGAGGCGTCCGCCCCTTGCCTTGAACTCGGCGGGCCCGTCAAGGAAGAGGGAATTGGTCTCCAGAGCGACTTCTTCGATGACCTTGCGATAGTTCACTATCCGCTGGAGCATCGGAGTGGAGGAGAAGTCGATTGGAGCAGGGAGTGAGACGAATAGGGTGATCGCGCCGAGCCCTTTCGCCGCGGCGTGCAAGGAGAGCAGATTCTGGCGAAAATCCGCCGTTGTGATGCGGGGAGGGTGCCGGGCGAGGTCAGATTCATCGGTCAGGTCTCCGAGAAAGCCAACCTTGCGGGTGCCCAGCTCTTTGCCAAGGTAGCGGTCCATCAGTCGGTAGATTGCTAGCTCCTTCAAAGGTCTCAGAAGAGAGACATCGGCGCCCCCACCGGGAAGGTCTTTCGGCTCGCCGCCGGTGGGATCAAAATGGGTCGGGGAGAGGTCGCTCCACAGGGACGCGATAACAACCACTTCGGGCTTCGTGACGGGACCGGCAGTGCGCAGGGTATCGAGGCACTGTGCAGTGTCGTAGCCGGGAGTAGCGGCGATTATCGGGACGACGGGGCGGGAGAGCGATGTGGCCAGACGGGCGGCGGCGACCGGGACCATTCCCGCCCCTTCCCTCACGCCATACCCGAAGATAGTGGAGTCGCCGATTGCGAGGATGCGGATTTCATCTTTCTGCCGGGCGCCTAGCTCGGGCCCTCGAAATCCCTGACTATTGATCCGTAGGCGAGCTACACCAGTAGAGATCTCCGATTGAACGATGTAGGTGCCCGGTGTCATCTTCCAACCACGGGACTCGTCCGGGGCGAGGTCAATGGTCAGGCCCTCAGCTTCGCGCAGAACACGAAACTGGGCCTCGGTGAAGTAATTGTCGGTACCCGAGTTGGCCAAAGGCAATGGCGGTGACTCAGAGGGATCCACGTATCCAGCGTCCGGCCAGATGCGCAGGAAGACTCTGGCCCCGACCTCGATCAGGACCAGCGAGGTGACCACCGTAACTAAGGTGAATGCGATCTGCTTCTTCTTGCTCATGGTTGCCAGTAAGGGCATTTGGCCTCGACAATCAGTCTCCAACGATACCTTACTCTCCGCCCTCTCACGGGGTCAAGTCCGGACCATTTAGCAGGTTTGCGTTGAGAGTGACAAGGAAGAGCGAAACCGGATGAATCTTTGGCTCTCCAATAAATCCACTGGAAATTGTCGTGGACGGCTTGTGGGGCGCTCTTGATTCCTGAAAGGGGCTTCTTAAAGTACGCCTTGAAGGTCCCATAAGGACCAAAATGCCGCGCTGACGGATGGAGCGATACGATGAATCTCAGGTTGGAAGTGACTGAGTTGCAAGCCGGGATCGGCGAGAACCACATTTTGAAGGGGGTATCGCTGCAAGTGCCCGCTGGCGAGGTGCATGCGATAATGGGCCCCAACGGCTCCGGGAAGTCGACCTTAGCCAATGTGTTGATGGGACACCCGGACTATGAAGCAGTGGGAGGTTCGGCTCTCTTCGATGGTGAAGAGCTACTCGACATGAGTCCCGACGAGAGGGCCCGAAAGGGGCTCTTCCTCTCCTTTCAGCATCCAGTCCCTCTACCGGGGATATCGTTGCTTCAGCTTGTCCGCAATTCTACCGCGCAGATCTTAGGGGAACGCGGCTATTCGTCGGCTCTTGACATGGCCCAGGCGCTCCATCAGTCGGCGGACGGGGCTGGTCTATCGAGGGAGTTGTTGAGTCGCGCCGCCAATGACGGTTTCTCAGGCGGTGAGAAGAAGAAGTCCGAGGTCGTACAAATGGCCATGTTGAAACCCCGTCTGGTGATCTTGGACGAGGTTGATTCGGGGCTCGATATTGATGCCGTGCGACGGGTTGCGAAGAGCGTGGGCAGACTGCGAGATGAGGGCCGGTCATTCCTGATAATTACGCACTACCAACGGATTCTGGACCATGTCACCCCGGACCGCATCCATGTAATGCAGGATGGTCAAATAGCGCGGTCGGGTGGACCAGAACTGGCAGCCGAGCTTGAGCGTAGCGGCTACGGCGAGCCGACCGAGGAGGTTGCATGAGCACCGAGAGCCCGGTCTTTGAGGGCGAATATAAGTATGGCTTTGCCATGCCAGAGAAATATGAGTTCAAGAGTGAGCCGGGTCTGACCCGGGAGTTGGTGGAGCAGATTTCGGAGATGAAAGACGAGCCCCAGTGGATGCGTGAATTCCGGCTGCGTGCTCTGGAGATCTTTGAGTCGAAGCCAATGCCCACCTGGGGGGCCGACCTCAGCGACATCGACTTCGACCAGATTCACTATTTTGTTAGGGCATCCGACCGCGCCGAGCGGGACTGGGACGATGTGCCGGACGAGATCAAGGAGACCTTCGAACGGCTGGGCATTCCTGAAGCTGAGCGGACGTTCCTGGCGGGAGTCGGGGCCCAGTACGAATCGGAAACGGTCTATCACAATCTCAAGGAGGAGTGGGTCGAACAAGGTGTTGTCTTTATGGATACTGACACGGCTTTGAAAGAGCACCCGGAGATCTTCCGCAAGTACTTCGCCACGGTGGTGCCACCCGAGGACAACAAGTTTGCCGCGCTCAACTCCGCGGTTTGGAGTGGCGGCACCTTCATCTATGTGCCACCCGGAGTCCACATGGACATCCCGTTGCAGGCCTATTTTCGGATCAATGCGGAGTCCATGGGGCAGTTCGAACGAACCCTGATTATTGCTGATGAGGGGGCCAGCGTTCACTACGTCGAGGGGTGCACGGCCCCGATGTACAGCAGTGGTTCCCTCCACGCAGCGGTGGTCGAGATCGTTGTACTCGAAGGGGCGTCGGTGCAGTACACGACC
Organism: uncultured Myxococcales bacterium; assembly: GCA_964522395.1. Lineage (GTDB taxonomy): Bacteria > Myxococcota_A > UBA9042 > CAIXZC01 > CAIXZC01 > CALGBT01. The sequence continues at coordinate 24,700 of CAZFVN010000053.1, forward strand.
ATTCAAAACTGGTCGGGCAATATCTACAATCTCGTGACCAAACGAACGGTGGCGCACAAAGATGCCACCATGATCTGGGTAGACGGTAATCTTGGCAGCCACAAGACCATGAAGTACCCGTCGGTCTATCTGGTTGGAGAGGGGGCTCGGGCAGACATTCTGAGTCTCGCACTGGCCGGGGAGGGACAGCACCAGGACGCGGGTGGCAAGGCGGTCCACGCAGCTCCCAACACGACTTCGACCATTACCTCCAAGTCTGTGAGTATGCGTGGTGGTCGTTCTTCCTATCGCGGCCTCATCAAGGTTCACAAGAATGCGACGAATGCCCGGTCAAATGTGCAATGTGATGCTCTATTGCTTGATGCGAAGAGCGTTTCCGATACCTACCCATACATGGAAATTGAGCGGCCGGACGCCCACATCGAACATGAGGCTAGCGTTTCGAAGGTCTCGGAGGAGCAACTGTTCTATCTGGCTTCGAGAGGCATTCCTGAGGAAGCGGCGCGGGCGATGATTGTGAGTGGATTTGTCGAGTCCATCGTGCGGGAACTGCCCATGGAGTATGCGGTGGAGTTGAACCGACTGATTCAGCTTCAAATGGAGGGATCGGTCGGATGAAAGAGGACGCGCTGCCCCGAGCAGATAACGAACTATGGCGTCGTACCAAGCCGGATTTGTTTCATCTTCCAGGAGATGTTGCCAGCGATCCCTTGCGGGTGGCGGGTCCAGGGATGGCCCTGCCGGGCGTGATCGTCGTTCCGCTGGGAGCTGATTTGGAAGCACTGCCATTTTCAATGATCGTTCAGGGAACCAACCTGCACAGCCACGGGCTATCGGCGGCCATTGGCGAGCTTGCCCAGGGTGGGTACCTGGTGCATATCGGCCGGGGCGTCCCGGAAGGCTGCGTGGTGGCCGTGGACGCGGCGCTGGTGGCCGTCGGTGACTCAGTGGTTCGCAACTTGATAGTGGTGGAAGATGGGGTAGATGTGACGCTCGTCGAGCGAATCTCCGACGAGGCCGCCGAAGGGCAGACCCTTTCCGGCACGCGGGTCGTGGTGGGACGCGATGCATCCCTCGATTATCGGCGATATTGGAGCTGGCATCGTCGCCTCTACGCTGAAGTTGAAGTTGAGATTGGCGAGGGGGCGGAGGTCCGGCTTTCGACCCTGATAGAAGGTACGGGAGTTGCCAAAGTGGAGCAGCGCATCCGCCTCGCCGGACGTGGTGCCTCCGTGGATGAGTTGTTCGTCGACAAAGCGCAGCCGAGCTTTCGTTTCGATCTCTTCCAGGAGACCTGTCACGAGGCTCCCGATACTCGGGCAAGGGTTGAGGCGCGGGGAGTCGTCTGGCCTCGGGGATACAGTCTCCACCACGGTTTGACTCGAGTCGCCAAGGGAGCACCGGAGACCGATACCTACTTCACGAGTCGCCATCTCCTGGTGGGCAGCAAGGCGCGCGCCGATGCGATACCCAAAATGGAGATTCTGACCGATGCGGTGAAGGCGGGTCACGGTGCGACCTCCGGTGATATTGACCGGGAGGCACTCTTCTATCTAATGGCCAGGGGGTTGCCACGGGAGAATGCTCGGCAGTTGCTCATTGAAGGGTTCCTCGACGGATTGCGACAGCGCTTCCCGGAACTGGGCGAGCTGGAGGATGCCGATGTGGCGGGCTGATTTTCCACTCCTAAGCGGCAATGACCTTCATTACCTGGACACGGCCGCCAGCGCGCAGAAGCCAGCCTCCGTGCTGGCCGCCATGAATGAGTTCTACACGACCAGCTACGCCAACGTGCATCGCTCCGTCTATCCGTTGGCTGACCTGGCCGGAGAGGCCTATGAGGGGGCTCGTGCGACAGTTGCGCGTTTCATCGGTGGAGCTGCCAGAGAGGTAGTCTTCGTGCGCAATGCAACGGAGGCCATTAATCTTGCATCCTGCTCTTTCGTCCGACCACTCCTCGGTCCAGGAAAGCGGATCATTACGACTATTGCGGAGCACCACGCAAACTACCTTCCGTGGTTCGAGGCTTGCAAGGCCGCTCAGGCAGAGTTGGTGGTTATCTCGGTGGGACCAGACGGAGAGCTGGATTGGCACCAGTTTCGCAGGGAGTTGAAGAAGGGGGCTGTGCTGGTAGCAATCCACCACATCTCCAATGTCCTGGGGACCAAGATGCCGGTGGCAAAAGTGGCAGAGTTGGCCCATGCTGCGGGAGCCTACGTTCTGGTGGACGGTACGCAGGCGTTGCCTCACCTGGCGGTGGACGTGGCCGCAAGCGGAGCGGATTTCTACGCCTTCTCCGGACACAAGATGTACGGACCCTCGGGGATTGGAGTGCTTTGGGCGAGGTGGGAGTTGCTTGTAGAGATGGAGCCATTCCTGGTTGGTGGTGACATGGTCCAGGATGTCGGCTTGACAGAGGTAATCTATGCTGATCCTCCCTACCGTTTTGAGGCGGGCACGCCGCCGGTTGCGGAGGCTGTGGGCCTCGCGGCCGCTGCGGACTACCTGACGGGAATCGGATTCTCCGCCATCCGGGAGCATGAGGACGTGCTCCTCGCCATGCTCGAGCGGGGTCTGGACCGTCTCGACGGGGTTGATTTGGTGGGCGGCTCCGGACGGCGCTATGGAGCCGTCCCATTTGTCGCTGACGGTGTGCACTCCGGGGACCTCGCCACAATCCTGGGAGGAAGCGGGGTAGCAATTCGCGCCGGGTATCACTGCGCTCAACCGCTCCACGCTCACCTCAGCCTCGACGGGACTTGCCGGGCCAGCGTGGGACTGTACAACGACCGTGCCGATATTGAGGCAATGGTCGATGGGACTGCGAAGGCCATCATGATGTTACGAAATGCACGCCAGCGCCCGACCGCAGTGGAGGGGCAATGAAGGTACGTCTGGGGAGCAGTGATGAGGTGGCCGAAGGGACCATGAAGGCTTTTGTCGTGGATTGGGAGCGCATCCTGGTTGCCCGGGTCGACGGCAAGTGGCTGGCTGTCGATGACACCTGTTCCCACGCGGAGGCCAGCCTCAGCATGGGGCAGCGGGATGGATACGAAGTCCGCTGCCCGCTGCACGGTGCCCGCTTTGACTTGCGCACCGGGGCGGTGCTCTCCCTCCCTGCCGCTGCCCCACTTCAGGATTACGAGGTAATTGAGGAAGATGGGGAACTATATGTTCTGCTTGAGGATGACTAGGTTCGCGCCGCGTCATGAGCAGTTTGCTCCCGTAGTTTGGGCTAAGATAAATAAGTTATTACAGCGCACTAACGCGTTAAGAGACTTGTATTCCCCTGCCGCCCATTGTAGAGATCGCTCGCTGACCCGTTGTGAAAAGCGAGGTGATTATAGATGTCAGATGCCAGACCATTCAGGGGACTACGACCACGGAAAGAGCTCGTGGAAAGAGTAGCCAGCCCTCCCTACGATGTAATGAACGAAGCAGAAGCGCGGTCCATGGCGGCAGGTAATCAGTATAGTTTCCTGCACGTTGTGCGCGCCGAAATCGACTTTCCCGCAGGTGTTGACTCACATGACGATGCGGTCTACGAGATGGGGGCAAGCAACCTCAAGAAGTTAGAGGCAGATGGGGTCTTGATTCGGGACGATGAGGCCTCGTTCTACCTCTACGAATTGACCATGGACGGTCACGTACAGACCGGAATCATCTTTGGTGCCAGCGCCCAGGAGTACGAAGATGGTCTCATCAAGAAGCATGAGTTCACTCGTCGGGTCAAAGAGGACGACCGGGCCCATCACGTGGACATCCTGAATGCCAACACCGGTCCCGTGATGCTGACCTATCGGGCCCGGGCCGGCATAGATTCGATTGTTGAGCGAGTGCAAAGGGGAGTGGCGGATACCGACTTCGTGGCTGACGATGGGATTCGGCATCGGCTGTGGGCTCTATCTGAGCCGACACTCGTGGAGACCCTGCGAAACGAATTTAGTGCCGTCGACGCTCTCTATGTAGCGGACGGACATCACCGTAGCGCGGCCGGATATCGAGTCCGCAACCTGCGGCGCGACCGCAATCCCAACCATACGGGAAGCGAAGCTTACAACCACTATCTGGCTGTTGCTTTTCCCGATAACCAACTGCAGATACTTGGCTATTTTCGTGCCGTAGAGAGCCTTTGCGGGCTTTCTGCGGAGGAATTCCTGGCAGCCGTGGAGGAGTCCTTCGAAGTAGCCACCACAGATAATCCCGAGCCGCAGGGATTGCACCACTTCACCATGTTCCTGGATGGACAGTGGTATTCTCTCACCGCAAAGGCCGGCACCTATCCGGCAGATGACCCAGTAGGTTCTCTCGACTGCTCCATCTTGCAGGACAATGTATTGCGGCCGTTGCTGGGAATCGAGGACCCGCGCACCTCAGAGGGCATCGACTTCATCGGCGGGATTCGCGGCACGAGGGAATTGGAGCGGCGTTGTGAACTGGACATGAAGGTGGCGTTCGCCCTCTATCCAGTGACCGTTGGTCAGTTGATTGCAATAGCGGATGCGGGCGAAGTAATGCCGCCCAAATCCACCTGGTTTGAGCCGAAGCTGCGGTCGGGAATGGTGACTCGCAGCCTGGATGACTCCAAATAGGAAGGAGGAGCATGATGTTGATTTTGATTTCAGATGCATTTGACGCGGGGTTGGCGGGGAAGCTGAAGCGATTTGGTGAAGTCACGACGGACAAGGACCGGTTGTCGGAAGCTGACGTCGTGTTAATCCGCTCGAAGACTAAGGCAACCAAGGACTACATTGAATCTGCGCCAAGATTGAAACTCATCATTCGAGGCGGTGTTGGCACTGACAACATCGACAAAGTTCACGCGGCAGAGAAGGGCATAGTTGTTCGCAACACGCCCAAAGCGTCCTCGATTGCGGTTGCCGAATGTGCCTTTGCGCTGATGATTGCGGTACCCAATCACGTGGTGAAAGGCCACCGCGGCATGAGTGAAGGGCAGTGGCTGAAGAAGGAGCTTAAACGGACGGAATTGTACGGGAAGACGCTTTGCCTCATTGGCATGGGTAATATCGCCATCGAAGTGGCGAAGCGTGCCGCGGCATTTGGCATGAAGGTCAAGGCCTATCGTCAATCGGGGCGCCCGAGTGAATTTGCAGACGTCAAGCTGACTTTGCAGGAAGCGCTGGAGGGGGCCGACTACGTCTCGATGCATACTCCCCTGACACCCGAGACTGATGGGATGTTCAATGTCGATTCCATCGGTTGGATGAAGGATGGGGCCGTGTTGGTGAATACTGGGCGGGGCAAATGCGTGGTGGCTGAGGATGTTGTCGCTGCTCTGGAGTCTGGCAAGCTCACGGCATATGCCACGGATGTCTGGCCGTCAGACCCACCGCCGACAGACTATCCAATCCTAAGGGCACCGAACGTAGTCATGCTGCCCCACCTCGGGGCGAGTACCAAAGAGAACCTCCTTCGCATCGGCGAAGAGGTGGAAGCGATAATTGCGGAAGTGCAGGAAGGAGGGCAGTTATGAACCGCGTCTATAACTTTTATGCTGGTCCGTCGACATTGCCGCTGGAAGTCCTACAGAAGATGGAAAAGGACTTTGTGGATTACCAGGGTTCTGGGCTCTCGCTCATTGAGACGAGCCACCGTTCCCCGGAGTATGACCTGGTGCATAATCGGGCTGTGGACCTGACCAAAGAGTTGTTGGGCATTACCGATACTCACACGGTGATGATGATACAGGGCGGGGCAACCATGCAATTTGGCATGATACCCATGAATCTGCTGCTCCACACCGACCGCACCGCGGCCTATGTGAATTCTGGAGCCTGGGCCAAAAAGGCCATCGCCGATGCCCGAAAGGTCGGCAACGTGGAAGTCATCTGGGATGGAGCAGAGAGCAACTTCCTTGGTTTGCCCGCCGTATCTGAGCTGGACATTCCCGGCAATGCTACATATTTGCACCTGACTTCAAATGAGACTATTGGAGGCATCCAATTCCAGGATTGGCCGGATACAGACGTTCCAATTGTAGCTGACATGTCGAGCGACATAATGAGCCGGCCGCTACCGGTAGAGAAATTCGGCATCATTTATGCCGGTGCGCAAAAGAACCTGGCTCCGGCCGGGATGACTCTAGTGATCATGCGTAACGACGTGCTGGATAAGTGCCAGGACAAGCTTCCAGCCTACCTCTCATACAAGACCCATGCTCCCAAGAATTCGCTATACAACACTCCGCCTGTTTTCACCATTTGGGCATTCTCCTACGTTTTGGAGTGGATCTCGGAGAACGGCGGGTTGGCAGGGATGGCCGAGCGTGCTACCCGGAAGGCCGGCATGCTTTACGGGGCGATGGATGATTCCAACGGGTTCTACAAGTGCCCGGTGGATGCGGCAGTCCGGTCAAAGATGAATGTTGTCTGGCGCCTACCTACCGAGGAATTGGAAGGGAAGTTCATCACAGAAGCCAAAGACCTGGGCATGTTGGGTCTCAAGGGTCACCGCGATGTTGGCGGGTGCCGCGCCTCGATTTACAACGCAATGCCTCCCGAAGGCGTCGCCACTCTCGCTCAATTCATGCAGGACTTCCAGCGCAATAATGGTTAGCCCCCTGTTATCTGGTGACTTCGTGCCTTAACATCCCTACGTAAGTTGGGAGGGAATGATGGGACCCGAAGAGATCTATCGGATAGTAAACGGGTACAAGAGTGCCCGGGTGCTGCTAACTGCCGTTGAGTTGCGCATTTTTGATGCCATTGACGAAGCGGGGAGTGGCTCCGATGTCGTGGCTGCGAGGACCAGAAGTGATGTGCGGGCCACTGATCGCCTATTGAATGTACTTGTATCCGCGGGCTTGTTGGAGAAGCACGATGAGTGTTTCATTCATACTGAGGGCAGTCGGCGTTACTTGACCAGCGCTTCACCGGACTATCTGGCGAACCTCACACATTCAGTCCACCTATGGGATTCCTGGAGCACTCTCACTGAGGCGGTTCAAAGAGGCGGCCCCACGGAGGCCAGGTTCAAGGCGAGAGAGAAGCCGGAGCGTACCGAGTCGTTCATCGCGGCGATGCACCACTTCGGATTGTCTCGTGCACAGGAGACGGTTGACGCCTTTGACCTCAGTGGGGTCAGTTCAGTACTGGACATTGGGGGCGGGTCGGGGGCCTACTCCATTGCCTTTGTCCAGGCTATCGGAGAGCATGGGAGGGCGACGGTATTTGACCTGCCAGGCGTTTTGCCGCTAACCGCCCGCTACATAGCTGAAGCGGGTCTGTCTGAGCGCATCTCTACGTGTGAAGGTGACTATCTTTCCGACTCGCTCCCCATGGGATTCGACCTCGCCTTCCTCTCCGCCATTGTCCACATCCAGTCCGATGAAGAGAATTCGGCGTTGATTGGGAGAGTTGCGGCGGCCTTGAATCCGGGGGGACAACTGGCTGTGCGCGATTTCTTCGTCGACGAAGACCGGAGTGGTCCGGCCCATGCGACGATGTTTGCATTGAACATGCTGGTCAACACGGACTCGGGGGACACTTTCACCGAATCGGAAATGCGCGCGTGGTTCACGAACGCCGGTCTCACCAATATCCGCCGCGTAGTACATGGCCCGGGATTGGGAATGCTCATCGGCACGCGTGCGCGAAGTTGACAAGGTCTCTATGGGTGGCCTAAGATTGTAACGGATTTTCTGCACACGGCACATGTGCCGAGGGATGGATGAAACCGAAGATTCTCATTGCTGACGACGTGGGCGCTTGTTTCAAGGAGCTTGGAACTGCGTTCAAAGGCCGGAAAGTGGGGCTTGAGCGGGCAGTGAGCCTCGAAGAATGTGTAGAGAAGTGCCGTGCCTCGCAGCCTGCAATATTGATTGTTTACGCGGGAATGTCCCGTGCATTTTCGCTGCTGCGCATCGTGCGACGCAGCGAGGATATTGGCAAGATCCCCCTGATCGTCTGTGGCGAGCCTGAGCAAGAAGAGTTGATTGCCAAGCACCGCAAGTTGCCGTCGCGAGCGGACCGCTATCTGCTGCGCCCCATCGATGTGGAGTTGGTGCGGAGCGTTACTGCGGAGTTCTTGCAGACAGAGAGCCCGCCGGACATTGGTTACGACGAGAAGACCCCTCCCCCGCTTCCGGGCGCCAAGGCCCAGGCCGTGGTGGCTGATGCACCCGATGCCTATTCACGGGTGCAGGTCGAGTTGAAGAACTATCAGGGTCGGGTAAAGGAGCTTGAACAGGATCTGCAGGCCCTCTCCAAGGTTAGCAAGGAGAATGCGGCCCTGCGAGAGGAGTTGAACCGCTCTCGTGCCCATCTCGCTCTGAAATCAGCGCAGCCTGACGAGGAGGGTACGGAAGGCGAGGACTACAACGTGCTGTTTGTGCGCCTTGAAGAGGGCTACAAGGCGACCATCGACGACATGGAGCGACTGGTCCAGGAAAAGGACGAGATGATCGCCCGGCTGGCGGCATCGGACCATGATGGTGGTGAAGCGAATCCGGTAGTCGCCAAGGAATTGGAGCGTGAGCAAGAGCGATTTGCTGATCTCTCCCGTTCCTTGCGGGGCGTCGTGAAGCTCCTCGAAGAATTGGCCCGCGCGGAGGCCGAGGTTGGGCTTGAAGACCTCCTCGGCAAGGTCGCAGGAATGGCCGCAGAAGCGGAGCAACTTGTTGCCAGCTTTGGCTTTGACGAGGAGACCGTGGTCGTCGATGCCGATGAAATCGTGAAGGGGCTCAGCGAATCTTAACAATTTCAGCAGACTAACGTTTGGCAGCTCTCTCGTCGGCGATTCGCTTTGCCATTCGTGAAATGGTGGGCGAGACGTCTCGGTTCTTGGCTATATCCTTCAGGTCTCTTTCCCGCAAGTGCTTCAGGAATGTAATGGCGAAAGCGGGAGGAGTTTTGGGGTTTACGACGAGGGCCTTTTTCACTGCGTAATTTCGCGTCCAGGTGCGCCCGGCAGCAATAATACGCAGGACGTCGGAGGAGAGATTCTTGTTGCCCGCGTAGTCGAGGACCTCGCGTTCGTTGATACCGGGGTTTCTCATTACCGCGGAACTGACCAGCTTGTTAGCGTCTCTGACCAGAATGTCCCGGGCGGAGGCGTTGCCCATGAGCGCTACCCTAACTCGTTCAGAGACGTTCATGTCCTTGATCTGGTCAGCGATGAAAGCGCTCTTCTTCTCGTCATCACCCTCCAGTCCATCATCCTGCATGGCCGCCGAGAGGACTGCGAAGAAGGCGTCATCAGAATCATCTTCGAGGCCGGGAGAGGAGTCCTCTCCCAGAAAGTCCCCGAAATCATCCTCTTCGTCAACCTCACTCTCGCCAAACAACTCGTCCATGAGGTCGGACTCTGACTCGAACATCTCGATGTCGTCGTCCTCATCGTCGTAGGCCTCGTCGCCAAAGGCCTTCTCAAGTAACTCCTCGGGCGATAGCGAACGCTCGGCGGACTCCGCTTCGGGGGTTGATTCGGAGGTTGCTTCGGGGGCAGTCGGCGCTGGTGCCGGCTCAGCTTCAGGCGCGGCCTCTGGCTCAGCGGAAGCTGTTGCTGCTGCGGCCTCCTCCTCCTCATCGGGCCGCGCCATCTTCGCTTCGCCGTAAACCGCGGCAACAATTTCCTTGTAGCCGGGCATATGCTGAATTGGAAGATCCTCACGGACCGCATATTCCATAACCACGGAAACCGTGGACATCTTAGCCTTCGGATTATAGTAGATGGCCTCGACGATCTTGGGCCTCCGACTGAGTCGCTCCTGGTTGAGTGCAATGGCATCCAGAGGCGCTCCCTCGCCATGGCGAGCGACGAAGACGAAGGTATCGTCCGGGGTTGACCGGTTGAGCAGGATCTGCTGGATGCAGTCATCCTCGCGCATGTAGACGCGCGTCAGCCGGTCCAGAACTGACCCCGGGGTTTCGGGGGATCTTAGAATCGGCAGCACCGTGTTGCGGGGCAAATCATCCAGACTCTTGCGAGCCGCGTTTCGCAGTTCGGTGTTGTGATCGTTGGTCAGGAAGGCCAGGGCGGGCAACAGAATGTCCGGCGCCATGGGAATCGCTGCTCGCGCAACGATCATCTTCCGGTTCATAGGGGCATCGGGCGCCAAAATTGGGCGCAGATTGTCCGGGAGTGCTTCGAGTGGTATTCCGACTTCCTTGATATCCATCCAGGAGCCTCCTAAAACGGTCCTACGCCATTGTAGGAGGTAGTGACGAGCGGGTCAACGTCCATCGGCGAAAGGTGCCCCGCTAGAACCACTTCGCCCGCTCCTGGTGGTGCTCCACAACATCGGCCATA
>CAZFVN010000054.1:0-34965 GCA_964522395.1 uncultured Myxococcales bacterium
GTGGGATTACGTCTTCGCGGGGCGGTAATATGCTGACCTCGGGGAGGCGCTGGGGTCGTCCAATTGCCTGACGATGAACGACTGCCACCTGACAACTTACACCCGCGGTCCAAAAGGATCCGACGACCCCTCGGCAAAATTTGCCGAAGACCAGCGCGAGGGGGATGGCTTCCCCCGCACCGATGGCATCACCGACGTCGAGCACTACAGCCTCTTCTCCTTCTGGGCCGGCCTCGATGTTCAGCCGGTTCAGTATTTCCAGATCGGGCTGCACTACAAGTTGGCCTACGTGACCCCCCATTTCATTACCTTCGCCGACGCCGGCAAGGATAGTCAGTCCGTCGATGACCCCGATTCATTCGTTACCGGGGTCAATGGTGAGGGCGTCAACGAATACAACCCCAAGTATATCGAGGCCATTGACGAAGTCGGACAGCGGTTCCGCGCCAGTCAATCTTTGCAGCATAGTATCATGGTCTCCCTCGCCGGACGCTTCTAGGATGGATGCCGACGTCCGGAAAAATGCCATCAAGAAGGTGCTCAGTGAGACTGGCAAGGTCTTGGGGGGCGCTGCGGGAAGCAACCGTCTCGTAGTGCTGCGCTTCCCAAACATCAAGGAGATTGAGAACTCCCTGAAACTCTTTCCCAGGGCATTTCCGCGGATCAAATGGCAGAAGGTCCCGGCGAAGACTGGTCACCTCAGCAATCTCCTCCGGGCCGCCACCGCCATGTCCGATGGCCCCAAACGCAAGGTCTCAGTTCTCTACGATTTTCCCGGTGAAGGCGATGAGCGCATCATCGAAGTGAGCGCTGCGGAAGACCTTGAGGCTGCCGTGGCCAGCGGAAATCTTCTGGAAACTGCCCTGGTTGTCGCAGTTTTGCCCCCCTCGGTGCGAGTCCTGGCAGAGAAGGCACCGACGCTCTGGAACGGCAAGGGAGGCTACTTCGCCTGGCCTAGCGAGGTTCATTTGCCAGAACGGGAAGATGAGTCTCGCCAGTCACCCCTCGACGAGCCTGAACTCCCGGATACACCCTCTGAGGACGAAACTCGCGCCGTTCTTGCCGAGTTGCAAGGCATGGAAGCCGCGGACTATCTGGTCAGAGTCGCCCGGTCTCACCTCGATGGCGGGGACAGTGAGCAAGCTCGTCTCTTTCTGCTGCGGGCGGTCCAGATCTACTCCGAGACAGCGAATCTGGAGGGTATGGCTGCTTCCTACCGCCTGTTGGGTCAGGGGTCGGTGCAGCGCGGCGACTATGAAACAGCCCTTGAGTGGTTCAGTCAGGCCATCGAGAGCTTCTCCATCGCGGACGATGAGATGCATATGTCCGAGTCCGTTGCGCAAAAGGGCTACGTCCACTACCTCAGCGGTCAGTATGAGGCCGCAGTGCGTGACTTCAATGAGGCCCTCGCACTCGACCAGAAGCGGGGGGATCGGGAACGTGAGTCTGCCGGCTATCGCAAGATTGCCATGGTCTTGGAGATCATGAAGCGTTTTCCCGCAGCCTTGGAATTGCACGAGAAGTCTCTGGCCATTGAGGAAGAGATGGAGAATGTGGCGGGACAGGCACGGGTCCACCACCATCTCGGACGCCTTAACGAAATGCAGGGGAACTTCGACGATGCCATCGAGCTCTACCAGCGCTCATTGGAGCTCAAGGAGCAGGAATCGGATAAGACCGGCATGGCTACTACCTACCACCAACTCGGCAATCTTTATCTGACTCGGCAGGACTATCAGGAGTCTCTCGACTATTACTCACTCGCCGCTGACGTTGAGAAGAAGATCGGCGACCGCTCTGGCCTCGCCCGTACGCATGCGCAGATGGGTCTGGCTCATCGTGAACTCGGACAAGTCGAGAAGGCGCTCTACCATCTCGTCCATTCATATCAACTATTCCAGAGACTCCGCTCCCCCCTTGCCGGAGATGTGCTGGCCAAGGTCGAGGAACTGCAGGAACTGGTTTCCGCAGATACCTTCAACAAGATTCTGGGCGAGGCCTCAACGACCACATCTGGGATTTAGAGGGGCCGTGCCCAGCCTCTCCTCGCGCGAGGTGGCTTTCATGTTCAAAACTCATTTGGCTATCTTCTTGCTCGTTCTATTCGCCAGTACCACTCTACAAGCAGAGGTAAGGAATATCAGGGTCTCTTACTCTGATTCCGACACTGCACACGTTGCCGCCATCGCCTGGACCACTGATGGGGCCAACGAGGCTAATACGCTGCAGTACGGCTACGTTGCACCGGGGCAATTTGAAGTCGAGGCCGAGGTCTCGCAGGGCCCAGGCGACATGGGCACCATTCATGTCGCCCATCTTGAGGACCTCGAAGCTGATACCATCTACCAGTACCGGATTGGCGATGGCGGGAGTTGGACCTCAACCATGTCCTTCAAAACCGCCCCCGACGACCCTTGCGTCCCCTTCCGCTTCGCTGCCTTTGGTGACAATCGGCCCGATGCTGATTGGCTGCCCCAGCTAAAATGGAATCCGATTCTTGAGGAGACCGCCGCAGCGGGTCCCGAGTTCCTGCTCCATACGGGGGACATTGTTAAGGAAGGCAAGGATGTTCAGCAATGGAAGGACTTTCTCGACAATAGCGAACCCGTACTCGCATCAGTCCCGCTCATGGCCTCCATCGGCAACCACGATGACGGGCCGGCGGAAGGCGATGGTGCCAACTTCAATCAGATCTTTGTCTTCCCCACCAACGAGGCCACTAACACCGAGGATTTCTATTACTTCCTCTATGGCAACGCGATCGTCGTCTCCCTCTCTTCTCAAACCTTCGAAGGTGGCGACGCTCCCTTCGCCATGCAAGCCGAGTGGCTCGACCAGGTGTTGACCGACAATCCGGCCAAGTGGAAGTTCGTCATGATGCACCACCCTCCCTACACCAGCCATGAGGTCTTTGACCTCCTCTTCACGGAGTTTGAGTTCAACCATCCGCCTAACGAGAAGGGCTTCAATTCGATCCTCGTTCCCATCTTCGACAAGCATCATGTGGATATCGTCTTTTCTGGGCATAATCACTACTACGAACGCATCGGCCCGGCGGTCATGGGCTCGAATCCGGCCGAAGGGGAGGAGGTGGCCACTTTCGATCAGGGAACAGTGTACGTCATTACCGGCGGTGCCGGGGCACTCGTTTACGATGAGTTCAATATCCCGTGGATCAATATCGAGGTGGATCTTATCGATTGGGTCTGCGGCAAAAACGCCAAGGCCAGCAAGGTTTGCGCTGGCGACCACCACTTCGTCTCCATCGATATCGATGATGGTCACCTACACTACGAAGCGCGCGCAACTGCGCAGCAGACCGTTGCGTATGACCTGGGAAACCAGGCGCTGATCGACATCTTCGACATATATAAGGACCCCTCCGAAGCTTGCCTGGTGGAGCCCGTGGAACCGGACATTATTGAACCGTCGCCAGAGTATATTGAGGCTTGGGCCCCAGAAGTCATCGAGACCCCAGAGATTATCTCACCCCCCGACCTGCTGCTCCCCCCGGAAGTAGTGGAAGCGATGGGGCAAGACCTCGGGAGCGGCGAAATCGTCGGCCCCGAAGGGTGGGCAGAGACTGTGAGCAAAGAAGTTGCGGGGGCCACCGAGCCTTATGATGTTGCGCTCTCATCCGAGGGGTGCGGCTGTCGCACGCAATCGTCAGACTTTCCGTCCGGAGGCGCCGCAATGCTGCTCTTTATGGCGGCGCTCTGGTGCCTCCTGAAGCGGCGATCAGACCCGGTCAGGTAGCTTTCCTCTGGTAGACTGGGCTTTGACACACTATCATTAAGAAGCGCGCCCGCATTAACGCTCAACTCGGGCTGGGGCCAAGAGAACATGCACAAGGTCGGTCATTACCTGCTCCTCCTTGTTTCCTCTGCCGTGTGGCTACAGGGGTGCCCGGATTTCTCTGCGCTGCAGGAAGCGAATGTTCCCTACCAGAAGAGCCCGAATCTCGACTCCTTGCTCGACGTCTCCAATACCTTGCCCGAAGATGTGCACGAGGAACCGCCCTTCGACGTTACTCTGCCTTCACTCGACATCGCCGTCGATGCCCTGGAGGGATTCACCCTCGTCGCGGTTGAGCCCGCGACAGGCGACATTCAGGGCAAGGATGTAGTAATGCTGGTCGGCTCTGGCTTCCATGATGCCATGGAGGTCTACTTTGGCGAAGCCAAGGGCTCCAAACCGTTTGTCGTCAACGGGAACTTCGCAACCGTTGAAACTCCACCACATTGGCCCGGTATTGTGGACCTTCGCCTGGTCGGCCATGGGGGCGAAGTTGTCATCCTTCCGGGAGGCTTTGAGTTCACCGCAGACCTCACCGTTGAGACCCTGGACCCGGCAACCGGTCCCGCGGCTGGCGGTACACCCGTTATCATTGGTGGAACTGGTTTCACCGAGAGTTGCGAAGTCTTCTTCGCCGGCCGCAAGGCCTCGTCAACAACCTATCTCGACCCCTTCTCAATGCAGACTGTCTCACCTCCCGGGGATTGTGGCCCGGTCCCGGTTCACGTGCTTTGCGACGAGGAAACCGGGCAGTTGAAGGAGGCCTATTTCTATCAGGGACTGCCCGCCATCGAGTCCCTCTGGCCGGCGGTTGTACCCGAGGCTGGAGGTACCTGGGTGGACCTCGTCGGTGGGAATCTGACTCCCGGCATGACCATCTCAGTTGGCCTCGCCGAGGTGCCGTGGTACGACAAGGTCTTTCTGGCGCCAGGTCATGTCCGCTTCAAAGTACCGCCCGGTCCTACGGGGCCGGCGACCATCTCCCTGGAAACCGTCTGCGGCAGTGGTGCCTGGGAGGACCGGTTGGTCTACGCCGGGGAGGCCCCGCCAGATGAGGTTGAACTCTTCGGTGTCGTCCCCAGCAGCCGACCAGCTTGCAGCGGAGGCTTTCTCACCGTCGCCCTCTCTTCATTGGGGGACCCGGAGACCCTCCTTATCAAGGCCGATGATGAGGAACTGCAGCTACTCTCCTACGACGAGGATCTTGGGGTCGCAGACGTGCTCCTTCCCCCAGGCCCTCCTGGCCAACTTGAAGTCCACGCAGTGGTTGACGGCAAAGGGGCCCTCGGCGGGTTTACAATTGACCGCTTGGACGGTCCCGCGATTACGGCGGTTGTCCCCGGCTCCGGCCATGTCGGAGGAGGGAGCGAGGTGGCAATCGAGGGCTGCGGCTTCTCCCCGGCAATCGAGGTTCGCTTTGGCGCCAATGTCGCCATCAATCCAGTCGTCCTTTCGGGAACCACAATTGGCGTTGAGACGCCCCCCGGCTCCCCCGGTCCAACCTCGGTCAAAGTGACCGACGAGATTGGTACGGCCACCAAGGTCGACGGCTTCACCTATCTCACCGACGAGCCGACTCTCTTCCTGGTGTCGCCCCACATAAGCTCCGTCGCCGGAGGTACCTACGTCCGCTTCTACGGTGCCGGAATGCCCCCCAATGCCGTTCTCTCCATCGGCGAGAAGCCATGTTTCGACCAGCACTACGTCGATGGGTCCCTGATAACAGCCCGTGTCCCGGCTAACGAGGTCGGGACTTATGACGTGGGCCTGGAATGGCCCGGTGGGGCCATCGAACTCACAGAGGCATTTACCTATTTCGATCCCAAGTCCAAGAAGGGGGGAACCTGGGGCGGGCCGATCGAGGAGGCCGTCAATGTAACTGTCCTGGACGGTAGCACTGGCAAGGGCCTGGCCGCGGCCTTCGTGATCCTTGGCGATGAGGTGCAGACGCCCCATCAGGGCTATACCGATGAATATGGACAGATTACTTTCTCGCTGCCCGGTCTTGCCGGGCCGGTGGGGGTCACCGCTGCCAAACCGGGATACTCGCTCTACAGCGTGGTTCACTATGATGCCGCCAATGTCACTGTCTACCTCTACCCCGTGGTCCTCCCGTCGTCGGGTGGAGGTACCTACACGCCGATGAAGTCCTATATCGCGGGGCGGGTCTATGGTCTCGATAAGTACGTGGTCGTGCCTCCCGGCGATTGTGGCAAGAAGAACGTGGAAGGGCCGCTTTGTGCTGCGTGTGATAGTGATGCGGATTGCCTTGGAGAAGACCTCGAATTGGATGCTCGCTGTGTAGACATTGGCGAAACCGGTCGGTACTGCGTCACTGGTTGTCTCGTGGATGATGACTGCCCGGCCGACTTCGGCTGTGCCAAAGTCGCCTTCGACTTCACCGGTTGCTGGCCGCGAGGAGGGGAACGAGGAATCCGCTGCGAATCTTCCAAGGGGAGCATGTTCGGCAATCCGCCCAATCCGGGCCCCGGGGGGACGGCCAACTCACAGGACATCTACTTCATCAACGCGGTTACCGGTGAAATGGCAGTCGTTTGCTACGGTGGCTACACCGACCCGGACACATACCAATTCGTGCCTACGGTCATGGGCATTCGGAGACATATCATCGTGCTCAACGGTGATGTTGTTAAGGATCAGGACATACACCTCAATATCCCCCTCCTCAGGGAGGCACGCATCGCATTCCACGGGCTACCGCAACATCCGGAAGGAATCCGGAAGCCCTACCTTCTGCTTAGCCTGGAGTTGGGGAAGGAGGGCTACATCAACCCGCCCACCAAGCCTCAGTGGGTGGAAGACGGCGGTTATTACCGAGTAGCGCCTCTGCCTGCCCAGATGACCGGACCGCTTCTTGGGGCCACATTCTCAATGTACGCTTCAGTGCAGTCGAATACCCCATACTCAATGCCCTATGCAGTGCGCATGGTCACCGAGGTCGAGAGCCTCTTCGGGGACGGTATCGTGCACGTTGACGAAGAGGGAGTTACCTTCGTGCAACCCCCAATCGAGGGGGACGTTGTGGGCATCTCCTATCGGTCAAGCTCGGACATCTACCTGGCAACCGGGAAGGGGGAACTGGTTCATTTCGATGGCATCGGTTGGACCCCTGCCGGGCTCCCCTTCACGGCCCAGGGATTTACCGTCATGGTGGAAGATACGTCCGGTCATCTCTGGATAGGTGGAGCGAAGGGTGATATCTGGCATTTCAACGGCACCTCATGGACCTGGATTGACACCGGCTACAGCTTGCCCATCAGAGATCTCTGGGCTGCTGCAGGAAAGGTCGTTGCCGTCTATTCCGGCTTCTTCGCCCGAGTCAACGACTTTGGTATCGAGGAGACTGTTCTTGCGCCTGCAGGGCAACAACTGATCGCGGTTTGGGGGGCCGATTTCGAGCAGCTCTACTTTGTCTCTGACGAGGTGGTCTGGAGCTACTCTCCCGGTACCTGGAATCCGTTGGCGGTGAGTTCTTCTGGTGAGTTCAAGGATTTGGACGCCAGTTCCCCCGACGATATCTGGGTCATCTCCAATCCCGGAAAGGTCCTACGTTTCGAAGGAGCTGCCTATCAGGAGATCGAGGTTGACCCCTCAGCCAGCTTCACCACCGTCCTTGCACGCGCCGACGGCAAGGTCTTCCTGGGAGGCGTGGACGGTAAGCTGTGGAGGTGGCAGTCGGGAGTATTTGAGGCGCAAGATACAGGCACCCTCCAGGACTTGACCGTGGTTGCCGCTGATCCCTCTGGGGAGAAGATCTTGGGAGCTGGTGCCCAGGCTTACAATATGGGGCCATACATGGCCTATCCTCACATCATGCTGCCGGAAAACGGCGGCGTTTTTGATTTTTCCTCATTGCAGTGGGACTATTGGACAGAAGGGGCTGAGGCAGACTTTCATAACATCATCCTCTCCTCTGACGGCGGCTACACCTTTTGGACCATGGTGGTGGATGGCGAGGTCACCGAGGTCAAGCTGCCGCCCATTGTGCAGGCGTTGGGATTGAATCTCTTTCCAGATGGAGGCAAGCGGATGAATCTCACCTCATCGCTCAACGCCGAATTCAATATCGACCATTACACTCCCAGCGATTTCAGCATCTATCGGAAAGTGAGCTGGGCGGTGGACTACGTGAAGTTCGACTAGGGGGTAGGATGTCGGTTCCTATGGGCGCGGGGCGCACCGAGAAGGGCGAGGTGCGAAAGCGCAATGACGATGCATTCAGGGTCTTTTGTAGCGAGGAGTTTCTGGCTGCCGGTCGGGGTAGCCTCTTCGCCGTTGCTGATGGTATCGGTAGCTACCGGGCGGGCGGGCAGGCGGCCGCCATGGCCGTCGATCAGATGGCTCTCTTCTTTCGCTATCCCGAGGGTGAGTTCGCCGGGCCCAAGACCCTGGTGGAGCTCATCTGGAAGGCCAACAATGCTATCACCCGACTCCGAACAGGGCAGAAGGAGTACTACGGGATGGGGTGCACTTTGACTGCCTTGCTCGTGGACCCGGAAGGTCGCCGAGCCATAGTCTATCAAGTTGGCGATTCCATGGCGTATCTTGTGCGCGATGGGACTCTGGCACCCATCACTACTCCACAGCAGGAAGGGGATACGGGGAAGCTCACCAACCATCTGGGGCTCGGTCCGTCCATGCATATCCAACGGGTTCGCTTCGTACTCGAGCCCGGCGATACAATCATGCTCTGCACCGACGGGGTCAGCGGCTATCTCTCGGAAGACGACATGGTTGCTGCACTTCTTGTCGATGATGCACCGGAGCCCTGCGTAGATGCGCTGGTGACAGACGCTCTGACCAAGAGCGAGGACAATATTACAGTCGTAGTTGCGAAGGTCCCGGCTGCGGCCGGCGATGCCTGGGAGGAATGATATGGACCGCCCCTTTCGATGGATCACTGCAGTTGCGCTCCTACTCATGTTCGCACCCTCCGCCAGTGCTGTCGAATTGACACGTGGTCCCTTCTTGCAGAATGTCACAACGCAAAGTGCGATCGTCGTTTGCGAAGGCCCTCTTCTCACCAGCCTCACCCTTCACTATGCCCTCGATGGGGGTACGGAAAAGGAAGTTGCTTGCGATTGTCTGACGCCTCACTGCGCCTGCACAATGGAGGCGCTTGCGCCCGATTCGGGCTACGCCTACGAGGTCCGTTCTGGTGACGAAGGGCTGGGAGGCGGCGAGTTTCGCACCGCTCCGGATGGTCCTGCGACCTTCCAGTTTGCGGTGCACGGTGACAACCGCTCCGATCATCTGGCACATGGGATGGTCGTGGAGAATCTCATGGGAGAGGACTTCGCATTCATCATGAATACCGGGGACCTCGTCAGCAGTGGCGAACTTGAGTCCGACTGGGACGAGTTCTTCAATGTTGAGGATCCTCTGCTGGCAAACGTACCGGTCTATCCGGCGGTGGGCAA
The DNA here is from genome assembly GCA_964522395.1 of uncultured Myxococcales bacterium. Classification (GTDB taxonomy): domain Bacteria; phylum Myxococcota_A; class UBA9042; order CAIXZC01; family CAIXZC01; genus CALGBT01. The sequence goes on from CAZFVN010000054.1 coordinate 9,237, forward strand.
TCACGAAGAAGACGACGGCAAGATCCCTATCTACGAGCGTCTCTTTCATCTTCCTGCTCAAGAAAGTGGCTCGGGCGATGAGGCATACTACTCGTTTGACTATGTAAACGCGCACTTCGTCGTCCTCGACAACTCTGTCAATATCCACCCGTGGTATGAGTGCCTACTCCAGGGCAAGCTCTACGACAACTGTTTCAACAGTGATCAACTCGCCTGGATCGAGGTGGACCTGGCCAAGGCCGTTGCTGATTCATCAATTGACCATGTCTTCATCTTCGTTCACGAAGGTCCCTACTCGTCGAAGGAGGGGCGCACCGGATCGGCTGCTATGCGTGAACTCTTTCCGCTCTTTGCCAAGTCGAAAGTGAAGGTTGTCTTCAGCGGCCATGACCACTACTTCGAGCATGGGTTGTCGGGCAACGGTCTACACTACGTCATTTCGGGTGGTGGCGGTGCACCGCTCTACGACTTGAAAACGAGCCTACTCAATCAACTCGCCCCCCACGACGTGCTGATCAACAAGGAAGTCCACAACTATCAGATTGTGACCGTTATGGGGCCCCACATAACGGTAGTGACCCGTGATGTCGATGAGCTGTTGCTTCTGGAAGAGTTCGAAATCGGGGAACCGCCCCCCTGCGTTCTTGCTGATGATTGTGCCACAGAGGAGGAGGGCAGTTGTGAGGGTACCTGGGAATGTGCGGCATTCCAGTGTGTCTGGGTTTGCAATCCAGCTCCCTCATGTGACGTCCCCGAAGATTGCCCAGCCGTCCCGGTGGGGCGTTGCGATGGGGCCTGGGAGTGTAGCCCAGCGGGATTCTGCGAGTGGATTTGCGACCCGAATCCGGAGTGCCTCTACGGGGCGGACTGTCAGTGGAAGGACCCGCTTACCGACTGTGACGATGGAGTATGGCAGTGTGAGGATGAAGTTTGTGAATGGTTCTGCCCGCCCCCCGATGTTCCTACCGAGGACGTTGTCGGGGGGCCCGATGTGATCGTCTCCCCCGATACCTTTGAACCTGGCACCGATACTGCCGACCTCCTCCTCTCGATTGATTCCGGTCTTGTTGAGGCAGATGCCAGCAGCTCCCCCGATGTCCCCCTCCATCCGGTCAGCCCCACCGCGAGCAGCGGTTGCAATACTGGTCCTTCGCCTGCCGCAGGAACGATACTGTTGGTGTTGTTGGGCCTTCTTATCGCCTTCCTGCGGGCCTACATGCACCGCGGCACTAGGAAGGTTGCCAGAGGCGTTTGATTCGCTCTTGTCGGCCCCACCTTTTCCCGTTTCACATGTTTCGGCACTTCTGGTATCCTGCGGGGACCAAATGGAGGCGTGTGATGAGGCACTTGCATTGGTTGATTGTCGGACTCCTATTCGTCCTCTCTCTGGCCGCGTGCAGTTCGGACAAGGCGAGCGGCGAGGATGTTGTCGCAGGTGACTCTGCAATCGTGCTGAAGCTCGACGGGAGCGGCGATTCCGCCATCTCCCCGGACGGCACGAAACTATCCGATATGGTTTTGGATAGCGCCCCCGAATGTGAGGCCGGTGAGCGCCTCTGCTTTCCAGAGAAGTCAGAGAAAGAACTATTCGAATGCAAGGGGGGGAACTGGGTCGTGGTGACCGTCTGCCCGGATGATTATGTCTGCTCTGGCGAAACCTGCGTCAAACTTGAATCATGTGAGCCGGGAACGGTGCAAGGCTGCTCTGCCCTCGATGCTATCAGCCAGTGCAATGAGGACGGGACAGCTTACGAACCGGTCAAATGTCCCCCCGAAGAGCAGTGCGCAGACGGTGAGTGTGGGCTCTTTGAGTGCATGCCGGGCAAGTCGGTCTGCGTTGACAGCGGTACCAAGCAGGGGTGTCTCGATGACGGTTCCGGGTGGGCCGACCCACAACCCTGTCCCGAAGGGTTGATCTGCGTGGGGGGAACATGTATGTCCGAGTGCCTCTCCGACCCCAAATGGGCTAACTCCTACATTGGATGCGAGTATTGGACTGTTGACCTTGACAACTACCATGATCCATCGCCTGGGACCAAACCAGATGAGGCCATCCACGGTCTCATTATTGCCAATCCAGGAACCGCCAAAGCCACCATTACATTTACTTCGTTTGCCGACCCCGAGGACATCTACTTTCCTCTCCTTTCTACTTCCGTTGAGGCCGGTGACGTACAGGTTGTACCCTTCCCTCGCATGGACATTGACGGGGCCGTCATCTCTAAGCGGTCAGTACGCCTCAACAGTAACCGTCCCGTGGTTGTCTACCAATTCAACCCCCTCGATTTTCAGGCTGCCTACTCCGACGATTCCTCGCTCCTCTTACCTGCCGAGATGCTGGACAATGAGTATCTGATTCTCTCGTATGGTACAACGCCGGGAGTTATCTTCGAGCCCCAGCACGGCTATTTCACCGTGGTGGCCGTGGAGGAAGGGACAACCAATGTGAGCATCAAGGTCGCGGCACTGGCGAATTCTCCCGAGGGGGAAGACATCCTGCTGAAACCTGGGGCAATCAACTCATTTACTCTCCAGCAAGGCGAAGTTCTCAATATCCAGGCCGACGGCAGCACACTCTCCGTGCAGGACCTTAGTGGTAGCCATGTGATAGCCGATAAGAAGGTTGCGGTCTTCAGCGGCCACGAGGAGGCCGTCGTTCAGCCGCCCGGCCTCGATTGCTGTTGCGCAGAGCACCTGGAGGAACAGCTCTTCCCCCTTTCTACGTGGGACTCGACATACATCTGCGCCAAGGCTCGATCCCGGGGCGACCCCGACCAGGATCTCTGGCGCATCCAAGCCGGCAAGGGCAATATCACGATTTCCACCAATCCACCCATTGCTGGTCTCGATGGTGCTACCCTTCAGCAGAAGGGAGATTGGGTACAAGGCTATAGCGCATCAAGTTTTGAGGTGGATGCGACCGGCCCAATCCAGGTTGCCCAATACCTGGCGAGCAAGGAATGTACCGGCGATTGGGTCGGTGACCCCGCCTTGATCATGGCAGTATCGTCCACACAGTACCGGCCAAACTACGTCTTCGCAGTGCCCAAGGACTACGACGAAGACTACATCACCGTCATCCGCCCTGTTGGGGTTCCAGTCTTCCTCGACGAGGTTGCCCTCTCTGCCGGCGAGTTCACTCCGGTAGGCAGCGGCACTTTCGAGGTCGGGTATTTCGCGGTTGATGACGGCCCCCATGAGATCCACGGTGATGCCTCCTTTGGCCTCTATCAGTATGGTTTCGATGGGCCTGCTTCATACGGCAATCCTGGTGGCTTGAATCTCATCCAGCAGCAGTAGCTCCTTGTCCCTCATAGATCAGACGTCACCGAGGTCCATGTCGCTCAAGCTCACAGGTAAGCAGCTCATCTTTGTTACCGGGAAAGGGGGAGTTGGCAAAACCACCCTCACGGCATCTCTCTCCCGCGGGCTGGCGGCACAAGGGAAGCGAGTGCTGGCAGTCGAGTTGAGTGCAGGTTGCTCCCTGGCCCGACGTTTTGGACACGACGACGCCCACTATGCGCCACAAGAGGTTACGAAAGGGCTTCACACCTGCCGAATCAGTCCGGAAGAGAGCTTGCGCGAGTATGGGCTCATGAAGCTCAAGTTCCGTACCTTCTACCGGGCGGTCTTCGAGAATCCTTTTGTGCGCAGCCTGGTTACTATGACTCCGGGCATGGAGGAGTTGCTCCTCCTCGGCAAACTGGGCAACGTGAATCTGGCCATGACCAAGGGCCGCGCCCGGGCGCCATGGGATGTGGTGGTGGTGGACGCGCCACCCACCGGCCAGGGAACGGGCCTCTTTGCCCTGCCGACCATCATCTTGGGGGCGGTCTCCGCTGGTCCTCTCGCCAAGGAAACCCGACTCCTCCAGGAGTTGCTCCAAGATGAGAGTCGGACTGCCATCCTGATCGTCTCAACGCCCGAAGAGTTGGCCGTAAACGAGGCCTTGGAGCAGGTGGCAGGTCTGAGAGATGACGCTCACCTGCCAGTGCGCGCCATAATCGCCAATCGGGTCTTGCCCGAATTGCGGAGCAGGGAGGATGAAGAGGTGTTGAGGAGTTTCGTTCAGGCCCGTCGCACCAGTGACGATCTTGGGGGCAGCTATCCGCTGGTTTCAACTGCGTTGAAGATGCTGGGATTGCGGCGACAGCAGGAATCGGAACTTAACCGGTTGCGCCGGAGCACGACCATCCCTATTTTGGAGGTTCCCCTGGTTGCCGAGGACGCAGCCAGGGCTGGTGGAGACAGACGACTCGAAGAGGCCCTGCGGCCGCTGCTGATACAGGACGAATTATGATGGGATTGATGACCACCATGTTGACCGCTGCACTGACACTTGTGCAACCGGGCGGCGAGGAGAAGAGGGAGATGACGCAACCTTCCGCCGGTGCGATTGCCGCACCCCGGCTGATTACCGAGTTTCAGTACAAGCAAGCGGCCATCGCCAAGTACGAGCTTGCCAACGGATTGAAGATCATAATATGGGAGGACCATTCTGCTCCAGTCGCGGCATACCATACGTGGTTCGCAGTTGGGAGTGGCGACGAGAAGGCTGGACGCACCGGGATTGCTCACCTCTTTGAGCACTTGATGTTCAAGGAAACCACCAACCTGAAAGCGGGCGAAATGGACCGACTGCTGGAGCAAAACGGTATCAACACCAATGCCGCTACCTGGCTCGACTGGACTTACTACATGGAACATCTTCCCTCCGACCGCCTGGAATTGGTCATGCGCCTTGAGGCGGACCGCATGGAGAACATGATTCTGAACCAGCAGCAGCTCGAAACAGAGCGTGAGGTGGTGAAGAACGAGCGGTTGCTCCGGGTTGACAATGACCCCGAAGGGCAGCTTTACGAAGTGCTCTACAAGGCTCATTTTGGTGACCACCCGTACGGCCACCCGACCATCGGCTGGATGGCCGATATTGAGGCCATCCCCCTTGACGATTGTCTCGACTTCTATCGTATCTACTATTCACCCAACAACGCTGCCGTTGTGGTAGTCGGCGATGTGAACACCCACGATGTCCTGGCCCTGGCGCAGAAGTACTACGGCCACCTCGAAGCGCAGCCGGTACCCCAACGGGCAACCGCAGCTCCGCACGTTACTGAGAAGGAGCGTCGGGAGGTCCTGCCCCTGGCCGTGAGTGCCCCGAAATTCATTGCCCTCTACAACGGTCCTGCGATGGGCAATGCCGACATCATGGCGGTCAAAGTACTCAACGAAGTACTCTTCAACTCAGAGGGAGCGCCCGTCCGCAAGCGGCTCGTGGAAGATGAGCAGATTGCAACCGACCTGGGGGCCTGGCAGTCCGCCTTTCGTCTCGCCGGTTCCTTGGAATTGCAGGTGAATCTGGTTCCGGGTGCGGACTGGGAGAGAGCCCTGGCCATGGTCGACGAGGAGCTGGAGAAGTTCCTCTCTGGAGATTGCCCGGTGCGAGCGGTGCAGGGGGGCAAGAATCGCCGGGAAATCGGCTTTCTGCGAGGTAGCATGAGCGTCGGTGCGAGGGCACGTGGGTTGGGCCACTACGAATCCACAGGAGGCGACTTCAGCTCCTTCTTCCGGCAGCCAGAGGAGTTGGCTGCCGTGGATTGCGAATCAGTGATGCGTGTCGGCAAGGAGTTGCTCGACGGGCGACGACGCACCGTAGTTGTGGCCATCCCCAAGGAGACGCCGTGATGGTGCCCCGGTGCGTCCTGGCCGCGCTTTTCCTCCTTATTACCGTCTCCGGCTGCGCAACGCAGACCGGGAGGAGCCACCGCATGACCCCGATTCACGTCGAAAATCACACGCTAGAATATGTTGCCCTGAGCATCACTTTCCAGGTGGGCGCAGCCCAGGATCCGAAGGGGCAAGAGGGTCTCGCCTATCTGGCCGCAAATATGATTTTGCGCGGCACCCAGAAGTACACCCGTGTGGCACTCTCTGAAGAGCTGGACTTCGTCGGTACCTCGATTGGCATTACCGTGGGTCGGGAGACCACTCAGATCTTCGTCGATTGCTCGACCAGGAATCTGCCCCACCTTCTCGCTCTCGTGCAGGAAGTGCTAGCCAATCCGACGTTCCCCGAGGAGGAGTTCGAAAAGCTGAAGCGACAAACCATCGCAGAATTGTCGGAGATGCGTGATTCCGACGGCGAGGCGGCTCGCCTCTTCTTCAGCGAGCTACTCTTTGAGGGCCACCCTTACGCGCATCCAACCCGAGGGTACGAGGCAACACTTACTGACATCTCTCGCGAGGAGGCGAGGGAATTCTACCATGACAACTTCAGCCAGGCCAATGTGCTCATTGGGGTCGCCGGTGACGTGACCGGGGATGCAGTCCCGAAGATCGAGGACCAGCTACTGGCTGGCCTACCGACGGGGGAGCCGCGCGGTGCAACTGAGAAGGTGCCCTCCTTCGAGCCCGGCCTGCGGATTTTGCTGGTGACCAGGCCCGATCGGTCACAGGCGCAGGTGGCCATTGGACAGACGGCTCTGCGAGGTGACTCGGCTGACCTCTTCCCGGCTTCCGTGGCAATCACTGGCTTTGGTGGCACCTTCACATCAGTTCTGGTAAGGGAGATTCGCGAGAAGCGGGGATGGAGCTATGGGGTCGGTGCGGCCCTCGTGCCGGGACGCCATACTGGCCTCTTCCAGATTCGCTACGCACCTTCGACCGCAGACGTCGTTCCGGCCATCAAGCTGACTGGCGAGTTGCTTGCTGACCTTGCCGAAAATGGACTGCCAACAGAGCACATTGAGTTCGCCCAGAGTTACATGTCGAGCCAATATCCCTTCCTGTTGGATACCCCACACAAGCGCCTTGCCATGGCGCTGGATGTGATTCTCGCCAATAAGCCAGACGACTATGTTGAGAACTACGTTAACTACGTTACCGCGGTGACGGTGGAGGGGGCCAGGCAAGCTCTCAATCGGCTTCTGCAACCGGCGAATCTAGCCATTGTCGTGGTTGGGGACCCTGGTCTGGCAGAAGGCCTCGCCGCGCTGCCAGGGGTAAGCAGCTTCCGGCAAATCAGCGCTACGTGGGATGGTCCGTTACCCGCCACTACGGAGCAGGCAGGCCCCGAGCAAGCTGCCGGTCCAGTGAAGTGAAGAGCCCCGACAGTCGCGGTGAAAGAGTATCTAGAATAGCTGAATCTGGAAGGGTATAGACCTCAACTTGTTCTTCGCCGCCAACCCCACGGAAGATGACATCCGTATTGTTTCGGTCCCTCGCCTTAGGCACCAGGACGAAGCTCCTTTGTGCATCGCCTCGCCGCAAAGTCCGGTCGGGATCATAGACAAAGAACAGGTGGTGGTCCTCAAATTCGTGGGCGGCATAGGCGAGCACCGCATGGCCGAGACCCGGTCCCTGCGCAGGTCCGCGGCGCTCCAGAATGGCTAGTGGGACGGGATCGCCACGCCGTAGACTGGAGAGTGCCTCGCCGGCAAAGTCCGGCTGGCTCTTGTCCGTGAGCGCAGAGGAAACCGCGGTTGACCAGTTCGCCGGATTCAGGTTGGCGAGATGGAGGAAGTTCATCTCCTCTTTTACCGCCTCCCCCTCAATCAGAGAGCGCAGTCGTAAACGGGGACACCAACACTCTTTGCCGCTCTCGCAGTCGTTGCAACGAGCGTAGGACTGGCGGGCAGAAAGAACCATCCCCAGACAGGTGCCACGCGTCACCTTGGCAAGCAATCCATCCGCGAAATTAGCGAACGCCGGGGTATCCAGCAATGGGTCGAAGCCAGATTTGACAGCGCGGATGAAGCGACCCTGCTCAGAGATATCAAACCGGACCGGCACCAGAAGTTCATGTGTCGCCAATCGAATAGCAATAGTGGCGAGGTGGTCTTCGCCCAATACCGCCTCAGTCGCAAGTTGGGAGATCGCAAGGGATGGCCGGATTGGCAGACGGAAACTGCCGGTCATTACGACCCGCCGGCTTCCCCCCGCAGTGAGGATGTCCGGCAGCAGTACCTCGACGGTGGCCCCATCGGGGGCGGTGACGTCGAGTTGCAGACCGTGCCGGAAAGTGGCGGGAGAAACGGTATAGACCGAAGGACTGACCGCGAGTGCTCCTCGTCGTGTTCTGGTTGCAGTCTGGAAGCTACCTGAATGGGACGCAACCTGCGCCCCGTCCGCGGGGACGGCGGACCAGGTGTATCCAGTGTCATCGTCAAGGGTGGCTGGCGGAACAGTCATTTTTCCCGCCGAAATGCTGGTAGTCAGGACTGGGAGTTGCTCTCCGCTCCTCTCTTCAAAGAGGGTGACCTCCCAGGTCGAGCCGATGGCGGACGGCCAGCGGATCGTCGGGGTAAGGGTTGACAGTTGCTCACCGTCGGCGGGCCAAACCGTGCGCGCCGGCTCTATCGCTGGTCCTGGGGAGAGTTGATGCCCCATCAGCATGAAGCCGACCTGTACGAAGGGGAATGCCACAAAAGCAACGACCGCAAGGAGGATAAGCAATAAGCCTGTTCTTCGTCTTCGATTGCGCGTCAACATCTCAATCCTCCGGTGCTGTTCTCCCCCCGGTCGATGAGATGCGGTACTCCTCCTTCCACAAGTAGTATACGTACTCCAGCCCTAGGTTTTTAGGGGGGTAGCCGATATTTCTCGATCTCCTTGCGAAGAATCCGTTCTCCCTCGCGCGACGCGCGCGCCTGACAATTTGTTCGCCTTATGAGCAACCTTGATTTATGATATCTGCACGGCATACGGTGGTTCAGATGCAAGACGAGAAAGCAGGTAGAAAAGAGAGTGGGTTTCAACGTCGAGGCACCTTTCTGAGGCGCAATTGGGTCGTCTTCGCACTGGCCATTCCAGCGGCCATGATTCTGTTGGCAGCGCTCGCCTGGTGGTGGATACTGCCAGGTCTTATCGAGCGCGCCGTCGTTGACATGGAAGGCACTGCCGGTCGTATTCTGGCCACCGACATCGCCCATGAGTCGGTAACTCTCGAGGGGGTCGACCGACTCCATATCAAGGGTCTTCGAGTTGGGCCCGCCGATTCTCCCGTCTGCGCAATCGACGGGATCATAGTCGAATTCGACCCCTTCGCTTTCACCGAGGGCCTCCCCACAGTATTGCAGGTCACTGGCACTGGAGTCGAGCTGTCCGCAGTTCGCTTCGGTGATGGCAGCGATAATATTACTCCCCTCGCGGCTGCGCTCATGGCCTATTTGAATCGGGAGCGCACGGCTGGGGGCGAGGCAAGCCGGCTGGCCCGGCTCCTCAGGCAGACTCCCATCGTCCAGTTCGACGATTTGGTCGTAAGTGTGGCGGCTCCGGATGAGGATGGGGGAGCGGTTGAGGTGGTGCGCCTGGGCAAGGGCGTTTTGCGGGCCGAGAATCCCAACATATCCCTGCGCAATCGGTCCTACCAGATCGACGCAACGTTCCAGGAGGCCAATGGGCGTTCTCGCCTGACCTTGAAGGCCGATGTGGATATTGACAACCGCACTGCCCAGTTGCAGGCAGACTTCTCCCCCGGCATGTATCTAGCCTGGCGGGGGCAGGAAGTTGAAGTGGAGCAGTTTCGCTTTCGTTCCGGCGAGTTTATTGAGGTGAGCCTGGGGCGGACGGCTCTGGTCAACCCCCTGGAGCATCCGGCGATCCTCCAGGCAGGACTGGCACGGCTCGGCTCCAGCCCCGAGGTGCTTGGCAAGATGGCAACCGGGTCCGCCCGGGCGGCAGCCATGCGGAAGCAGATTGAAAAGGCTGTGGAGAAGCTCGAACCTCGACTTGCCGGGCTGGGATACTCCCACGGATTGCTCTCCCGGTTCGCCACTAGTTGCGCCAGATTCGGCTCCCGACTGTTCCAGCGGCTTCTCTCCGAAGCTGAAGGTGACTACCTGGTCCTCGACTCCGCCCGCCTGGTCTACCTCGTTTCTGAGACTCGTGCCGGTGCTGCTCAAGAGAAGATTAAGGTGTCCGTGAAGGCGGGAGGTTCCGGAGGCGGTGACCTCTCAATTACACATCGTCCAGCCGATGACTTCTATGGGGCCACCTTCGACCTCGTCAGTCCCTCCCGACTCTTTCAGGTTCGCGGCGAGTTCGAAAAGGATGGCGAGAAGATCACCATGGACGCGGATGTCAGCGCCAGCCTTCTTGACCCCTTCCTTCAGGTGAAGGGGAGCGTCGCTTATCGTGATGCCGCACTCAGTGGAGATTTCAGAGCGCAACTGAAGTCCGAAGAGCCGCCCCTCGCCCTCTCTGCCGACGTGATTCTTCGGGATGGCGACGTCAACGGATCACTCGAAGGCGAGATTCTGGTCCCCGGACTCATACATGTCAATCGTGGCAAACTCTCTTTCCGTCGAGGCGGTTGGGAGGCGGACGCCGACGGCAGTGTTTTTCCCCCCGATGGCAGTTCTCCTGTGACCTTCCAAACCTCCCTTTCATCCGACGGGGGTATTCGGCGCATCTCGGCCTCCAGCGAAGGTGACGTGCGTCTCAGCCTGGGCGACTATGATGTTCTTCTAAGCAAGACCAGGATGGGACGAGATTCGGTTGTGCATCTCGAAGATGTGGCCCTTGTACGGCGTGGTGCGGACCGCTCCCGCGCCACCGTGAAAGTCGCCGACCTTGCAATTCACCTCACGCACCGCGGTAAAGAATTGCTCGAAGCGCTGGGCAATGTTGACATGGACAGCAACGCGGAATCGATGCTGGGAAGCCTCGTTTCGTCCGTTGAGATAGTTCAGCCAACCATCGAGTTGCGCCAGCCGCCGAGCCTCGCAATTGAGGGCGCTGACGGCGAGCCAGATACTGCGGATGATCTCGCAGACAAGATCGATGATGCGCTGAAGGAAGGCGGCGGTGAGGCCGTCGTGATGCACGAGCCCTATCGTAAGGGACTGGAGTCCATAGTGGTCACCACCGGCTCCGGTGTCCGCGGGTTCGTGCGTTCCATGTTGAGCCTGGGGGACCGTTTTCCCCTGGACAAGGTTGAAATCAAGGAAGGGCGATTCGAGTATTCCGACGCGGTGCTCGAACGGGACCGCCTGATTACCGAGCTATCGAACTTCAATGCCAGCATTGAAAAGGTCAGGCGAGCCGGCAATTTTGGTGGGAAGTTCTCGTTCAAAGCCGATTTCTCCACCGCCGTTGCAGATGCACAGGCGGGCTCCTCTCTAACCGCGGAAGTTGATCTCGCCACCGGCGATTTGTCCGGGAAGCTCATCGTCGAGAAGATGGCTCTCCACCCCTATCGATTCCTCCTGCCTTCACTACTTCAGGCGCATCAAAAGACTTTCCTTGAGGACGCTGCCATTGGCTTCGCCTATACTACCGAAACCGACCGTTTCCGCGTCTGGGGACACGGCAGCTTGAACGACTTCAACGTCATCTCTCCAAGGATAGCGAGGCGGGCGCTGGACCATATCAGCCTCGACTTCGGACTCGGTGATGATGACAGCAATGGCCTGATCTTTGAATTGGAGCGCCGCCGAGTTGCAACCAACTCGCCGATCTTCTTCGGCTTTGGAAAGCTCAGGGGAGTGGCTGCCTCCTTCGCAATCGAGGCAACGATACCTGACTATCCGAAGTTCGAGTTGGAGATCCGCATCCCGGAGACTCCGGTGAACGACTTGCTGTCATCCATTCCGACCGCGCTTGGGAACAAGCTCGTCGGTATGCAGGTTGGTGGGAGACTGGGACTCACCCTGACCATGGAGGCAGATAGTCGCAATCTGCGCAATATGAGTTTCAGGGTTGCCGCTTCCGAGGACAAAGTGAGCCTGGAAGTACCGGGACGCGAGGTCGATTTCAATATGCTCGCAGGGCCCTTCAAGCATCGCCCCCCAACCGATCGAAATCGAGTAGTTCGGGTTGGTAGTGGGGCCGACTACACTCCCCTCTCCAGAATATCCCCGTGGCTCGTCCTGGCCGTTACGACTACGGAAGACGGCAGCTTCTTTCGCCACGATGGGTTCAACACCTACCAGGTCAAGATGTCGGTCATCCGCAACCTTGAGAAGGGTCGATTCGTGAGGGGGGCGAGTACCATTTCGATGCAACTGGTGAAGAATCTCTTCCTGTCGCACGAAAAGACGATGGCCCGTAAGTTCCAGGAGATCATTCTCACCTGGCTTATTGAGCGAGAGATCAAGAAGGAGAAGCTCATTGAGGTCTATTTGAACGTAATTGAGTGGGGCGATGGAATCTATGGGATCAAGGAGGCCTGTGACTACTACTTCAACGGTCTTCCTCCAGAATATCTCTCGCCCGCTCAGGCTGCCTTTCTGGCCAGCTTCATACCCTATCCGCGGCCATTTCAGAGGCGCTTCGCCAAGGGGATGAATGGCAAGGACCGCTCCAAACGCTGGCTGCGCTGGTGGACCCGGCGGCAGAAATTGGTGAAGAGAATCGTGCGGGCGATGGTCAACAATTGCCATAACATCAACTCGAAGTGTCCCATGTCCAAGGAGTATTGCAGGATCATGGAATCCACCTGTCGTGACCCGGGGCGCGAGCTGACCTCGGCAGATAATGTTATTGACCTTGACGAGATATTCCGACCCCAGGATATACCTGAGGTGAATCCGGAGTTTGACCCCGGGATGCAATACGAGTTGTAGGAGGACGGTGTGCCCAGGTACGCTCAACTGCCCAAAAGGAATCAGGGCCCCAGAGGACAAGGGAAACGGCGCCTCACAGCCTGGCTTGCCTACCTGGCGATCATCGCCTTTCTCGTTATCTGCCTCGTCTGGCTGCGAGGAATACTACTTCCCTTCATTATAGCCCTGCTCATTGCCTACATTCTGGAACCGCTGGTGACCCGCCTGCACGGCGTTGGAGTGGCCCGTTGGATCGGTGTTATTACTGTCTACCTGATGCTAATCGCGTTGCTCGCCCTCTTCCTCCGCTTTCTCGTTCCCATCATCAACAACGAGTCGGGCAAGTTGATGTCCAAGCTCAATGTGGCAATGCAGGAAGCACCACAGCTCTACGAACAGTTGGAGGGCGGTGTCGGGCGATTCCTTGACCGCATCGCCGGTGCAGAAATGCTTGAAGACCCCGAGGAGGACATGGCGGTCAGTGCAACTGACGATGAGTGGGGATTCGGGCCGCCGGTCCACAAGATTCCCTCCGTCGCACCCCCTTCTCTTTCCACGCTAGGGGAGCTGCATTTCGGCTCTACGGACGATGCCCTGGCGGATGCCGGAATCCCCGAGCAGCCCCGTCTCTCCACCATGCGGCTGGACAACGGCAAGGCAGAAATCTCCCCGGCCAAGCGGCAGGAGAGTTCCATGACAATTGAACAGGTCAAACCCGGAGTGTTTGGCGTCAACCTCGGCAGTACAACCCTCGAGATCCGTAAGCTCGGTCAGGAAACCTACTCCATTACGTCCAAGGCAGAACCGCTAGAGGCCAACCGCTTCAGCGACTTGAAGCATCAGGTTGTGGCCTCGATGCGAAAGGGCCTGCAGCAGTTTTCGACCTCTCTGCTCGGGGGGTTCTTTACTTTCTTCCAGGGGTTGATATCGGGCATCATGAGTGCCCTGGTGGGTCTGGTAGTCGTCTTCCTGGTTGGGGGATTTGCGATGGCCGATGCTCCTCGGTTGGTGCAGGCCGCGAGGACCAATGTGCCGGCTCGTTTCAGGGTCGACTTTGATGAATTGCGGACCCGTCTCGACGAGGGTCTTGCCGGGGTTGTGCGAGGCCAACTCATTATCTGTCTGGTAAATGGCATTCTCTCGACCATCGGTTTCCTCATCTTCATTCCTGAATACGCCGTGGTGCTGGGCATTCTGGCTGGGGTCATGAGTCTGATACCGATCTTTGGGACGATCATCAGTTCCGTTCCTGCGCTGCTTGTTGCCCTAACCATCACCTTCGGTCACGCGGTTGGCGTTCTGGCGTGGATTCTCGGCATCCATTTTGTAGAGGCTTACCTCTTGAATCCGAATATTATCGGACGGCAGGCTCGCATTCACCCAATTGTGGTGGTCTTCGTTCTGATCGCCGGGGAGGCGATGTACGGCATGAAGGGAATTCTCCTTGCGGTCCCGGCAACCGCAGTGGTCCAGGCCTCGATCCAATTCATCTACTCCCGGGTCCGGCCCCACGTCATCTAGTCAGAAGATCCCGTACTCGGCGATTGACGAACCGGGCCAACAGTCGTCGCGTCGAGGCTGTCCCTGGGGTTAGCTGCAAATGAGCTAGAAGTATGCGGGGAAAGCCGCCGCTCATTGCGTTCCCGCCATATCGCCATTCCTTGAAGGAGAGGTTGGTTGCTTCTGGAAGCGCCTCAACCGCAGCAGAATGACGGGACGTCCACCGGCCTGAAAGACTTCCGGCCTGGGATGCGAGAAAGGCCAGCACCTGGTCAAGATCAGCTTCCTTCGCTCGGGTGAGCAGGAGGTCTACGTCGAGGTGCGCGTCTTCCAGCGCAAGTTGCACATCTACGAGATCCCGCAGTGGCAGAAGCAGACCGTGCTTAAGCGCATGCGCGGCAGCGATCAGGAGGGCGACTTCCGGGCTCGGCCCCCGCAGCCAGGGGTCGAGTCCGGTAATGGATCGGGACTCGTCAATCAGTGCGTCAAAGGACATGGAGGGGCGCTCCAGATTGTCGACGGACCGGTGCAATTCGACAATTGTCCTCTCCCTTCTGAGCATGACCTGATGGCCGAACCGGGCAGTGTAGGGGCGGCGATGGTCCGTGGCTACCAGGGTGAAGCCGGCCTGCTCCATCACTCCGATGGCAGGATCAACCTCAGCCGCGGGGAGCAAGAGGTCCAGGTCCGCGCTTGTGCGCAAGTATGGGGTCGGGTAGAGCGCATACTTGGCAGCCCCTCCCTTGAGGACGAGCGGGCTGGACAGTCCAGCATTCTTCAGAAGCGCGGAACTCTTCAGAGCTCCGCGCTCCCAACGCAAGAGGTGGGCAACCGCCATCTGCTTCTCCCGCCGGGCAACAAGCAGCTCTCTGAGCGTGTCCAGGAGAGGTGGCAGCGGCTGCTGCGCCAGCGCCCCCTCTGTGAGGTTCCAGTGACCCGTGGGGGCCGTCCCCATCATCAGGAGTTGGTCGACAAGCTGGGCCGCTGAGGAGGTCGATGATTGGAATGTTGGAAGGGACAGTACGCCCGGGAAGGAGAGTGCCGCGGCCAAATCAGAAAAGGGCGTGCCCGGCGGCAACGAGGAGGTCATGGAAGAAGTGGAGAATCGGCAGGGCGAGGCTTCTCATCTACCGGAAGGGGTGGGGGAGGAGCGGGTGATTCGTCCGGAACTGCCGCATCATGGGCCGGTACTTCTTCCTTGATGGCGGGGGGAGCCGATTCAGCCGACCCGGCGGGACGCAGCGGAGCGAAGCGGTCACCCGGCGGCAGGAACAAGTAGATGTGGGGCAATACCGGTTCCCAACGCTTACACTTATCCGACATTGTGTGCACGAGGCAGCGGTAGCGGAGCGTGTCAAGGGCTCCCACCAGTTCTTCGGTGCGAAGCGTGAGCTTGGCGCTTACACCCAGTGCCCAGCCTTTTGAGGCTGCCAGAAACTCGTAGAGTCGATCAGGATTGGAACGGGGCACGGCAACAGCCTGGAAGAATGCTCCGTCGGGAGTTCGCAGTGCTACGCCGAACTCATCAGGCCTGACGTAGACGAAGGGTCGCAGAGCGATGGACGGTGGCTCATCGAGCGACTCCGATTCGCCATCCACCGACGTCACGATATCTGGACTCTCACCAGTGCGTGAGTCGGGGGCTTCCGGCACCAGAACCCGGCTGGCAGGAAAGCCGTCCACGGCGCCCGCTTCAAGGTCATTGTCATCCCGCACGGTTGGAAGGTCTGGTGCCAGGGGGAGCCCCTGCTCAGGAGCTGGCTGAACAGGCAGACCCGCGGGCGGTGACGGAGAGGCCGCGAGACCGAGTAGAGACGCCTGCGACAGACGGGTCTTGTCTATGTAGGCGATAACCTTCTCTTGCGTGATTCTGGCGAACTCAGAATCTTCGATGACCTTGTGCCAGGCGATGGTGGGTGGCAGACATGACGGCAATTCGCGTACCTCGGCAGCGGCAAAGGTCTCGGGGTAGGGCGATGCCGAATAGTTGATGTATGCAAAGGCGAAGGCCTCGTCAGGCTCCCGCTGCTGTCGCTGCCACCAGCCCTCTCCGACGAGGTGTTCTACCTTGCGTTGCCCATGGTCCAGGCGAGGGGCGAGAATGGGCACGTAGGTGAGGTTGTTGTCATCGTCCACGGTGGCCAGCCTGACTCTGGTGAGATCAGCGAATCCCGCCGTATGTATTACCTTCGTTAGTAGCTCAAATGGGATGGTGCGGTCCGCGGCGAGAGTGAAGATGTCGCAATCCATCAGCCATGAAGCAGCGGCCTCATCCATTCCGTGTAGGACCTCACGGCGGACCCGTTGGAGATCTTGCAGTTGCTTGAGCAAGGGAGTTATGACAAATGCATCTTCCGCAGAGCGTCCCAGCATTTCGGGTGCCACCTGATAGCGAAGGTCACCCCGGTCACTGTCGAATGACTCGGGGCACGGTGCACCCTCAGGCGTGGAGCAGGTGACGCTTACTACCAGGAAGTCGTTGACGAAAATGTCGCTCTTGCTGATTCCAACAATGATTTCCCGTGCGAAAACCCGCGGCCCCGCGGCTCTGCTGTGGTCGAATTCCACGCTCCAATTACTGTTGCCAATGGCTGCTTCGAGGCTGCTGCGCGAGTTGCTATGTGGAAGTCTCACTCCATAGTTCGATGTGAGGGTTTCAAAGAGTCCTTTACGCGTTTCCTCAACCTTGGGAACAGGATCGGTTTCGTCCCAATTTCGAGCGGGGTCTTCCTGAACCGTCCAGGCCGGGTCTTCCAGCACCGGCAAGACCGGGCGCGTTTCCTCGCTTTTGGCGGGTGCGGCCGGTTGCGTGGGCTCTTGCTTCGGGGGATCATCGGGCGCAGTGGACGGAACCTGAGCATTGCTCGGCGTGGCCTGCTCTGTCGGACCCTTCTTTGCCAGAGAGCAACCGACGAGACAGACGATTAGCAGGATGGGGGGGAGTCTCATGCGCACGTTCTCCTTGAACCAGGTCCGCACCATCGTAGACAGCCCGAGATCACCTGTCAACTAGCGGAGAGGACCTTCTCAATGCGTCCCAATGCCCATTCAAGGTCATCGGTTGAGAGAACCAGCGGAGGAGCGAAGCGAATAATCGTCTCATGGGTTTCCTTGGCAAGAATGCCGGACTCTCGCAGTCGCTCGCAAAACAAGCGGGCTGCCCCAGCCTCGGGGGCAATGTCAATCGCGTTGAGCAAGCCTCGCCCACGAACCGAATCTACGATACCGTTGCCCACGAGACTCCTCAGGCGCCCCCGGAACGCTTGGCCGAGGCTCTCCGCTCGGGCCGGCAAGTTCTCTTCAACTATGACGTTCATTGCTTCCATTGCCACCGCGCAAGCCAGCGGGTTCCCCCCAAAAGTGGAACCATGGCTACCGGGCTCAAATACGCCGAGCACTTCGTTCGAGGAAGCCACCGCGGAAATGGGAACGACGCCGCCGCCCAGAGCCTTGCCGAGGATATAGGCGTCGGGGCGTACGTTTTCGTGGTCACAGGCGAAGAGCTTTCCCGTTCTGCCGAGTCCGGTCTGAATCTCGTCGGCGATAAGGAGTATGTTCTTCTCTGTGCATACTCTCCGCGCCGAAGGTAGGTACTCCGAGGGCGGGATCATGACTCCAGCTTCCCCTTGAATCGGCTCAAACAGGAAGGCTGCGGTGTTCTCTGTGATGCTCCCCAGAAGTGCATCAATGTCCCCAAATGGTACGACCTTGAAGCCCGGAGTGAGCGGCCCGAAGCCGCGCCGGTTGCCAGCATCAGTGCTAAAGGAGACAATGGTCGTGGTGCGTCCATGAAAGTTGTTTGCGCAAACGATAATTTCGGCACTGTCTGCGGGGATGCCCTTGACATCATAGGCCCAGCGGCGGGCAGCCTTTATGGCGGTCTCTACGGCCTCCGCACCAGTGTTCATGGGCAGGACCCTCTTCATTCCAGTGAGGTTGGCAACCTGCTGGCAGAATGGGCCGAGTTGATCATTGTAGAATGCTCGGGAGGTGAGGGTCAGGCGGTCGAGTTGCCGCCGCGCAGCAGCCAGAATGCGCGGATTGTTGTGCCCCTGATTAACTGCGCTGTACGCGGAGAGCATGTCCATATACCGGTTGCCGTCAACATCCTCAACCCAGACGCCGTCGCCCTGAGCCAGGACAACTGGCAAAGGGTGATAGTTATGGGCACCGTAACGCTCTTCCATCGCAACGTAGTCAGCAGCTTTCATCATTCCCCCCATCTCGAGCAGCGGCCATCTTCATCAAGACGATGACTCCAAGGACTAATTCCTACGTCTTCCCTCAATGTTTGTCAATCTGCTGTCGAGCGCTACAGGAATTGGATCGCATCGAGCAATACTGCGGTGACGTAGACCATGTCCCCAACGTCGGAAACTTCCAGGGTCACAGTCACTGGCGTGTTGGTGAAGCCGGGAGGTAGTTCGAAGAAGGCGGTGGACCAGGGAGTCATCCATACATCCGGGTAGTCAAACTCCACGTCAGCCTCTTCCAGTCCAATGAACTTACCCCCACAACCGGCACAGGCGGAAGCGGGGCAGAGATCGTCAATCATCAAATCCAGGAGCACGATCTCCTGGCTTCCGTTGGAAACGGTGACGATGAAGCGGTCTTGATAGATAGAGCCACACCATTCGGTGAATTCTGCAGAGTAGAGCCGCCACTTGAATCCCACGTGGTCCTTCGTTGGGGAGGGGCAGAAGGTCTTTTGCAGTTTACCCAACTCCAATTCCGAGAGGCCCGTTCCGACGAAGGCCATGTACCAGCCTTGTGGTGCGACAGTTACTCCCATGTTGTGGATAACCTCAGCGTCCCCATCGAAGGACCAGCCCTCCAGCTCGCCAGCCTCAAATCCGTCCATGTAGCAACCCGGCCCTTCGCAGACATCGCAAGGCGGGACACATTGACCTGCGGTTGAATCGCAGCCAAGGCCTTCGGGGCACAGTCCACATGAGCTGCCGCATCCGTCAGGACCACACTCCTTACCTCCACAATCTGGGAAACAGGGAATACACTGCCCGGCATCCGAGCAGGAGTAGCCGCCCGGGCAGATGCCGCAGAAAGTGCCACAGCCGTCAGGACCGCACTCCATGCCGTCGCATTCCGGGATACAGACGTCAACGCAAAGGCCGTCGTCATTGCAGTAATCGGGCTCGACACAGTTGCCGCACAGTCCTCCACAGCCGTTGGGGCCACACTCCTTCTTCACGCAATCTGGCTGACAGCACTCTTCGCTCTGTAGCGGCGTGTGAACGCACTGGTTGCCAACGCACGAGTCCACGGTGCATGGGTCGCCGTCGTTACAAGGGATGGCATCAAGGCAACACCCGGCAACCATCTCATGCTGACAACCTTTGCCCGGGAAGCAACTGTCTGCGGTACATGGGTTTCCGTCCTGGCAGTCGAGCTGATTGCTCTGGCATGCCTGGTCGACGCAGGCTGTGACTGTGCACGGGTCAGTGTCCGCGCACTCCGTGTCGTCATGGCAACAGCCAGGAATAGGTGGGAAGATGCAGCCGACGTCGGGGTCACAGAGATTGCCGGTGCAAATGTCCACATCGAGGCAAGCGACTGCCTTGTGCTTGCAAAGCTTGTTGGAGCACCAGTCTTCTGTACAGGCATTGTTGTCGTCGCACTCCAGCGCGGTCAGGCAGCAGCCTGGAATGGGAGTGAAGAAGCAGCCCGTTGCGGCGTCGCAGGAGTCGCTGGTACAGGCGTTGCCGTCGGAACAGGAGATGATCTGAGTCTGACACTCGTTGGCCGCACACCACCGATAGGTGCAAGCATCTCCGTCTTCACAGTCGGCAGCGACCAGGCAACACTCATCTATCGGCTTGAAGACGCACCCTAGCGCGGAGTCACAGGAATCCGCAGTGCAGGGATTCTGGTCGACGCAGCCAGTGTAGTCGGCATACTGGCAAGTTGAGTCCTGGCACCATTCGTAGGTGCAAAGGTCACTATCGCCGCAATCGTTGTCCACCTGGCAGCAACCAGGCACCTTCTCATAGAGGCAACCAATGTCGTCGTCACAACTCTCTGAGGTGCAGAAGTTGTTATCGTCGCAGTCCAACGGCTGGTGTGTACAGGCCAGATTCTCGCACAGGTCGAGGGTACAGGCGGAGCCATCGGTGCATTGCAAATCGTAGAGGCAGCAATCGGGAATTGAAGAGAAGTGGCACCCGTCGGCGGGGTCACAGAGGTCGTTCGTGCAATCGTTGAAGTCGTCACAGGAGACGACAGGCCCCCCGGTGCAAACTCCGCCCACGCACTGGTCTGGTGAGGTGCAGGCATTGCCGTCATCGCACTCGGTGGGCACGCTAAGATGATAGCAATCTCCGGCGTCGGCATCGCAGAGGTCAGCAGTGCACGGATTTCCGTCGTCGCAATCTGCAGGGGTGCCTGTGCAGACACCGTTCTTGCAGAAATCAGCGGTGGTACATGCATCGCTATCCTCGCAAGCTTCACCTTCGTTGTCGGCGATGTCCACGCAGCCTTCTCCCGCAGCACACAACGACTTCGTACACTGACCGACCTGATCACAGAGCAGACCCTCTTCCGCTCTGCAGCTCCTTAGACCATCCTCATCCATGATACACCGGGAGACGAAGCACGGCTCGGCGCCGGTCACCGGGCAGTCGTCATCTGATTCGCAAGGGATCGGGGGGACATCGATGGTCAGCTCTTCAAACTCGCCATCAGGCGAAACGTCAGTGAGATCGCTTGAAACGTCGCCCAGGTCACCCACGCCGTCCATGGGACCAGCGTCGGCGATGAGCGCGTCAGAGAGAGGCAGAGTCTGCAGCGGTGCGCCATCTAGCCCACCAAGTTGATCGCGGCCGCTGCAAGCAAACACCAGTAGTAGGACTGGCACCAAAGCGAGCAGCAAATTCCTGGCGGACATTCTATCCTCCTAGCGGGGCCGCAATAATCGCGTCTTCGATCTCGACGATGAGAACCCTTCCATCATAATTAACTACTGCTATACTTACAAATTAGCCGGATAGCAGGGGCGCTCACGTGCGCGCTCCAAAGGGAGATAATGACGGTGCGAGTCGGACAAATGTTAGTGGTGATCCTCTTCCTGGCTCTCTTCACTGCCTGTGGCCCGAAGTCGGTCTCATTGGGTGACCCTCCCGCTGGCATCACATTTGACTATGGCGAGACTTTGGAGAACTGGACTCGCTCACATCGTCTCTACGAGGATTTTGAGACCCGGGTCGTTATCCATGCCACCTACTACTCAAAGAGGTTTGTGCAGGCCTATTTGCAAGAGTATGACCGTGTCTATGAGCCAGTTGCTCGGGATCGAGCAGCAGTGCGGACTCGCCTGGAGCATCGGTTGGTGAGGAACGAGTGCTTCTTCGTTTCTTTCTTCACGGGCGATCGCGATTGGAACGATCTGGCTCTCTCCAGTTCGACCTGGCGCGTATATCTTGAAACCTCCAGGGGCGATCGGCTGCGCGCTGCCTCCATTTCCAATCTGGAGGGCAAACTGGTCGAGCAGCGTCACTTCTTTCCATACCATGATGAGTTTGCCGAGGCATACCTCATCTGCTTCGACCGTTTTGCGGAGAATCGGGGAGGCCAGGGGCTTCCTCAACCGGTGATTGCACCGGGGCTGCGTGAATTCACACTCTCCTTCCGTTCACCGCTGGGCAATCTTGGTTTGGACTGGGTCACTGCAGACTAACCGGTTGAGCTAGAAGCCTTCTTCGTAAAAAGGGACTTCCTTATCGCTAATGAAGGAGTTGATGGCAGTCCGGACACCCTCGGGCAGGTCGACAAATTGAACGCCGATTCCCTGGGCCATGTCGCCGGCTGTATACCGGTCCCTCAGCCATTGCACTCGACCCTTGCAGTCGATGGCGCTGTCAAGAGTCGGGAAGGTGAAGCGTAACTGAACTATGTCGCCGACTTCGTGGCGCTCGTCGGTAGTGATGAAGAGACCGCCGCTGGAGATATCCTTAATCATCCCAGTGTATGGTATGTTCTCGCCCTCAATATCTACGGCGAGGTCGTAGGCCACCTCAAAACGAGTTGCAATTCTTCGGTTGGCGGGATCCTGATCGTGTGTGGTCATTGACATCCTCTCAAAACAGAAAACTCGACGGTCTGAGTATAGGCCCGCGGCATCGGTCGTCAAAGTAATTATCACGTCACGGGCTGCAAACCAACACTTCTGGTCCATAGGCGTTGCGCTGCGGTTCGCCTGAATGTAGTCTCATCACGTCGTTCAGGAGGCCTGATATGAATGGTTGGAAATGTCTCGTGATAGTCGCTGGTGCCACTCTTTTTGTGGCCTGTGGAGGTACTACGTCCAGTCCGGCGAACGATGTTGCCGTGGCGGTAGACCTTGATACTGGCCTCGACGTCAGGGCTGAGCAAGTCGACGCCCCAGACCTGGCTGAGTCAATCCCATCAGCTATCGTAATCGGCGACGGTGCCGGCTTCGAAGTAACCGTGACCACGCAACCGTTCGGCCTCACCGCCCGGCGGGATGGGGAGTTGGTCTGGGATGGTTCCGATATGCCGCTCCTCATCGGTCGGGTCCCCCTCTACGATTCCGGGCGACGGTATGATCCCGAGCTGGTGCCGGAAGGGGTCGAGTGGCTCGGGCTAGAGACCGTCACGGCCTATGAAGTGCTCAGCGATGGCGGACACAAATTCCACTTCGAACCGATGGCTGACCGGAGTATTGCGCTCACCATACGGAGTGACAATGAAGGTGTGGTCACCTTTGATCTGGCCCCAGACCAGTTCAGGGATGAAGTACTGATTGCCGTGGAATACAAGGCTCTGGATGACGGTGAGAACTTCTATGGCCTGGGGGAGAGCTTCGACCATGTTGCTCGGCGCGGCACCATTCGGCAGATGCATATGACCATCGATTTTCTGCAGGAGTCAGGTTACAACGAGGCCCACTATCCCATCCCGCTGCTCATTTCAACCCACGGTTCGGGACTCTTCATCGAGGACCGACATCCAGGCTTCTTCGATGTTTGCAGTTCTGACGAGGACCGCGTGGTGACGCGATTCTCTACCTCTTCACTGCGCTTTCATCTGCTCTCGGCGGCCACACCACTGGCGGTACTTAGTCGCTATGTGGCCATTGCAGGTGCGCCGGCGCTGCCCCCACAATGGGCCTTTGGAGTCGTTCAGTGGGAGGACGAGATCGACGGGCAGGAGCAGGTCATGGAGAATGCCCACGCCATGCGCGAACTGGACTTGCCCGGGTCGGGAATGTGGGTTGACCGACCTTTCGCAACCGCCCACGAGTCCTTTGTTTTCGAACCCAATGCCTATCCCGATGCTAAGGGCATGGTGGACGATCTCAACTCCCTTGGTTTCCGCGTGGCCATCTGGTCGGCGCCCTACTTGAGTGAAGGCGTTCCCGATGCTTATGCGGAAGCAGAGGCCAATGGGTATTTCGTTGAAAGTGAGGATATTAACTTCACCAAGTTTGGCCGTCTCATGGATTTCACAGACCCGGGGGCAGTGGCGCTTTGGCAGAGTCTCGTACAGCGGGCCGTGGACATCGGCATTGAGGGGTTCAAGCTGGACTACGGGGAGGACGTGATCTCTGGATATTCCACCTACAAAACCTCCTTCAATTTCTTCAACGGCGAGCCTTCGGAGACGATGCACCACTGGTATCAGTACTTCTACCACAAGGCCTACCGCGAGTTGCTTCCGGAGCACGCCTTCCTGATTAATCGCGCCGGTTGCTACGGTGATCAGACCATCACATCCGTTGTCTGGCCCGGGGATCTTTGCACCAACTTCAACTATCATCAGGAGGATGGACATGTGGGAGGATTGCCGGCGGCAATGATAGGCAACCAGACCCTTTCGGTCAGCGGCTATCCCTTCTTCGGATCGGATACAGGGGGATACCGGCATGGCCGCCCCTCCAAAGAGGTTCTGCTCCGCTGGCTGCAGCACACCGCCCTTTCACCCGTACTGCAATTCGGTGGGGCGGGGGCCAACTGCAATCCCTGGGACTTCACCCTCTACGAGGGGGAGGACGATGGCGTGCCCTACGTCTCGCAGTATGACGAAGAGACGCTCTCCATCTGGCGAGATTTCTCCCGGCTGCACATCCGGCTCTTCCCATATGTTTACACCTACGCGGTTGCCGCTTCCATCTCGGGCATCCCGGTAACCCGGCCCTACGGCATGGTCCACCCTGAGCAGGGTCACCCTGACTTCCAGTACTTCTACGGCGACTTCTTCACGGTGGCTCCGGTGATGCGTCCGGAGAGCAGCCGGGACGTACTCATTCCACCCGGGCGCTGGTTCAACTGGTTTGACGATACGATCTTCGAGGGCCCCGCCGAGGTCAACATGGCGGTGCCCATTGATCGTCTGGTCCTGCTGGTCAAAGAGGGGGCAATTGTTCCCTTGCTCCGCCCCTCGGTAGATACCTTGGCGCCAGCGTCTGCGCCGGAAGTTGATTCCTATGCAGATGACCCCGGGGTACTCTACGCGCATCTTTGGCCGGGCGAGGAAGGCACGGAATTCGAGGTGGTCCTGGGGCCGACCTTCTCCATGGAGCCAGAGGGAGAAGGAGTGAGTATCTCCTTTGATGGTGTGGAGGGTTCTTTCGCCGGGCTACGACTGGCCATTCATGGCAAACATCTGGTGCCCGGGGGAGGTTCTCTCAGCGCCTCAACTGCAGCCGGTGATGCCCTCGTTGAAGTCGATTTTGGTGAATTGGAGAGCTGTTCGGGGTGCCAGTACAGGGATGCCGCCAGCGGGATCCTATACGTTATTCCCGCAGAACTCACGGGGACCATTACTGTCGGTCCTTAGCCAGTACTACTCTCACCTGTCGCTTTTCCCTTGACTCATTGCATCAAACAAATACACTCGAAGCCCCGGTGGGGTGCCTGCGTTATGTTAGGTTCTCCAAGACTTCATTTGATGTGGACAAAGACTCGTACGATGTTGGCTGGGCACATGGTGGTCGTGGTCTGGGCACGCTGTGCGGGGTACTGAACGGAGGAAGGGATGGCCGAGAGAAAGAAGAAAGATTTCAAGGACAAGGCGGTTTTTACGACCTACGATGCAGCGCGCATTTGTAATGCGAATATTGCGTCCATCAAGAACTGGATTGCCAAGGGTTTGCTGCGAGCTTTCCGCACCCCGGGTGGCCACTATCGCATCAAGCGCCGGGACCTGGAGCTATTTGTACAAAAGTACAATATGCCCTATCCCTTCGAGGAGAAGGCTCGCAAGGCCATTTATGTTCTCGACAGTGACAAGAAGGCGGTGAAGCAAGCTGAGACTGTCCTTGCTGGCAATGATGTGCAGTCATTTACGGATCCGCTCCATGCTGCGCTCCATATTGGGCTTGACCGCCCTGACGTCATCGTCTTTGACATCAAGTCGAAGGGTTTTGACGGTAAGGCGTTCCTCGACTTGCTCTTTGCCTATCCGGATACCAAGAATATTCAGATTGTGCTGCACAGCAAGGGACTCTCCCAGTCCGATTCCATGAGCCTGCGCAAGAAGTACAATGTGCAGGACATCGTGGCCAAAAGCGCCAGTGGGCAGGCCCTCGCTGATGCGTTTCTGCACATCGGCTAGAAATTAGTTTCCAGGACTCTCCGAGTTGTTGGTTGCTTGTCTTGCGATCTGATTGACTTTGTACCCCCCGTTCTGCGCTGAGTGTGTCGTTCTGA
>CAZFVN010000055.1:0-13444 GCA_964522395.1 uncultured Myxococcales bacterium
TCAACCCCTCGAAATCACGACCGTTTGGTGTCGACTCAAAAGATCCGCACCCAATTGCTATTGCCGACGGGTGCTTATCCGTTTCAGGCGGCTGCAGAAGAAGCGAAACCTCTACCGTGGTCGCTTTGCCAGGAACAATTGTGAATGGCCCACTGAATCCGTAGTAAATGGGGCGGGCATTAGCATCCTTGACTTCCCGTCCCTCGACAACAACCACGCGGTCGGACCCGTTGGGCACGGACGGCAGCGACATGGAGAGACCGGTTCCCGGAACGTAGGCCGCCATTTCAGAAGAGGCCAGGACAGGCCCTGAGACAGCGCCATCTACTCTGTGCTGCACTTCAAGGGAGAGCCAGACAACTTCAGCGGTCGGTGGCTCAAAGGTAAAGGTAACGGAGTAGCTACCTGGCCCATCGGCACAACTGAATAACATCGCCACGACAGCCAAGGAAACAGCCGCTTGATTGATAGATGGACGCACTCGAAACTCCCAGGAAGCTGTGAAAGTCAAAACCGGCTCAATCCCGATTCCCTTCGCCTACCAGACAAACTTGGCCGAACCATTGCCCGTGTGGTTGTTGCCCTGGGTGGAGCCATTGGTTACACCACCGATGTAACCTGAGCCGCCGCCACCACCGCCACCGTATGAGCAGCCGCCGCCATACCAGCCACCGCCACCGCCGGAGACGTGGTAAGAGGCTTTGGAGCCGCCGGTGCCGAAACCTCCGGCGTAACACTGCGCTCCGGCAGCCCCGCCGCCACTTTGAGTACCGCCACCGCCCGGCTTCCAGCTATAGTTCGAGATTCCTGTTTGTCCGGAGCTCCCGCCACCGTAGCCGCCGGTGCCGTGGTTGGGTGAGCCGGTCTGGCCGCCCGCGCCGCCGCCGGCAACGATTTTGCGATTGCTCCAGGAAGAGCCACCCTGACGCACATCAGTTCCGCCGCCGCCACCACCGCCATACTGCGCGCCGTGACCACCACCATTCCATCCACCACTTGACTGGTTCTTCCCTTTGCCACCTGAATAGACATAGAGAGTCTCCCCGGGTGTTACGGCCAGCGTCCCTTTCGAATAGCCACCCTTACCACCATCCTCACCGCCGTTGGAGCCGCCACCCTGGGCCCCCCAGACTTCGATGGTCACGGCGTGCACGCAGTCGGGTACAACCCAGGACTGCGAACCACCCGTATAGCCAAACGACTTGTTGCCGTGGGGATTGGGGCAGGCGGTGCAATCACCGTCGATGCAAACCTTGCCACCGCCACAGTCAGTGTAGTTGGCAACTGAGTTGTATACGCAACCGCTGTTTGCATTGCAGGAATCGTCAGTGCAGGAATTAGCATCGTCGCAAGTCAGAGCACCGCCGGGAATGCACGCCCCACCCTGACATGCGTCGCCATCGGTACAGGCATCATCGTCACTGCACGCGGCATCGTTGGGGACAAAGAGACAGCCGGAATCGGGGTCACACGAATCATCGGTACAGCCATTCCCGTCGTTACAGTCCACGCCGCTGCCTGCTTTGCACTTGCTATCGACGCAAGTGTCGTTTTCAGTGCACTGGTTCCCATCCTCGCACGCCCCGTCTGCCGGAGCATATTGGCACCCAACGACTGAGTCACAGGAATCGGCAGTGCAGACGTTTTCATCGTCACAGTCAACGATGGCGCCCGCGGTGCAGATTCCTTCGACGCAAGCATCACCATCCGTACAAGCATTACCGTCACTGCAGGGCGCACTGTTCAGACTGTGGGAGCAGCCTACGCCGGGCTTGCAAACGTCGTCGGTACAGACATCTCCATCATTGCAATTCACCTGTCCGCCATTGGTGCAATCGCCGAGGTTACAACTCTCCCCCATGGTGCAAAGATCACCATCATCGCAGGGCACTGAATTGAACTTATAGACGCACCCGGACTCGAGGTCACAGCTATCGTTCGTGCAGATGTTGTCATCGTCACACTCAATCTGGGAACCACCCTTACAAGCGCCGCCCGCACAGTGGTCTCCATCAGTGCACGCATTGCCATCATCGCACTCAGCGGCATTGGGGACATAGAGGCAGCCACTCTCGCCATCACAGGAATCGTCGGTGCAGGGGTTTGCGTCGCTGCATGATTGCTGCTCACCTCCAACGCAAAGTCCCAGGGCACAGGTATCGCCCAGCGTGCAAACATCTTCATCGTTGCAAGGAGCCTGGTTGAAGAGGTGCAAACATCCGAGTTCGGGGTCGCAGGAGTCGCTGGTACAAACCTCTTCATCGTCGCACTGAGAGAGCGCGGTGTGAACGCACTTGCCAGCCTCGCAATGGTCGCCGAGGGTGCAGGCATTTCCATCATCGCAACCGGCTTCGTTGGCGACATGCTGGCACGCCCCATCGTCGCCGCAGATATCGTCACTACAAGGGTTTCCGTCATTGCAGTTGGCCGCGGCACCGGCCACACACTCGCCGCCCGCGCACTGGTCATTCAAAGTGCAAGGATCGCCGTCATCGCAGGGAGCAGAATTGTGGTCATAGAGACAGCCCAGTTCCCCATCACAACTCTCCGACGTACAAGGGTTCTCGTCGTCACAGGCCAGCAGGCCAGCCCCCGACTGGCAACCGCCACCAGTGCAGATATCTCCTGTCGTACAGGCATTGCCATCATCGCAAACCGCCACGTTGTTTTCATGAACGCAGCCGGCCTGGGGGTCGCACCCATCGTCGGTGCAGAGGTTGCCATCGTCGCACGCGAGCACCCCCTCTCCGGCAAGACAAAGTCCAGCAACGCAGCCATCGTTCAAAGTGCAGACATCACCATCATTGCACGGCGCGGCGTTGTCCAAATGAGCACAGCCGGTTGCCGGGTCGCAGGAGTCGTCGGTGCACTCGTTGCCGTCATTACAATTCGCTTCGGCACCAGGCAGACAGAGACCCGCATCGCAGAAATCGCCAATGGTGCACTTGTCGCCATCGTCACAAAGGGCTCCATCGTTGGCTGCAGCCTCTGAGCAGGAGGCGTCTACGGGGTCACAAAGAGCCATCAGGCACGGAGAATGGACGCCCGCGGGTGGCGCACAGAACACCTCGCTATCGGGTACAACTTCGCAGAAATAGGGAAAGGAATCCTGGTTGCAAAAGAGTATTCCGTTGCAAAGGTCACCATCTTCCAGGGCCTCGCAGTCGGCATCCTCCTGGCAGTCACAATCGACGGCATATCCCGCGCACTCGCCCTCGCTGCATTCGTCTCCGACGGTGCAAGGGTCACCATCGTCACATTTGGCCAGGTTGGCGGTGAAGACACAGCCGCCCGTGTCATTGCACGCATCATCGGTGCAGGGGTTGTCATCATTGCACTCCACCGGGGTCCCGACGCAAATACCATCGTCACAGTGATCCGCCACGGTACAGGGGTTTCCATCCTTGCATTCGTCGTCGCTGATCGCGGCATGCTCACAACCGGCCTCGCCCTTGCACGCATCGGTGGTGCAATCGTCACCGTCGTCACAAAGATCGACATACTTCCCTTCGACAAAGGAAGCTTCGTCCACATTTCCATCACAGTTATCGTCGATTCCGTTGCAGACCTCCTTGGCCGGGTCGGAAGCATCGCAATCACTTATTCCGGCTTCACCGCAGACCCGTTTGCCGACACATAGCCCCCACTCGTTCTCGACGACGCAGGGAGTTGACAGGCTGAGCGCGACGGATTTCCCTGAGCATGGACAGACCCCTGCATCGGCCACGCACTGCTCTGTGTTGATGCCATCGACTGTGACTGTTGTCAGACATGAAAATCCCCAGGGGCAGTCGTCGTCCGCGATGCAGCTTCCACCGCAAAAGGACCCTTCGGTTCCATAGTCGACGCAAACGTCTTCGGCACCTCCCACGGTCTTGCAGCCCTCGGTGGTTGCGCAGGGCTTGCAGAGATTCGCCACATTGGAAACACAAATGTAGGCCAGGTCGGGGCCGGTACCCGTTTGCTGACAACTCCAACCGGGAGGACACTCTTCCTGGCAAAGTTCGGTGCAGACACCCTCACCCATATGCTCCACACACCAGCCCGAAAGGCACTCGCTGTTGTCGTCGCAGGGGTCAAGGAAGCACCCCTCCCCCGCTTCGCAAGGAACGAAAGTCTCGCTAACAGATTCCTCGACGGATTCAAACTGCCACAGGTCTGGCACACCGTCGGAGCCATTATCTCCTGGCATCAGCGTATCTGACCCGCTATTGGCATCTTCGCCCACCATGGAGGTATCGCCGACATCCGCTGCGACACCGTCCGATTCGACCACGCCGCCCGTATTGCTGCAGGCCGCGACTACCACACTTGCGAGGATGCCAACCAACCATCTATTACCGTTCATAAGATCCACTCCCGCTCCCGTGTTACTTTCGCTTAGCGCAAAGAACAACTGCCCGGGTCATCCCCGCCGCAGTATCCGACGGGTAAGCACCGACATATGTCACCGACGAAGCCTCGGGCTTGACAATTGTGTAACTGGCTGTCGTCGGGTAGTCGCTTCCATGGTGCTGCTTATTGAGGATGTAAACGGAGTCACCGTTACTCGCTCCGGCAGTTTGCTTGATGGAATCCGACCACTCCTTCCCGAGCATCGCCCAGACCCCGGTATGTCCCTCCTGCTGTCCCGCACACGCACTTTGCACCTTATAGCCGATGTCGTGACCGCCAAGATTATGCGTACTGTATGTGTCGTAGAGCCAATCGGAGTGGTCCAGTGACCCCACCTCATCGCGCCAGAGCCTGAGGCCTGAGTTCTTGCAAACCGAAACGCCCTGTGACTGCGACCAGGTATCGTGAGGGTACTTTATGGGGTACCACTCAATCTCAGCACTGTAGATCCACGGGTCGAGGGTGCAATCGGCGGGACAGTTTTCGAAGGTCTCATCCTGGTCACACGATCCATCACTGCAGTAATGGGTAACACATCCGCCCTGCCAGCAAACCATCCCTTCATCGGCGCAGGAGACGCCGGCACACACCCCGTCGCTGCACTTATCCCCCACAGTGCACCCTACCCCGTCATCACATTCATCGACGTTGGGAACCGCTTCACAACCGGTCGCTTCGTCGCAGGAATCGTCAGTGCACGGGTTGGTATCCTCACAGACAACCGCATCCCCAGGTACACATGCGCCGTCCGCACATGCGTCCGACGCGGTGCAAGCATTGCCGTCGTCGCAAGGCGCCAGATTGTCCGCATTCGAACAGCCGTCAACCGAGTCACACGAATCGTCGGTGCAGAGATTGTCATCGTCGCAATCCAGAGCCGGACCCGAAACGCACCAACCGTCTTCACAGATGTCGTTCACCGTGCAGACACTGCCATCGTCGCAAGCCACCGAATTGACTTCGAAAGCGCACCCGCTATCAGGATTGCAGGTATCGTCCGTGCACGGATTACCATCGGCGCAGACGAGAGTTCCGGCGGCGACGCATTCGCCCAGGCTGCAATAGTCGCCGGTGGTACATAGATTGTCATCGCTGCAAGGGGCATCGTTGAGGAGATGTAAGCAACCTTGAAGCGGGTCGCAGGCATCGGTGGTGCAGACATTGTCATCGTCGCAATCGAGAAGAGCACCATATGTGCACGCTCCCTCCACGCAGTGGTCGCCCTTGGTGCAGGAGTTGCCGTCGTCACATTCCGAGTCGTTGACGATGTGCTGGCACTGCCCCGCCTCGTCACAAAGGTCATCGGTGCAGTGATTACCATCATCGCAGTCAAGCAAATCGCCTGAAATGCAGACTCCGTTGATGCAGAGGTCACCTGCCGTACAGGGGTTCCCATCATCACAAGGTCCAGCAATCGCACTGTGCTGACAACCAACCACCGGGAAGCACTGGTCCGATGTACAGATATTCTCGTCGTCGCAGGACAACATGCCGACGCTGACACACAGCCCCTCGTCGCAATAGTCACCGGTGGTACACGCGTTTCCATCATCGCATTCGCCATCATTGCCCAGATGCACGCAGCCCTTCACCGGGTCGCAAGCGTCGTCGGTGCAGATATTGCCATCGTCACAGACCTGCTCATCTCCGCCGACGCACACCCCGTCGACGCACTGGTCTCCAACCGTACACGCATCGCCATCGTTGCATCCGTCACTATTGGCGAGGTGCATGCAGCCGGCCACGGGGTCGCAAGAATCATCGGTGCAAAGATTGTCATCCTTGCAAACAGCGGGCACTCCTGACAAGCAGATACCGTCCCCGCAATGATCGCCAACAGTGCAGGCATCACCATCGTCACAGGCAAATCCCTCGTTGGCAGGAACCAGTTCGCACTCGCCCGATTCAGCGTCGCAGAGACTCGCTTGACAGGGCGCATCGGTTCCCTGGGGTGCGTTGCACGCAATCACAGACCCAGGCACCAGCTTGCATTGGAAGGGTACACCTTCCTGGTCGCAGTAGAGCGTGCCATTACAAAGGTCGCCGTCATCAAGCGAGCTGCAATCGGCATCTTCGCCGCATTCGCAGGAAACTTCATAACCGCCGCACTGGCCCGCCTTGCACTGGTCGGCCACGGTACATGGGTCTCCGTCGTCACAAGTCGCTTGATTGAATTCGCTGGTGCACCCACCCAGGCCGTCGCAGACGTCGTCGGTGCAGGGATTGTCATCGTCACAGGCGATGGGCAGTCCGACGCAGAAGCCCGCGTCGCAGTGGTCCCCGATGGTGCAAGCATCACCGTCGACACATTCGCCCTCAGTCAGGGCCGTATGTTGGCACCCCGTCTCGCCTTTGCAGAGGTCTACGGTGCAAGGATTGCCATCATCGCAAAGCTCCATGTATTTGCCGTCCAGGAGGACCGGCTCGTCTGACTCCCCGTCGCAGTCGTCGTCGAGGCCGTTGCAGGTCTCCTGCAGCGGCGACAGGGCATCACATCCGGAGAGACCCTCTTCCGTGCAGTATCTCTTGCCCTCGCAAGAGCCGAAGTCGTTAGCCACTTCGCACGGCGTCCAAAGAGAGAGTTCCACCGCTTTTTGAGTACATGGACAGACCCCAGCATCGGCCACGCATTGCTCTGTGCTGATGCCATCGACTGTGACTGTCGTCAGACATGAGAAACCCCATGGGCAGTCTTCGTCGGCAGCGCAGGCCCCCCCGCAATATGATCCTTCCTGTCCGTAGTCGACGCAAACGTCCTCGGCACCACCCGGGGCCTTGCACCCTTCGGTAGTAACGCACGGCTTGCAGAGGTTAGATACATTGGAGACACAAATGGAGGCCAAATCGGGTCCTGTCCCTGCCTGTCGGCAAGACCAGCCCGGGGGACACTCTTCCTGGCAGAGCTGTGTGCAAACCCCTTCGCCCATGTGCTCCACACACCATCCGGAGAGACATTGGCCGTTGTCATCGCACGGGTCGAGGAGGCATCCCTCTCCTGGCAGACAGGGGTCGAAAGCATCGCCCCCTTGATCCGTCGCAAAGTCGAAGGGAAGGAGGTCCTCTTCCTCCACCGCCTCAGGTACGAGCAGACCATCTGGCGAAACGATGTCCGGGGAAGAATCGTCCTTAAGAGAGGTATCGGAAAGGGCATCTTGACTCACGGAATCGGATGTGCTGCAGGCCCCCAGAAGTAAGCCGATAGCTAGCAGCCAGATGGGCCGTGGAAAGAACAATGTCATTTTATTACCTCAGCAAATAGTCGCTAGGAATCTACCATAAAGACGCGCGCGCTGCGACGGTTTTGCAGCATGGTACCGCCATGAAACTACTCCAGCTCGAGCAGGGTGCGCTGCAGGAACTCATCCATGGCCGAACCGGTGGGTCGAGCGAATCCCTCGGCGAGAGCACCTACTTTGGCGGCGAAATCCGTGGTATCGAAAGCCTCCCCGGCACGACTCGCGGCAAGGAGTTCCAAGGCCTCCTCGCCGGCCTCACCATAGCCTCCCAGGGCCTCTGCCCAGGGCAGCAACTGCGAGGCCACCGCCGGATGCGCTTCCAATAGTGCGAGGGCGGGAGGTGCATCGCTGTAAGGGACGAAAAAGCCGCTGCGCAAAACGTCTGCGCCAATGCCCACGTCCCCCTCACTTTCCCAGGCCAACCAGAAGGCGCTCAAGGCGGCCTCCAATTCGGGTGCGTGACTACCGTCCAACATGGGGCTGCGGTTGGCCATCATGAGGGTCAGGAAACCGGCCTGCCCCTCAGCTCCCCCATAGAATCGGGCCACGTTTGACGCGGATTCCTCGCCGTCATAGGCCATTGGATTCCACGCATAGTCCGCACACGTGGCCAGCGCCGGTAGCGAAGCGTAGGGTAGCGGCATGGCATTGAAAGCGAGACCAGAGAGGCTCTCCACCAGGTCACCATCCCTGCCCGAGAGGGGTCCCAAATGGACAATCCCTGTCTTGTAGGCATCATCAGATACCGGGTAATTATCCCCCAACAGTGGCTTACGTCCCATGAGCGCAGTGGCCTCCTGAGCATCGGCCAATGTCACCGTGGTCGACCCGATTTCCTGCCCGGTCCACGCAATCTGCCACTCCGGCTGCAGGGCGGCGCCGAGGGCGGGCCAGGCAGTGGAGGCAGACTCGTGTTGCGTGAAATACTCGACTGGAACAAAAGCCAATTCAAGGTCGGGGTAGAGTGCCAGGAGGGCTTCCCCAAGGCGGGGGACAAAATCGACCTGGGCCTCGGTATAGCTCTCGTACACGTCTGGGTCCGGTGGGACTAGCTCGGGAGGTACATCATCGTAGGCAAGGACCACGCAATCGATGCCTAGCTCGATAACTGTCTCGAACTTGCCCAGCAGGATGTCGAAGTCGCCGGGAGTAGAGTAATGAAAGAGGAAGGAAGGATGGAGCTCGAAGCAGACCCGCACGTGATTAAGTGCCGCGACCTTTGTCAACTCGGCGAAGTGCTCTAGCTCTTCCTTCTCGTAGGGCAACATCCATGCGGTGTTGATGGTCGCCGCGCTCTTGGGGGCGTAGACGTAGGTATTGAACTTCAGGTGCGCGGCTTCCACCACCATGGCCAGTCGGTCCTCCGGCGACCAGGGCTTTCCATAGTATCCCTCAAGCACGCCGCGCGTGCCCGTCGCCGGTTGGTCGAAGATGGTGGCCGGTGAAATAGCCAGCGGCTTCCCCGGTTCAAGCAATTGTCGAAGGGTCTTGAGGGCGTAGAAGCGCCCGGCCGCTCCCCCAGCTACAATCTCTACCACAGCCCGGCCGTCGGCTACCGCCACCACCAAATAGTAATCCTCTTTGCCCTCTCCGGCCCCCTGACAATCGGCAACAACTTGCGGCCACGCAGAATCGGGATGGAAGAAGAGCGATACTGCACCTTCTTCCGCCACTATATCGAGGCCTCGTGCAGCAGCCAGCGCGAGAAGCTCATCCTCAACATCATCCCCCTGACCTGACCAGCTCAAGGTGGCGCTTCCAACCACCACCGGAGTAGCAAAGCTGTAGACGCGTAGAGGTTGCGGCAAGAGGTTGCCAGCGGGACTATCGAAGGGCGCTCCCTGACAAGCCTGCATGGGAGGCGGTAACACATCGCCAACTACCTCCCATACATCATTGACCACCCCGTCAGCTTGCGTATCGATTGCCGTAGAGTCGCCACCACAGGAGCAGGCTAGGACGGCGGTGGCAAACAACATGATTCCCAGTTCCAGATAGCTGGTGCGCACAATCATCATCGCCTCCCCATGACCGGGACAGAATAGCGCCTCGCGGGCTCAACGCGCAAGGCGCATGCCCACACGCGCCAAATGGCATAGCATGATAGTGGGACAGAATAGCGCCTCGCGGGCTCAACGCGCAAGGCGCATGCCCACACGCGCCAAATGGCATAGCATGATAGTGGGACAGAATAGCGCCTCGCGGGCACAACGCGCAAGGCGCATGCCCACACGCGCCAAATGTCATTGCATGATGGTGAAGGACGGGGTACCGTTTGCCTCGGCTCCCTGAGGGAAGCCAAACCTGGAAGATGGGGAGCTAAATGTCCGTCAAATCCGCCACGAAACTTCTCCTTACTACGCTCCTCCTGGTCGGCCTGCAAGCGGCATGCAGCAGCACCGAGCCTGAGGCCCCGACCCCGGATATCGCGACCATCAGTGAAGTTGAACCTGGTTGTCTTCCGCAATGCGATGGTCAGCAGTGTGGTGATGACGGTTGCGGCGGGAGTTGCGGCACTTGCTTCACCTCGGGCGGTGGGCTGGCCCCCGAACTCTGCCTGGAAGATGGTACCTGTTGCATTCAACAGTGCGAAGGCATGCTCTGTGGCGGCGACGGTTGCGGTGGGAGCTGTGGGAAGTGCGCCGAATTCAGCGAGTGCATCGAAGGCGCGTGTCACTATACCCCCGGCTGGACCATCCTCATCTATGCCATGGGCGACAATGACCTCGAAGGGTCCATGCTCGCCCAATTCAACCAGCTCATGACTATTGGCTCCAACGAGAACCTCAACATTATCGTGCAGATGGATTACGTCGCAGGCATGGATACTCGTCCCAGCAACTGGAAGAAAGAAGATCTGGTGGCCGGGCAACGCCTTTTAATCAACAAGGACGAAATCGTTGTGCTGGAAGAGATGGAGGAATTCGATTCCGCTGATCCCGACGTCCTTGCGGATTTCATCGAATGGGGAGTCACCAATTACCCCGCTCGACGCTACGCCCTCATCCTTGACGACCACGGCGGCGGCTACACCGGAATCGGCTCCGACTGGACCAACCACAGTTGGATGCCGCTACCCGCCATCGCGCAAGGTCTGGGTAACGGTCTGGAGAAAGCCCAACTCGAACGGTTCGATTTTCTCTTCTTCTATGCTTGCCTCATGGGTAATTGGGAAGTTGCCCACTCAATGATCCCGCACACCCACTACCTTCTCGCATCCGAGGAGCTGGCTATTGGCGCCAGCTTCCGCCTCGACCGTTTGCAAATCGCTCATGACGACGGAAACGTCGCCGCGGACACACTCGCCTGGGCCATCGCCGAAGAGTATGTCACCAACTGGGCTCCAGCATATCCCGACGTTACTATTTCACTCCTCGACCTGGAGCGACTCCCGGCCTTCGAGGAGGCCCTCGCCGGATTCCTTGAGGTGCTTAGCGAAGACCTCCCCGGTTACGTGGGGGACATCATGTCGGCGCGCCACAATTCGGAGCAGTTTGCCTCCTTGCCGTTCGGGTTCTCCTCCATGCATCTCCTTGATCTGGGGCAACTTCTAGCCGACCTGGTGGCACTTCGTCCAGAGCTCGCCACCCCGGCCGCCGCAACAGTCGCGGCTTACGACAAATTGGTGGTGTTCAACGACGTCGGACCGGGCCACGCCAATGCAACCGGTATGTCCGTCTTTTTTCCCCCCAGCGGCGAGTACTACCACAAAGAGAATCCGTATAACGGCAGCTCGCCTGCCAAGGTGTATGAGGCCGCGGGGCCACCCAAGCTTTGGCAGGACTTTCTCGCCAGCGTTCTTGAAGAGGTGACGACCGCGGAGATGGGTCCAATCTTCGGTTGCTTCGAAGGTGATGACCGGGAGATATGCAAAGACCAGAGTGGCTGGTTCGTGGAAGAGGTAGACTACTTCTCCCTCTCCCGTCCGCTCCTAACCGAGAACCTCGCCGATGATTTCCAGGCCTCGTTCGTCTTTGCGTCCCTACCCTCCTACGGCATGGGTCAGATTGATTTCTACAACCAGCTTCCCATCGATATCGACCAGGAAACCGGCATGGTATCTGCGACCTACGATTACCAACGAGTCGTCCTCCACCAGGGCGACAAGGAGTCCTTCGCCTATTGGCGCCGCGAACTGGCTGGCGACAACGAAGTCCTCATCGTACCTTTTTCCTACCTCGTTCCGGGCTCCGAGGAACTGGAAACTGTGGAGTGGCACGCCACGGTCGACCCGCTTAGTTGGGAAGTCATCAAATCGACCTGGCACTTACGACTCGCGGACGGTACCTTCCAGGAAGCGGAACTTGAGGCAAATGCCAAACTCTACCCGACGGTGAAGCGCCTCGATATGCAGTGGCACACCTATCGCTGGGAACCTCTCTACACCGTCTTCGCTGCGAGCGAGCCGATAACGGTCACTTTCGAGCCGATAGATGCGTGCCAGGCCTATCTCTATGGCCTGGTTGTCGAGGATTCCATTGGCCGCAGCGACCTGATCTTCGCCAATCTCTGCAAGGCTG
This sequence comes from uncultured Myxococcales bacterium, assembly GCA_964522395.1. Classification (GTDB taxonomy): domain Bacteria; phylum Myxococcota_A; class UBA9042; order CAIXZC01; family CAIXZC01; genus CALGBT01. Next base: position 12,152 of record CAZFVN010000055.1, read on the forward strand.
AGGGCAAGCCGCAACTCAAGATCACCGTCACTATCGAAGCCGACGCGGAGGTCCCATGGGACCCCTCCAACGCACCGGACTTCGCTATCACCCTGGGCCTGCATGGCAAAGAGATGAAGTTCGAACCGGTCAAGGATAGCCAGAAAGCGGTCTTCGAAGCGGTCATCGATTATACCCGGTGGATGTCAGGTACCCTCGAGGTACGCGAGGTTGACGGTAACTATCACAAGGACATTCTGGTGCGCAATATCACCAACCGCCTCTACTACGCCGACTGGTTCTGCGGCAATGGCAAGAAGTGGACGCTGCAGGATGTCAAAGACGGTCCGAAGACGACGATCCATCTAGATATCAGCAAATGCTTCTAGGGCGGTGCGTCCGCCCGGGAGTGGTGCGGGCCGTGCTGCCCCAGCAAAGCCGACATCGAAGGCAACCTCAACACCGCGTCCACTGTCACAGCAGCAACCATAAGCCCAGTCCCCACCCTCGCCGATCCAGCGCGGCCTGAACGCTCCCGCAGTCATCCTGGGGGAGCATGGAATTGCCCGGGTGGTTCAATAGGCCTCTCCCATGCGAGTCACAGGACCCCAGCGTGGCTTGGATGTGCCGGGTCGTTGCGCACCACCCACGCCGTTCCCGGGCCACATCTGATATTCGTGGTGCGTAATCGTATCGCACCACCCAGGCCGATAGTGCCCGTGATGCCCTGCAAACATGTGCGGAGCGCCCTCCCAATACTCCGTCCTCGTTCCCGCTGGGAACTAGCGACCGGCAATGCCTTCGACCCGAGATAGTGCCATGGAACCACCTGCGCCTGGGTGGTGGAATCGGGGGAAGAGACGTCGCCGAGCATGTGATGTTTGGGGGGTGCGGGCCGTGCTGCATCGGTTTGGATGGCGTCCAGTTTTCGCCCATTTGGCCCAACTAGAACCAGCGAGAACCATTGGGAGCCAGTCGCCAAGTAAGACCCAGTCTAAGACCCTTGGCTGGGATGGGAGGTACTGTAAGACCCTTGGGCGAAACCACAACCGAGGTGCACCTGGGGCCGAGGGTAACTACCGCTCCTCAACCAGAACTATCTCCGCAGTATGATCGTTGGCATCGAAGTGCATGTGTTCGTTGATGTCATCGCTAGGCTCATCAGATAGCCAGGCCTCCAGCAGTCGACGCAGGTAGTCCATTTCCTTTCGAGTGAGGTGGAGTTTGAACGAGTAGAGTCGTCTGTTGTCATCACCAAATAGCTTCATCTCAACCTCCAGTCAGCGTACTGTTCGGAGCATGCCCAGGGAGCAC
>CAZFVN010000055.1:13454-33452 GCA_964522395.1 uncultured Myxococcales bacterium
CAGGAGGAACATCCCTTGGAAACACTTTCCCGTCTCCTTTCCAAAGCCCATTGATGAACTTTTCGAAGTCAACATGGGGGGAATTGTGTGGACTTGGATCGGAAATGTCGAAGCGTATCTTCAATGGAACGTCCCCAGGTTCGACGTTAGGCTCATAGATCAAGTCTGACCGGTTGCCCTTGTACGCCTTGCCTCCATTTGGGAAGGCATCAGCCACGAGCCCAGGAAACCTCCCGAGGTTCTCGCAGGCGTCATCAGCAGCCATTGCGGCTTCTTTTGCAGCCCACATCGCTTCGTCCCACAGACTGGGGAGCGCCTTTTTTAGCGCAGCCCCTGCCGCTCCACCTGCCTTGGCTAGTAGGCCCCCTGCGATAGTGAGGAGGGTGTCGATGGCCATGCCCTCCACTTTGTCCTGCAACGACGGACCGTAGTGCCAATCGGCCAGCGCATTGAGGCCCTGTCCCGTGAGCTGATTTGTTCTTGGTGAAGCGTAGTGCCCACCAAACGGGTTGACCCCCATCCCAAACGACCCCAACGGATCCGCCGCCATCACCGGGTTCCCGCCGGCATAACTGAACATATTCCCGTCAACCCTGGGAATCGGATCCCGGCGGCCGTACATGCCGTACTCGGGCAGATAGAACCGGTGGTGGTTGTACCAGATGCCCTCGATACCATCGTCCCATTGCCCCGGGAAGCGGAGGGGTTGGGTGATGCCCGGGTCGGCATCGATGCCTATGTCGCCCTCGTCGAAGGTTGGCGGTGTGCCGTCACCAGTGCCGCCAAAGGGTGCGTACCGGGCCTGCCATACGATGTTGCCGGTTTTATCGATGAGAGCCCGGGGCGTTGACCTGGATATTTAGTGCCATTGCGAGGTCTGTTTGTGACGCGGGGCTGCCCATCCAAGGCAACCCCTCCCCACCCATCCTCGCCATGCTCAACTATCTCTACTTAATGAATGCTTGGAAAGACACGGGTGGTTCCACGGCTTTGCCCACCATGCTGGGCATTGCTGATCGTCAGTTCCCAGCGGGAACGGGCGGGGGGCAAAGGGAGGGCGCTTAGCACTTGGTCCTCCTCCCCCGCCCGCGCAAGTACGGCCCATCCACGGCGTAGCCGGCTTGAGGCAGTGCGCACCAAAGGCATTGCGCACCACCCGAGCCGTAACGGTGCGCGCCTGGCGTGGGCAACGCGCACCATGCTTGCTGGATCGGACTGATCTGACGAATCGGTCAGATCGGACGGAATGGGGGGAAGACGTCGCCGAGCATGCGAGGTTGGGTGGTGCGGACCGTGCTGCGTCGGATTGGTTGGTTGGTTCTCTTCTCGACTCCTGCGCCGAAAGAACCTAGACTTGGGAGAACTCGCTAGTCAGACCTGCTGTGGGCCAGGTCAGTGCAGCGAGAGAATCTGCGACCCTGGAGCTGAATGAACGCTGAATCTCGCCCCAGCACCTGTGTCATCGGTGGCACCGGTTTTGTTGGCTACCATACGATTCTTGAGTTACTGAAGCGAGGGCACACGGTAACCGCGGTGGCCCTCGACCTTCCCCTCGAGGATATGTTTCCAGCCGAGGTTCGCTATGTTGAAGCCGATGTTGGCAAGCTGGCTGATGCGGCGCTGATCGAGTTGCTTGGTGGCCATGACTGCATCGTCTACGCCGCGGGTGCCGACGACCGGACCATTCCTCCTCGACCGGCCTATCCATTCTTCCGCCAGCACAACGTTGAAACGGTGAGCCGCGTGCTAACCATGGCACGGGAGGCGGGGGTGTCCAGGGGTGTGGTTTGCAGTTCCTACTTTGCGTACTTCAATCGCACCCATCCGGAATGGAATCTGGCCACTCACCACCCCTACATCCGGTCGCGACAAGATCAGGCGCAGGCGGCCTTTGAAGCTGGGGGCGATTCGCTCTCCGTCTGTGTCCTGGAGCTTCCCTACATTTTCGGCAGTATGCCGGGGCGGCGGCCGCTCTGGTCCCCCCTCATCGCCTATTTGCGGTCCCCCTGGCCTCTCTTCTACACAAAAGGGGGGACAAATATGGTCTCCGTGAAGCGGGTTGCCGATGCCATCGTTGGGGGTCTGGAGAGGGGTGAGAACGGCAGGAGCTACCCCATCGGCGGTGAAAATCGCACCTGGCCCGAACTCCTGGTGCCGCTATCTCGCATGGCGGGGAAGGCGAAACGGGTCAGGACCTTGCCGACTTTCATCGTGGTATCGGTAATGTTCCTGGTCTGGCTCTTCCATCGGCTGCGGGGGCAGGAGAGCGGGCTCCACCCGACCACATTCGTCCACCTGCAAACGCGTCTCACCTACTTCGATCCGGCACCTTCCCAGGAAGCCCTGGGGTTCACGAGTGACGGGCTTGATGAGGCACTTCAGGATACAGTCGATGCCTGCCGATAGATTGTTCCTAGAGTTCCTTAGATTCCATCCACTCTACAAGTCGCTCCAACCCCTCCATGTCCTCAACTCCTCCCGGGATTTCTGGTAGCGAGAGGGCAACCCCCTCATCCCCTGCGGCCTTTTCGAGGATCCCGATAATCCCCTCCTCCCGGTCCGCCAACTCCTGCTCGATTGCACCCAGCGCGGCCAGCTTGTCCAAGGCAGAGCGGGCGAAAGGTCCTGCATCGGGCGGCAGCAATGACTCATCGGGCATTGGGCAATCCCTATCGGCGGGGAGACTGCGGTTGAGAACGAACCCGCCACAGGCCAATTGCAACCGGTCAAGTCGTTTCCGGAAATGGAGCGTGTCATAGACCGCAGCTTGAGCACTGGTGGTTACCATCAGGAAGGTAGAATCAGGCTGCTGGAGGCGCTCTCGCATAACTTCGGCGTTCCCGCCTAGCACCTTGAATACGATGGAAAATGATGCCAGAAAATTGGTCAGGTCAGTATACCCCTGTTTACCCAATACGGTGGTCAATACGAGGCTTGTGACTCGCCTGGCGGCACCACGGAACAGGCCCTTTTCAGCGGGTAGGAATAGCTTGAAGATTCGCCCGTCAAGGAACTTGCCCAAACGAATCGGAGCATCAAGAAAGCTCAGGGCGTTGCGTGAGGGTGGTGTATCCAGAATTATCAACTCGTAACGCCCACTCCCTGCCAGCGTATGGAGCGCCTCCACCGCGGTATACTCCTGCATTCCGGCGACCATTCTGGAAACGCCCTGGTAGATCCGGTTCTGCTTCAGTTTCTCCGCCTCTTCCGGACTCTTGGCCAGCCGCCCCACAACCCGGTCGGCGATCCTGCCCGGGTCGAGCACCCAACCATCAATGTTCCCGGGTAAACGCACGCCGACCGCGGCCAGTCGGTCGGCAGGGAGCGCAATCGGCTCGGGCAGGCTGGTAGATATTCCGAGGGTTTCAGCCAACCTGCGGGAGGGGTCAATTGTCAGTACCAATACTCGTCGGCCCCGGCGCGCAGCAGCCACCGCCAGGGCCGCAGAGACCGTTGTCTTGCCCACTCCTCCCGCACCGCAACAGACAACAACGCGCATTTCATCGAGTAGGCCCTGGAGGGTATTCATGGCTGCCCCTCCAGCAACTTGAGACTCAACTCCTGAACTAGTTCTTCACCTTCCACCACGAATTCGGGCAGAACCTTCATCGGCAGATCTGTGCCGGACCGAAGTCTCGCCAAGGCAGACTCTGACTGGGTGATGCGATGAAGGCCACGCAACCCTCTTACCTGCCGGTCTCCCAGCACCCCGGTCAGGGCCTGCCGCTCCTCGGAAGAGAAAGGATTGGCAGGCATCCGGTTGACGAGGATACCCCCGAGGGGCATCTTCGTGCGACGAAAGCCATCGAGGAGCTCCAGGGTTTCGCTGACGGGCAGGGACTCGGGCAGCGTAACAACCCAACTGGCGGTTACTTCCTCGTTATTGAGCAACGACTGACCCCGATGGAATGCATCGGCTCCGGGGCCGGTAGGCATCAGACGCAAGAGGATCTCTGGGAGGCTTGTCATGGCCAGTGCGTGACCGGTTGCTGGCAAGTCCGCCACTACATAGTCATATAGCGGGCGACCATGCTCCTCTCGCTCAAGAAGATGTAGTAAGTGGAAGAACATCCCCATCTCCCGGAAGGATGGAGCAGCGTATAGAAGTCGCTGCAGTGACTGCGACCGCATGGCCAGTCCGACCAGGCTCTTCGCCTTGAAGACAGAGCGAAGGAAGAGTTCGGCTCCGTACTCCGTTTGCACCAGAACGCCATCCACATTGGGCTCAAGAGCAACTGGCTCCTTAGGCAATTGGTCCCTGCCATAGAGCTTCGCCAGGGCGCTGCGCCGTTGCGAGCTGGCCTCTTCGAGGTCTGCCACGAGGACACGCCGGCCACGGGTTGCCGCAGCCCGCGCCAGGGCAGCAGCGCACACAGTACGCCCTACTCCACCCTTACCCGATACCAGCACAACGCGCCTGGAAAACAACGTATCCAATAGATTCCCCTTCGAGGTCGACCGTTTGTCGACCCCCGAGCCGCCACATTCTCAAAAGTCACTAGCTATGGCCCGGGCCGAAACTTTCTCTGAAGTCTCTTTTTATGGATAGACTTACGGGCGCGTATTTGCAAGCAGGAAAGGCTTGTCGCGTTGACGCTTAGAATCATATCTGCTATGCCTCCCGTCCCAGGAGGATTGTCTATGCGAGACAAACATGTGGCCAACCGATTTGCCCGATTGACCGACGACTTCATCGATGCGTGCCAGAAGGAGTTTCGAGCCGGGCCACCGGTTGATATTGAAGAACTCGCCGAGCGTTTCCCGCCCGATTCCAGGAAGCTTATTGCTCGCGAATCAATCGACGCAGACCGCCTCGTCAAAGCAGGTCCCGAGGTCCTTATCGATCGTGAGCTGGACACCTTTGGCGACTGGATGCTGCTTTGCATCTCGGACTTGCTCAAGGCGATCATCGACGATGAAGAGGAAGGAGACCTCGACCCCGAATTGCTACAAACGGCATACAAGCGATCCGACGATGCTCTGACCATTGCCGCAAACTCACCCACTGCCAGCCCGCTAGTCAACTACACCGCACTCTTCATGCAGTTGGCCTACCACGCCGGGGAAAAGAATGATGGTGAAAGCGTCACTTTGCTGATGCGGGCGATTGCCAATGAAAACTGGCAGAATGATGGTGAGGAGAGTGAAGAGTTGCTCCTCGAATTGGTCGGCCTCCTGAACCGACTCAATGAAACCAAACGGGCCGACGAACTCCTGGCCGCGCTCATTTGCTGGGCTCCCGATGCCATCGCCTACTACCACCTTGGGAGTCACTACCTCCGGGAGAACGGGCGCAACCAGGCCGCACTGGCGGTGGCCAAACGAGGTCTTGAACTCGTCGGGAGCAAGGGCGATGAAGAGGATCTGGGCGAGGCGCTCAAAGTGGACATCGAGGAACTGGAGAGAGCTTTGGCACCAGTCGATCAGCCGGACTCATCGGTGGAGGCCAAGGAGAGCGAAGAAGCTGCGCCCGCTCCAGACGCTTCAAAAGCCCTCGCCGCCGCCCTCACCACCGACTTTGAGGGCGGCGAAGATGAGGAAGTGGAAGTCTTCTGTGCCAGGGCATTGCCCGAACTGGCCGAACTACCGACTAAACGGGGCCTCACCAGCGCCGACGTCGACGGCTACGAAGAACTTCAAGTTCCCGAGACCTTCCGTCGCCAGGGTCCCAAGGTTGGCCGCAACGATCCCTGCCCCTGCGGAAGCGGTAAGAAATATAAGAAGTGCTGCGCATAGCAACCGACAACAGCGTGGACAGGTGGGGCCTCGTTTAGTACAGTGGCATTGCGGCAATAGTGCAACGAATGATTAAGACGGAGCAACCATGCCACTCTTCGAGCGAGCTACTTTGCGACTCCTCAAGGATGAAGGTCTCAGAGGCTTCTTCAGAGGGCGTACCATCCACGCCTATATCTACTTTGCCTGGATGAAAGAGTATGTGTCATTTGCTCGCCGAGTCTTGCCCATGGTCGCACCGTGGGCAAGAAAGATGCTCGCAAATCGCTATCATGCCAAGGTCATTTCCCCGGCAGTTGCCGAAGACATCGTTACTTACCCCGGTGATATCGAGTTGCACCACGTTCCCGACCAGGTGATTCCCTTCGACTACGCTCGGGACATCGTCATCCGGTCGCCCCGGGAGATAGCCGTAATCGAGTGCGCCTGCCGAGCCGCCGCGGGCAGTAGCTGCACTCCGAGTCAGGTCTGCATGATCATTGGCCAGCCCTTCGTCGATTTCGTCCTCGCCAAACAGCCTGAGGCCCGCCGGCTGAGCCAGGAAGAAGCTGTCGGATTCCTCAAAGAGCAGCACGACCTCGGACGTGTCCACACCGCCTGGTTCAAGGATGCCTGCATGGGCCGCTTCTACGCCATCTGCAACTGCTGCAAATGCTGCTGTTCCGGGGCCAAGGCGATGCGGGAGTGGGACACTGACATCGTTGCCCCGTCCGGATTTGTGGGAGTTCACGACAAAGACCATTGCCAGGGCTGCGGCGAGTGTGCCAGGGTGTGCGTCTACACCGCCATCGAAGTGCGCGACGACAAGGCGCACCTGGACTATGAGATGTGCATGGGATGCGGGCTTTGCGCTGACGTCTGCCAGAATGGAGCGTGGACCCTGGAAAGGGATGAGAAGAAAGGGATGCCACTGAAACTGCGCGAACTGGTCGCTGACGAACATCTCACCGAGGGCGTCGGGCCGCGACCTGGCGCCTTTCGACAGATCCTCAAGAAACTCTCACTCTGAGTTGCCCTACACCTCTCTCGATGAGCGGTCGGTGCGGTACATCAACTAAATCGTATTTCTGCCCTTTTCTTGACTCAAGTCAAATACGACTCTGGGAATCGTGAGTAAGCTACTCCACAATGCTGTGCATGGATTCACAGGACGGACTATCTGGAGGGGAGTATCATGCGAAGGAACTTGTTGGGGATCTTCATTGGGGCAGCATTGACGGCGGGCCTGGCATTGGGCGCTGCCACACTATTCGTGCAGACAGGAAGCGCTCTCGAAACACCGCCTGACGATCCGGCTGGCACCTGCGTCGGATGTCATGAGCAAGTCACGCCGGGCATCGTCTCGGACTGGAAGTTAAGTAAGCACTCGGGGGAGGATGTCTCCTGTGACGCATGCCACGGCACCGGCCACACCACCGCGGATGATGCTGACAAGGTCGCACTTCCGACTCCGGACACCTGTGCAGAGTGTCATGAAGAGCGCGTTGAAGAGTACAAGAAGGGTAAACATGCGCTGGCCTGGGCCGCGATGAAAGCTATGCCCACGACCCACGGCTTGCCGGCCGCGCTGACCGACGGCCAGAAGGGCTGCGGCGGTTGCCACAAGATCGGCATGAAGTCAGCCGAAGAAATCAAGCAACTCAAGAAGGAAGGGAACGTCTTCGGCTCGTCAGCGTGCGATTCCTGCCACACTCGACATACCTTCTCCAAGAAGGAAGCGTTGCAGCCCCAGGCTTGCCAGACCTGCCACATGGGCTTCGACCATCCGCAGTGGGAGATGTGGTCCTCATCCAAACACGGAGTACGCGCCCTCCTGCGCCAGAACGGTATCCTCGAGGATGGAATCGTCGCTCCAACCTGCCAAACCTGCCACATGCAGGATGGCAACCACGAAGTGATCACCTCCTGGGGCTTCCTGGCGGTGCGTTTGCCACTACCAGAGGACAAGCAGTGGGCCGCCGACCAGGTCACCATTCTGCAGGGTCTTGGAGTCCTCGACCCCGCCGGCCAGCCCACCGGCCGACTTGACGTCGTGAAGGGGGCCAAGGTGGCTCGCCTCACACAGGAAGAATTCCAGGCGGGACGTGACAAAATGATTGCCACGTGCTCTCAGTGTCACTCCAAGAACTTTGCCGTCGCCGAGCTCAAAAAGGGCGACGATGTGATTCGCGACACTGACCACCTCATGGCCGAGGCAATTCGAATCATTGCCGGGCTTTACAAGGACGAAGTCCTCGCCAAGCCAGAGAGCTACTCTTACGCCTTCCCCGACCTGCTGACCTTCCATGATGCCCCCACAGTCATTGAGCAAACTCTCTTCGAGATGTTCCTGAAACACCGCATGCGAGCCTTCCAGGGCGCGTTCCACGCCAACCCGGATTACTCCCTCTGGTACGGATGGAGCGAAATGGTCCGGGACCTCGCTGAAATCAAGGAAAGGGCCGCTGAAATGCGGGCGTCGAAGAAGAAGTAGCGATCATCCCTCTCGTTGCCCCCAAATAGTCTCTAGAATCAGGTCACATCTCCATAGCGATCGTTGTACGCATCATTTGCAGGTTCGATGGGCTCGTAGTATCGTGATGGCGAACTTTGTGAGGGTAAGTCAATGGAGATCAGCACAAAACTGGACCTCGAAGCCCTTGACCGGGCCTCGCAAAAGGATCTCGACGAACTTGCCAAAGGACCTCGTCGGGGGATTCTCATCGAAATGAGCGGCAGCACCGCCGGCAGGGTGCACGTTCTCGCCGATGGCTCAACCACTATCGGTCGTGGTTCCGACTGCACTATCGTCTTCGACGATACGACGCTGAGCAGGACGCACGCCGCAATCGAAGCGAAGCAAGAAGAGTATGTGCTGGTTGACTGCGATTCCCTGAATGGCTGCTACGTGAATCTTGCTCGCCAGGAGAAAGCGACACTTCAGCATGGCGACCGGGTGCAGTTTGGAACTGGGGTACGGCTACAATTTCAGTTGGTCAGCCAGGAGGAGCAACGGGTCCTCGTGCGCATGTACGAAGCGGCTGTGCTCGATGGATTGACCGGGCTCACCAACCGGCGAGCGCTCGACGAGCGACTTCAAGCAGAACTGGCGTACGCACTTCGACACGAAACTGACCTCTGCATTATCATGCTCGATATTGACCACTTCAAGCAGGTCAACGATACCTATGGACATCTCGCTGGCGACGAAGTGATTCGGTCCCTGGCGCAGATCCTCCAGCGCGGCATCCGATGCGAGGATCTTGCTGCAAGATATGGCGGCGAAGAGTTCGTGGTGGTGGTACGCGGGGTACCGCTGGAAGGGGCGGTCAATCTGGCCGAACGTCTGCGCAGCGCCATCGCAGAGCGCGCCATTGAACATGGCGACGAAATCCTCACCGTTACCTCCAGCTTCGGCGTCGCCAGCCTCGCTCTACTCGACGGAGAGCCCAATGCCCCTCGTCTACTCGATGCCGCCGACGGTGCTCTCTACGCCGCCAAGTCCGGCGGCCGCAACCGCGTCGAATCAGCGCAAAGACGGATGACCACTAAGTCCGAGTAGGTTCGCCGCACCACGCACATCAGCGGCGCGTGGCAATTGCTCCCCTGCTACAAGAGTCCCTTCCGAAATCAATTTGAGCATGGTATTGTGGCGGCATCCGGCCATGAGGCACGCCGGCACGTTGAGCAGGAGGATACGATGTCAACTCGGTGGGCAATGATAGTGACAGGGGTCTTGTTCTGTTTTGCCGCTTCCGGTGGTGGATGCGGCGGTGGTGACGACGGCAATACGATCGAAGACCTGGGCAGGTGGTGGTTGGACGTTGACAAGAACGATGGTGCATCCCCTGATGTTTCGCGGCGCGCTGATAACAATGGGACAGACATCACCGGCACCGACGAGACGGACCCGAAGGACGACGGCCCGCCTTGCGTGCCCGCCTGCGACGGCCTCGAATGTGGCGACGATGACGGCTGCGGTAACCCCTGCATTGTTGATACCGGCTGCAGCGGCAATCCACCTTGCTCCGAAGGGGTCTGCGACCAGTCTGGCGTGTGCGGCATCTTACCAACCGATGCTGATTGCGACGACGAGAACCCTTGTACCATCGGTGACCATTGCTCCCAGGGGAAGTGCAAGGCCGGTGAGGAATTCCCCGACTGCGACGATGGCAACGACTGTACCAACGACCTTTGCGACGTTGAGACGGGCTGCTACTCTATGCCCAACAGTCTCCCCTGTGATGACGGTGACCCTTGCACCGACGGAGACCTCTGTGTCGAGGGTGCCTGTGAATCGGGCGGTGCGAATCTCTGTGATGATCTAAACTCCTGCACCGATGACTGGTGCGAGCCTGACGTCGGTTGCCACAACGACCCCATGCTCCAGGGCTTCCCCTGTGACGACATGAACAGTTGTACGGCTGGGGATTCCTGCACAGGGGGCCTTTGCATCGGTGGTCCAGTGATGGACTGCGACGATTTCAACCCATGTACCACAGACATCTGCAATCCGATTGACGGTTGCATCAACCAACAGAAAGATTCGGGAACGTCCTGTGACGACATGGACCAGTGCACAGTCAATGACTATTGCGACCTGGGCGTGTGCAAACCCGGGCCGACAAAGGATTGCGACGATTTCATCGATTGTACCGCTGACTCCTGCAAACCCGGGGGAATCTGCAATCACGCGCCTTTGACGGGTGACTTTTACTGCAATGACGACGATCCATGCACCGACCCCGACTCCTGTATGAATGGCGAGTGCGTGTCCGGCCCACCGGTGGCTGGATGCAGTTGATACCGTCCCGTAAGGCCCTTGCATGATTCCCTGGGAACTTCTTGCAACAGCTCCAATGCCTGGTGGTAGCGACGAATTGAAGCTCTTTCGCCGCGGCGAGGACTATGCCATCCGGCTGCAGGGCCTCGACCTCATGACCAGTCGCGTCCATGGCTCTGAAGAGACCCTCGCTACCATGGTTTGCGAACGGGTGGGTGAGCGCACTAACGTGAAGGTCCTCGTGGGCGGATTGGGGATGGGATTCACTCTCGCCGCGGCGCTGCAGCAGTTGGGACCTGATGCGGTCGTCGAGGTCGCCGAATTGGTGCCCGCCGTCGTGGAGTGGAATCAGGGACCGCTGGCACATCTAGCTGGTTGCCCCCTCGATGACCCGCGCACTCGGCTCCGCCAGGCCGACCTGGCCGCCATTATAAAGTCGAGTAATTCGGCATTCGACGGCATCATGAACGATGTAGACAACGGCCCCGACGGCCTCTTGCGGCCGGGCAACCGGTGGCTTTATTCTGCACGCGGATTGGCCGCCACCTATCGCGCACTTCGTCCAGGCGGCGTCCTGACTGTCTGGTCAGTTGGGCCAGATGAGCACTTCACGAAGCGCCTTACAAATGCCGGGTTCGAGGCACGGGCGAGGCGGGTCAGAGACCGCGGTGGCCTGAAAGGGCGACACCATACCATTTGGGTTGCCAGGCGACCCTGACAGTTCATTCCACGGCTTGCACCAGCCGGGTATGGCATATCGAGCGGCTACGCATCGGTAGGGCAAACCCAACCAATGGACTTGAAGGTGGCGAAAAAGGGCACCAAACCCTCGCCCACATGAAACTATGCATTCGAATGGTGGCCTGAGGAGCAAGCGGCAACATTCACCGTACGGTTTTCCTGTAATCCGTCTTCCGCAGATGGCAAGATGGTCCAGGATTCCATTGGGAGGTGGGGGATGAGCAGGACAATATCGATACTAGTAGCTGTGCTGGTGCTGGGTTGCGGCGGCGAGAGCACAGAGAATACACCGGTAGACGTCGTTCCCGACTCACAAGGGACGGACGTCGCTGACGTTACGCCAGCAGAAGATTCTGCCACAGAGATCCGAGCAGAGGTTCTGGTAGAGGTCATCCCCGACGTGCCGGTCGAGCCTGTCTTTCCGCCACGCGAATTGCCCTTTGTCTTCACGCGGGCGGCCCAAGGCGAAGAGCTTACAGACGTCGAAATCACCGACTTCACGAGTGCAGTCACAGGTCTTTGGAAAGATGTCGACTTCTTTCGCTGGGTGCTCCGCACGAGTACGGGAGTAGACCACAGTACGGGAATGGACGATTTCCTCGGATGGTACAACGACGTCCACGCCATCAAGTCGGGCGACACCGTCACCTTCCAGCAGAAGGGGGGAGACCACAACATGTGGATCCCCGGTTCCAAGATGCTCTCCACCGCCATGAACGGCTGCAATCTCACCGGCGATTGGACGGTTTGCAAGGTCGCCGAGCAGTACTGCAAAGGACTTACCGCCTCGGTCAAGGGATTCGTTTGGGGAGAGGAAGACCCGGCTCCCTACCTCATGGCAAGAGCTGTATTTCCCAATGACCACTCGTTCACCCTGGATGAAGAATTCTGGCAGGACGATGGCCGCAAGAAGGCGGTAGAGTCCACTACCATGTACAAGGAGGAATTCGGGTGGAACGCCCAGACCTTCGCCTGGCCTGAGAACCCCACCTGGGGGTCCATTTGGATCACCAACATGCGCAGCAAGGACGACGTCTGCGCCATTTCACGCACCAGTGGATTCCTTTACTACGCCGTGGCCGATGCCCCCTACCCCTGGGTCCAGGAGGCGTGCCAGGAGACGCTGGATACGATGGTCGGATTCCACAAGGACATCGTTGACTCAGGGTATTACATCCGGACCAAGGACCAGGAAGGCAAAGCTTACCAGATCGAGGATCAGGATCTGGGGAACTACATCTGGTACGCGGAAGTTGATCCCCTAAACGAATGTCCCGCCCGGCTGGCCACCGACCTCATTGCCTACCAGGAGCCCTTGACCAACGACTGTGGCACGGGCACCGGGAGCATCTACGATATGATTGCTCCAGACGGCCACTACTATAACTACCCCATTGTCTACGACTACCATATGGCCGCGCTGCTCGCCGCTTTGGTACATGGATACAACGACATCGCATACAAGCTGCTGGAGGGTATGGCCGAACGGATGGACACCTACCTTGCCCCCGACAGCAAGGAGCCGGGGGTGGACCATCCGGCGTGGTCCAGAGATAATGCGATCCTGCTGGTGAAAGCCGCGTCAATCGGCTTGCCCCTCACCGCAAATGAGGCCCGCCTCGTCCATCAGCACTGGAGCCAGGCCGTCGTCGAGCTTTCCGATTGGCCACGCTGGGACCTCTGGGACGAGAGCGTACCCGACGGCGAATACGACGGAGGGTCGGGGTTCCGTCCACCAGACACCTACGAGGGAATACCGGTGGAATCCATCGCGTTGTTACTCGAATACTGCAACTCCCCCTTCAAGAATCCACAAGGGGCCAGCTTCGTTGATTGCGAGGCCGTAGCAGACACCGCCCGGTGGGGCGAGTAAGAGGGGACGAGCGCGTGGCTCAGGCCATCATCGAGACAACTGAGTTGACCAAGCACTATGGCGCATTTGCCGCGCTCGAAAGTGTCTCCTTTGCCCTGGCAAAAGGCTCTGTTACCGGTTTACTGGGACCCAATGGGGCGGGCAAGACCACGCTGATGAAGACCTTGCTAGGTTTCTTGCCCTACACCTCGGGCAGTTGCAATGTGTTGGGAAAGTCCCTTGCTCGAGCGCCGCTGGCGGTGCGACAGCGGGTCGGCTTCATGCCGGAGAATGACGCGTTCTTCCCGGACCGAACAGGCCTCGAATCTGTAGTCTACGCCGGACGCCTCACGGGTATGCCAAAAGAGGCAGCCTTTTCCCGCGCTTACGAAGTGCTCGACTACCTCGGTATGGACGAAGTCCGCCATCGGCCCATCACCGGATATTCAGTTGGCCTGAAACAGAAGATCAAGCTCGGTCAGGCACTGGTTCATGGCCCCAGCCTCTGCTTCCTCGATGAACCTCTAAGTGGCCTCGACCCGAAATCCCGCGACGAGATGATGGCCCTTTTGAAGGGCATCGGCACAAGCGGCGTTTCCATGGTCATCTCCTCGCACGTGCTCAAGGACGTAGAGGCGCTATGCACCTCGCTTCTGATGCTCAACCGGGGAAAGCTGCTCTACTCCGGCACTTTGGCCGACCTCCGTCGGCAGAATGAAGGGCGGTTCGCCATCCGGGTTCGCGGCGATCATGGCAAGTTCATCGCCGCCCTCCAGGCGGCTGGGGCCACGGCCGAGCAGCAAAGGGGGACGATTGAAGTCGAATTGCCGGAGGGACAAGACGTAAAATACGTCTGGAAAGCTGCCAACGACTCCCGCTGCCAGATTCGCGAACTGCGCCATGCCTCTGACTCCTTGGAGCAAGCCTTCCTGCGCCTCCTTGATGAGAAGGAGAACTCGTAATGGGCGTATATCGTGGAGGCTATCGGCAGTACGACGGTTCTTTCCTTCCCATCTCCACCCGGTTCTGGGTGATCTTCGCCTCCGAGTTTCTGCGCCTTTGGGGCGGAAAGTGGAATCGGCGACTGATGCTCATTGCAGGCATACCCCTCATCGTTACCATCGCCGTTTTGGTGGGCAAAGGTGTCGTCGAGTCGAAGGTCGGAGCCCTCCCGTTCGAATTGAACCTGCTGGGGCGTATGCTCCAGGTCGAAATGCTCTTCATGGCCCTGCTTGCCGCCTCTGCGGGCTCCGGAATTCTTGCCGATGACCGCGCTTCAAATGCCCTGGTGCTCTACCTTGCCAGACCCCTGACGCCCGCCCGATATCTGATCGGTAAGGGACTCGCCCTCGCAGGCATCCTGGCCACCGTCTACCTCGTTCCTGCCTTTCTATTTGTGGTCGCTGCGGCAGTGATTCTGCCCGGTGCAACGGTAGTGGGAGTGGCTACCGACCTTTCCATGGCAACTGCGGGCTGCTTGCTCAACATAACCTTCGTCACCATGGTCATTTTGCTCTTCTCCTCCCTCGGGTCCCGCGGTCGCTATATCGGCCTCGCCTGGTTTGGTCTCTTCTTCTTCTCTCAGATGATCGCCAATGGGGCTTACCGAGCCACCGACCTACCCTGGACCAAGCTGCTCTCCATGCCCGACCTCTTCCAGAAATCCCTCGACTGGTTCCTCGCCGGGGGTAGTGGTGACGGTATCGCAGTGGTGATCCTCGCGGCGCTGGCCACCCTGGCCGGGGCGGCCCTCTGGCAACGTGTCATTTACCGCCAGGCTGGCAAGGCGGTGGCCTGATGGGAGCCCCCAGGGGAATCACTTTTGAGCAAGTCACCAGACGCTACGGGCCGGTCCTCGGTTTGAACGACGTCTCCTTGGAAATCGTACCCGGTATTACTGGACTGATCGGTCCCAATGGTGCGGGCAAAACCACCTTCCTGAATCTTGCGGTAGGCCTGCACTACCCTTCCTCCGGGCGGGTGAGACTGCTGGGCAAGAACCCCTTCCTGACTCCGGAGATCCGCGGTCGTCTAGGTTACTGCCCCGACGGGGAGAGAGCCTGGGACTGGATGAGTGGTCGGGAATTCGTCGTTACTTTAGGTCAGTGGTGTGGGCTCTCCCAGGACGAAGCCTCAAAGAGAGCTGGCAGCCTCCTCGAATCCCTCGCCATGGGGACCGCCGCCGACAAGCCCATTGCAAGCTATTCACGGGGAATGCGCCAGAAAGTGAAGGTCGCCCAGGCCATGGTTCACCGGCCCGACCTGCTCGTCCTCGACGAGCCCTTGAATGGCGTTGATCCGCTTAGCCGGCATCATATCCTGCAGATGCTCGCGGACGAGGCCAAGCGGGGTACTTCAGTGTTGATCTCCAGCCACGTGCTGCATGAACTGGACGGTTTTGTGGATGAGGTCGTACTGTTGCAACGGGGAAGACTGCTAGCCTCTGGAACTATCCAGTCCATTCGTGAACTACTGGACGAACATCCCCACTCAGTTCGCCTCGTTGCCGACAAGACGAGGGCCCTGGGCAAGGCAGTAGTGGCCCTCAAGGGAACCGTTAGTGTGACCTTTCCGGATGGCGATGACCTGCTTGAAGTACGAACCCGTAAACCAGCAGAATTATATGGTGCTTTGCCACAGATTATTCAGGAGTCGAAGACCCTCGTTAGAGAGCTCTATCCGACGGACAACGACCTGGAGTCGGTCTTCAAGTATCTGGTCAAGGGAGGTGGCGGATGATTCCCACTCGACACCTGATGGCCATGGCCCGTCTCTACTGGAAAACGGTAGTTATCTCCAAACGCAGCCTCGTCGCCGCGCTCCTTTGGATTCTCCCCCTCATCTTCTTCTTCATCGCAGCCATTCGATCCGACGGCGACGCCATTGAGCGACTCGAGTTGTGGAAGGGTTTTCAATTCCTCGGACCCCTCGGGTTCCTCGTTCAGTTTGGCGGCCTGTTCTATGGATTGGCGGTCATTTCTGAGGAGCTGGAGAACGGTACCCTGCCCTACCTGCTGGTGCGACCTTTCAGAAGGGGGAGCATCGTCCTGGGCCGGTGGGCGGCCGCCTCGGTTCTCGTCTTCCTGGCCGTCACTCTTATGAACGTGCTACTGCTCATTATTGTGCGCCCGGCCAGTCCAATCTCCGCCTTTCTTTCGGCCGAAGTGGCGGCCCTCATGGGGGCTGTCGCCTACGTCACAATCTTCGCCCTCCTCGCCACCCTCTTTCGCAAGCCCCTTGCCCCATCTCTCCTCTTTCTCATCGCCCTCGATTTGGGCGTCTCACTGATTCCCATGGCGACTCGGTACATTACCCCGAAATACCACCTCCTCAGACTACACGCTTCGCTCGTTGGGTTGTCTGACAGCTACAGTACCTTCGGTAACGATTACAACGAGTTATTCGACTCCGCACCCGTAGCTTCGTTCATCTTCCTTGGGGCAGTGACTGTGATTGGTCTGGTCATCGCAATCAGACGTTTTGCCAGGGTGCAGGTATAGGCGACAGGCCTACCCCACCGTATACCCCGCCTTCGTCCCTTCACACGGAAAACCCTTGATGTAATTGACGGTAAAGGGCGGCGCATGAGGACCCTCTACCATTGCCTCAAACCTGGCCTGGCCGAGGGTCATGCCGCGGGGGTCCGGGGGAGCGTGGCGGCAAATCTGAGTAGGCGTACTCTCGTGGTCCGAAAGCGCCTGGTGCATCTGCTCGGGAGTGACATCCGCCGCCTTGGCAGTGGTCAGCAGTTCGGTCAGACGCGCGTAGCGCGGGGCAGAGGATTCCCCAATGTAAGTCGTCATCTGGCACTCCTTCGCCATGGACTCGTGGACCAGGTGGTTGGTGTGCCACATCAGCCCCTCTACCGGCTTCAGCGAGTGCTTCCCTGGAGTAACCTCAAGCGAGAATAACTCGCGGCTCACCAGCGAGCCGATGAAGTGGTGACCCGCGTACGCACGTTCCTTATGGGTGTAAGTCTCGATAGCCTCTTCCACGGACCTTGCCTCGATCGCCTTCCGATAGAGAAAATAGCGCGGAATACCAGGCTTCACCGTAGCCGAAGGAATGTAATTGCAGCTCATGAACACGCCATGCTCGTTCACCCACGACGCATTGCCGGAAACGATGCCTGGATAGGTATGGGAGAGAAATGCCGTGCCACCGGTGGGCATCGCATCCAACAGGAACATCCGCCCCTCGTTGCAGAGATGCCCGTCCTCGTTGTGAACTACCCAGATCCCCTTCTCATTCTTGAGCGCCACGCTTGAACATCCAGGACAGCCTTTTTGCGTATTGGCGAAAGCGTCAATCTCATTCTTGCAATTCAAAATGAACATCTCGTTGAGCGAAACACCGCAAGTTGAGGCCCAACCGATCAACTCCTCCATGACCTTCGGGGTGTGCTTCTCTGCGGCCGAGCGCATCTTGCTCAGATTCTTTTTGCCGGCTCGAGATTTGGCGTATCTGCTAAGTCCTCGAAACCATTTGCGCCGCTCATAGAACATGGCCTGGGTGTCCATGCCCAGTTCACCGCCAATGGCCTTGCCTATTTCCGCGTAGCTACCCTGCACCGAAAGCACGGGCAACCGGTCCTTGGTCGGGGCCGCTAGAGTGACAGGCGGCCTCACCGCAGCAGCCCCGGCTCGCAAAACTCCACTTCCCAGTTTCGCACCCACGTAAAGACCTGCCGTTGCACCAAATCCGTAGCGTATAAAATCCCGTCGTGAAGTCATGCGATCCTCCGATGTCCACCCACCACTCTACCCTCTCGCCTGACCCGTGCCAAGGTAAGTGGCGGTTGCGCCGCGGCCGCGCACGGAGTATCCTCACCCGAAGAACAGTGCACAGATGGGGGCAACACTATGTGGAAACAGCTTGCATTTCTAGCCATCCTGATTGTGGCATTTGGCTGCGGAACCGAAGGGGGTATCACGACGCTGGACTCCCGTGGCGCCACCGACCAGACCACCGGCGACATTGCGGTGGACCTTGAGAAACCGGCTGACTTGCCCTCGGCCGAGGTGCCGCCCGAAGTCACCTTCGACCTCCGCTTCGAAATCAACCAGGATCTCCCTGCCACGGACCTCTGGGGCCCCGCTGAGGGTGAAGCAGGGTGGCCATGCGACGATAGCGAGCAGTGCCTCTCCGGATACTGCATACTGACCGCCGACGGCAAACAGTGCACCATTGGCTGCGAGCAGGAGTGCCCCTTCGGTTGGCAGTGCGTTGCCTACCAGCCTGCTCTCCCTGATCAGGTCTTCTTGTGTCTGCCTCGGTTCATGACCCTCTGCAAGCCCTGCCTGGCCAACACAGATTGCACGACCAACGGTGGCGATATGGGCCAGGCATGTGTGCAGTACGGGGGTGCGGGAAATTACTGCGGTGGGCCTTGTGAAGTCGATGACGACTGTCCCGGCGGATACTCCTGCAAGCCCTCCATGGATGTCACCGGAGGGCAGTCCAACCAATGTGCGCTGGAGAGCGGGGAATGCCAATGCGCCGAAGAATTTATCAACGAATCTGCGACTACCGCCTGCTTCGTCGCAAACGATTTCGGCACCTGCACCGGGGAGAGGTCCTGTAATGCGTTTGGACTCACCGACTGCACTGCCAACGTGCCGGCCCCCGAGGAGTGCAACAGCCTCGATGACAATTGCGACGGTCAGATCGACGAAGAGACCTCCGGTACCGAGTGCCTCGTGGTCAATTCATTTGGTGCCTGTCCCGGCCTGGAGGAGTGTCTTGCAGGCAAGCTCTCCTGCCTCGGAGACGAACCGAAACTGGAGCTCTGTGATGGTGAAGACAACGATTGCGACTCCCTGGTGGACGAAGACTTCGCTGACACTGATGGCGATGGAGTGGCTGATTGCCTGGAAAATGACAAGGACGGTGACGGAATCCCCGACGGCATGGACAACTGTGCTTCCCACTTCAACCCCGATCAGAAGGACTTCGATCTCGATACAATTGGCGACGTCTGCGATCCCGACGATGACAACGACTTGAGTCCCGATGATCTCGACTGCATGCCGCAGGATGCTGAATCTCATCCTGGCGGTGATGAAATCTGTGATGGCAAAGACAACGACTGCAACGCCCTGGTGGACGAAGGGCACAGCGATACGGATGCCGATGGCTGGAAGGACTGTGTCGACGAAGACGACGACAACGACGGCACGGCAGATGGACAAGATTGTAAGCCCCTGGACCCTTTCACCTATCCGGGGGCCGACGAACTCTGCGATGGGCTGGACAACAACTGTGATTTCACCGCCGACGAAGGGTTCGAAGATGTTGACGAGGATGGAAAGGCCGACTGCGTTGATCCCGACCTGGATGGCGATGGTACCGCAAACGAGGAGGACAATTGCCCCTCAGTTGTAAACGAAGGGCAAGAAGATCTCGACGGAGACGGCGTCGGCGACGACTGCGATTCCGACATTGATGGCGATGCCATCCCCAACAATTCCGATAACTGTCCCGCGCTCAAGAACACCCTGCAGACTGATTCGGACGGTGACGGTTCGGGGGACCCGTGCGACGACGATGACGATAATGACACAGTACCTGACGGAGACGACAACTGTCCGCTAGTCGCCAATTTCGACCAGACCGATAGCGATGAAGATGGCCTCGGCGATGCATGCGAAGGCGATACAGATGGTGACGGAGTCGCCAATGCTCAGGATTGCGCACCCAATAATCCAGCCATCTATCCCGGGGCCGAGGAAGTCTGCGACGGCGCCGACAACGACTGCGACCTGGCAGAGGATGAAGGCTTCGTCGACTCCGATCTCGATGGCATTAAGGACTGTATTGATACTGACGATGACAACGACGGAGACCCCGATGAAACTGACTGCCAGCCCTTCAACAAAGAAGTCTTCACCGGGGCCATCGAAGTATG
>CAZFVN010000056.1:0-33364 GCA_964522395.1 uncultured Myxococcales bacterium
TGTTCGGGTCGATGCGAAGCGATTGACCGACTTGTAATCACGGGGGAAACTGGCGGTGCGTCCGCTATGTGGTTGGGTGCTTTCCCAGGGGAAACTGGTGGTGCGTGGGCTACGTGGTTGGGTCTGCTATGTGGTTGGGTGGCTTCCTCTATGTAGTTGGATGTTTGTCCAGGTCGTCATGTGGGGATGGACACGTGTGGGGGAGGGGGACTATGATGTTTTTGGGCTAATGGGAGGTCGGTTGGTGGTTTCGGTGATTATGGTTCTGTTGGGTCTTTTCGGTGGTGATGGACCGGATGTTGTGCCGGATTGGGAGCGGTATGTGCGGATTGGGCGTTATGACCCGGCGGGCTTTGAGTGCTACGACGGGGCTGGAGAGGGGCGCAAGGTGGTTCGTCGGTTGTTCTTCAAGGCTCCGCTCTATCGCGTTACGGAGGTTGTGACGGCTGATGGTCTGGTCGAGGTTCGGGACGCAAAGGGAAGTTGTTTTGTGGCTGATGACGCGGTTGCGGCGCTGCACTCGCGCCCTTTTTCTTGCCTCACCGCCAACGCCCCCCAGCCTCTGGTTGCAATTGGTCGGCTGGCGAAGTCTCAACCTCCGTCCCCAGAGGCGGGACGCGCTGTGGGGAAGTTCTTTCCGACGTTCTACCAGATAGCTCGAGAGGTACTTTATCCCGGTGACGGTTCTGAAGAGAACTTGACGACGTTGCGGGACAACGATGGTAAACGCATTGCGAAGGTGTCGAGAGCATTTCGCAAGGCGTTGTTGCGCCAGGGAACTGGCCAGCTTCGCGACGGTCGAGTCCTCAATGTTGGCAAGAAACTGAAAAGCGGTCGGCGTTTCATTGTGCTTCCCAAAGAAAGCTATGGCTTGGGTACTTCCAATTTTCACCTCTATCCCTACCGCTCGGTAGCGGTGGATTTTGACTTTCTTTGTGGCCGACTCAAGGATGACGAGATTTGCGCTCCGGGCAATGTGGACGTGAGGGACCGAAGCGTGTCCCGGGCAAATCGCAAGGGGCTCGCAGGGATGCTTCTTTATCTGCCCCGGTTCAAGGGAGTCCAGTTGGAAGACGGCTCCATTCACGACGGCTATGTCTGTGCGGTTGATGTGGGTGGGGGGATCAAGCTAGATCGGATAGACCTCTTCGTCGGCGGAGAGGCCGCAGGCAATCCCTACTACCCGCCCTGTCGGAGCAGCAACTCTTTGATAAGGAGTGGCATCGAGTCTCTGATTCCCAGTGACTGGCACACTTTTGAGCGGGACGAGGAAGGAGTCTGGAAGCGCAGCGTTGCAGCCGAGTATCGCCAGTTTGCGCCGGAGAAGGGACTGGAGGTCATTGCGTTTCCTGGAATCGAGTGTCGTCGCCACGTAGACTAGCTGCCCGTTAGTAGCAATGGCCAGTGCACCTTGCGGTGAGTCTGTAGTGATGCGGAAGCCGCCTGCGTCGTCTCCGTCGGAACGCCAGGCCAGCTAGACGGTGTCGCCCTTATCAGGCCGCCATCCCCTACCAGGGGTCCTCACCGTCGAGTTCATCGAAGGCTTCGTCAATATGGTTGTCCCCGGTGCTGGGGGCAATTTCGTCGTCGAGAGCCTCCATGTCTTCATTGAGCTTCTCTTCGATTTCCCGTCGCAGTTCTTCTTCGTCTACCGGTTCCTTCTTTTCGACTGGCTCTTTCTTTTCCTCGACTGGCTCTTTCTTTTCCTCGACTGGCTCTTTCTTCTCTTCGACCGGTTCTTTCTTCTCTTCGACCGGTTCTTTCTTCTCTTCGACTGGTTCCTTCTTCTCTTCGACCGGGAGTTTCTCCGCGACCAAGTCGGCTTCGACAATTCCTGAGGGCAATGCGGCTGAGGCATCATCAGCCGTGCCAGCGGTCTCTGAAGCGGTCTCAGCTGGGGCCTTACCCTCCTTCATCTTGCCACCAACGCCAATGGCGAGACCTACGGCGATGGCGACGAGGACCACGGCAGCAATAGCGAGCCCCGGCAGTAACCGGCGATTACCTGGTCGCGTGCGGGTGATGTCTCCTGGTACCCGTGTTGGCAACTCGTCGTCGGAGAGGATTGCCGGTTCGCTTACAGGGTCGGCCTTGACCTGATGTGTTTCCTTCACTGGCGGTGTATCAAGTGCCTCCGGTGCTGGCACAGATGGCTCCGACTGCTGTGGCTGTTCGAAGGGGGCGTCGTAGCCCACCGTACCCTCTGCCCGTTGCGGGCCGGGTGCGGCCCCGGGAGCGAGCGCATTGAGCCCAACAGGGAGAGTCTCGCCTTCCTTGCGCAAGACTGCGACCAGCTTTTCTTTCACAAAGGTTGCATCCTGTGGCCGCAAGGACTCGTCGACCTCGAGCATGTTCATGACGAGGTTTTCCAGTTCCAGGGGGAGTGCCAGGTCCGGTACCTTGCGGGAGAGGGGCTCGGGACGGGTGAGTATTTTCTCCTGAAGAATTGCGGCAGTCTGTCGGGCAGTGACGGGCAATAGACCGGAGAGGACCTGATAAGCAATAACGCCGAGCGAGTAGATGTCGCTCAGGGCGCTCAGCGTCTCTCCTTTGACCTGCTCGGGGCTCATGTAGGCAGGGGATCCCAGGAGCATTCCCGCGGCAGTCAGGTTTTGCATGTCCGTGCCCTCGATCACCTTGGCGATGCCGAAATCCAGGACAGTAACAAAGTCTGCGGCCCCTCCTCGGTTGGAGACCATGACATTGTCTGGTTTGAGGTCGCGGTGAACTACACCCGCGCGGTGCGCCTCCTCGAGTGCCTCGCAGACTTGAATGAGGAGCGTCAGCGCGCGTGGCCATGGGAGCCGCCCAGGCGGGTTGCCCTCGTGACGAGCGAGTGATCGAAGTGTTCGGCCTTCGACGTAATCCATGACCATGAAGAGGAAGCCCTCCTCCGCCTGGTCGAGGTCGAAGGTGTTGATGGTATGTGGATTGGTCAGCTTCGTAACAACTCTAGCTTCGTTGAAGAAGCGCGCAACCATCGTCGAGTCGTTGCGAAATTCTGCCCTCAGTACTTTGACCGCTACCTCCTTTCCCAGCACGAGGTGAGTCGCTTTGTAAACGGAACCGAAACCGCCCTGACCGAGGGTTTCGTCCAGGCGGTATTTCTGGCGGAGCACTTTGCCGGAGAGGTCGTTCAGGACCGGCACCTCAATGAGGATGCTGCCATCATTGGGACAACTGGGGCTATGCTCACGGTAGACGGCGTGGCAATGGGGGCACATGAACTCAGGCATCTTCAATCCCTCCTGACAGTGAGGCTAGAAGAGCGTCCTCTTGCGAGGCTTCTCCTCACCGGCATCGTCGTCCTGTCCAATATCTGCGGCCGAGTTGCCATCTGTTGGTTTCCGGTTCTCAGCGGGATGAGGTGGGTCATCCTCAGCCGGTGGTGCGTTTTCGAATTCAGCGGTTTCAACGTGTGGTGGGTCAACGGGCTCGGTTTCAAGGTCAGCGGGTGGGACTCGCGGCGGCCGCACTTTCTCGTCGGGGACGAAAGTAGTGGTCATTTCGTCACCAATCGCATCGGATTCTGGAGTGGACGCATCGACTTTGGGAGCTACTGCTTCGTGGGCCTCACCCAGAGCCAATTCGATAGGGTCTGCGCCAGTCTCTCGTGGTGGGGGCCGAAAGAAGCTCCGCTCAAATTTCCGGCTGTATTCAGACCAATCGCCAGATTTCACATTTTCCAGCACCGTCGACACCGCGTTAATCTGAGAATCCAGGTAGTCGATCAGATGGAGAAGCTGGGCCTCCACCGTCACCGGTCGAACCGGTGCTCCCTTCTCAAAATCCCCGTGATGGCTGGCAATGAGATGGCGGACGCGGTCGGCTCTCTCCTGAGATAGTTCCGGGACTTTTGCCACGGCCTCATTGAGTATCTCCATGCCGAGGACCAGGTGTCCCACCAGACGCCCTCGGGTAGTGATGTCGATGCCGTGTTTGTACTCGTACTCCACCGTCTTTCCCATGTCATGGAGAAGGGTTCCAGTGAGGAGCACATCCAGGTCGAGGAGTCCTGGGAATTGCTTTTCATAGTGGTCGGCGAGGAAGGAGGCGATAGTAATCATCGAGGTAGTGTGCTCGAGGAGCCCGCGCAAGTAGGCGTGGTGAATCCACTTCGCAGCAGGGACCTGGCAGAAGGTCTGCATGAGCTCCCTGTCGTTGCGCAGAACCTCGACAAGTGCGGCCAGTCCGGGGTCGGTAATGCGCGCCAGTACCCGGTCTAGTTGATCGGTGAGGCTGGCGAGGGGAAATTTGGAGGTAGGTACCAGCCGCTCAAAAAGTTCGTCGCTCCAGGGGAGGGTATGAATGGTGCGTACCGTTACCTGATTCTTCTCGCGGTAGACGGAGATGACGCCATCTACTTCGACAGGCGTCATTTTTTCCAGTTGCTCGTGAACCAATTCCGCCTGGTCCCAGAGTTTCCCCTGGTATGTGCCATTGCGGTCGGCCAGGGTCAGGGTCATGTAGCTCTTACCGGACTTGGCGGTGGCCAGTACCATGTTTTGCAGCAGAAAGACATTTGCCACTGGTGCGCCTGCTTCAAGGTCTGCGATTCGGGTTGTCTCGCTCATGGGTCTGTCACTCCAGTTCTCTGAGTCCATCCACAGGTGATTTTCCTGCCGCGGTCCGAGCCGCGACCAGCACCGCCACATAGATGGCCACCAGCGAAAGTCCGCTGGCAAGCAGGATGTCTGTGGCGCGCAGGTGGACAGGTAGTTTAGACACGAAGTAGACCTGAGGGTCAAGTGGAAAGCCGACGAAGAGCAAGAGGCCGCAAATGACAAAGGCGAGGACGAGCCCCAGCCCGGTGCCGAGCAAACCGACCCGCATCCCTTGCAGCAGGAAGATCCGCTGAATCTGACGAGCCGAAGCTCCCATTGCCTTCATGATGGCAATATCCCCCTGCTTCTCACGCACGATCATTATCTGCGAGCTGACGATGTTGAAGGCCGCGA
The DNA here is from genome assembly GCA_964522395.1 of uncultured Myxococcales bacterium. GTDB lineage: Bacteria > Myxococcota_A > UBA9042 > CAIXZC01 > CAIXZC01 > CALGBT01. The sequence continues at coordinate 4,959 of CAZFVN010000056.1, forward strand.
CAACGATAATGATGAGGAAGAAGAGAGAGAGGACGATTCGCTGTCGTTTCATGGAGGTGAAAAGTGGCTTATTCATCTCCTGCCAGGTGATGATGCGGTAGTTGTCGCGATAGCCCAGAGCCATCTCCCCGGAGAGGTTGGAAAACTTGACGGAGCGGAGCACGGATTCCGTGTTGCCCAGCCATTGCCACGGTCCGGCGGGTGCTGGCAGTGCCATGGCCGCAGCATACTTCGCTTCAAGTACAGGGAAGCGTTCCTGAATGTCGAGGAGTGAGAAATCGGCCAGATAGCGTCCCAGTTGCGTTCCCCGGGCATCACTTTCGAAGAGGTCGTCAACTCGGACCTCTACCCACCTCGCCGTGTCTCCCTGATGGAGGAAGCGCTGGGCCGCGCCGAAGTCTATTATCGCGAGCTTACTGTCATACTCGTAGAAGCCCAGCGAGAGGAGGCCGACGACTTCAAAACTGTCTGCGATGGTCCGCTCCGAGCGTCGTGAGTGGCCCATTCCGGGAACTGCGTAGAGGGGGGAGACGAGCCGCACCTCGTCGCCAATCTCAGCTTCAATGCGTTTGGCAAGTTCTTTGCCGAGGAGGACTCCGGGCCGTGTTGTCTGCTTCACAACGAGCTGGCCAGCTTCTCTGGCGGGCCACGAGCTGGTTCCTTCCGGCGTTGAGAGGGTGATGGGGCGCGCACGCAAATTGACAACGCAAACGCTAGCCGGCGAGGCAGTAGAGGCGGGCGGCGGGGATGGACAGATCTGCAAGCGCGGCTCTGGCGAGGCATCAAGAACTGCCGTGGCGTTTCCCGTAGCCAACTCGATGGTGAAAGGCTCCTCTTTGAGGAGAATGGTGCCGACCTCGTCGGGGAGATCGAGAAAGGAGGTGATTGAGCCTGGCTCGAGAGTGAAATCAAACTCGTTGAGGAGGCCCTGAAAAACGACGGAGAGGGAGTCGCTGCCTGCGGCGAGGATACGGAATCTTGGGAACGAATCTTCCTCGGCGATGTTCTGCTCCACGAGTAGCGGGCCACTGCGGGGAACGACGACAATATATGAGCTGCCGCCAGGCAACGGTGGGACCTCAAGCTGGTCTCCGGCGAGCTTGAACGTCGGCTCGATATAGAGCCCAGAAAGACCTCCATCGGTCAGGAAGGGCTCGATATTGCTGGTTATAGAGACCTCACTACTCTCGACGCCTTTGACGATGCATCCGCCGCGCCGCCCGTTGTGACTGGCCATCATTTCATCGTAGGTAGCGGCCGCTACCGAAGTAAGATGATCCCCGCCATGCAGGGACGCGCGCACATGATGCCAGTCGGGCAGGTCTCCACCCTTGCCAATCACTACCAGATGAGGATAGACGCCTAGAATCTTCTCGCGAAAGACCTCTTCGAAGCCGGAAGTCACAGAGAAGATCACAATGAGTGAGGCAACTCCAACTGCCAGCCCCCACATGGAGACGCTGGATACCAGAGAAACGTAGGAGCGCTTGTGACCGCCAAGGAGTCGGCTGGCCACGAACCACTCCAGCGGGGGAGATTTGGCGGACTTGCGGCGTGTGGGTGAGGGGTTTTCCATCTAACTCAGCCAGCCGTCCTCTGCGAGGACCAGCGCAAGTTCTTCGGCATCGGCCACCTGTCGGACACCTTCTATGCGCCAGGTACCGAGCCCGTAGACAGGCTTACCGAGTTTCAGACCAAAGGCGATTTCCGACAAGGTCCCGGCCTCTCCGGCGACGGCGACCAGGAAGCAGGCCGTATGGGCGATGATGGCGTTGCGGGCGTGTCCCATATTGGTGGCGATGGAGAACGTCACATTGCGGTTTGCTGCTTTTGGGTCAGGTCCGGGCACGACTCCGACCACGGTTCCTCCTGCGTTAGCGGCACCACGAGAGGCTGCGGCCATAACTCCTCCCAGGCCCCCGCAGACGATTCCGTATCCGTTGCGGGCGAGGAGAGCGCCGCACGCCTCGGCCAACGCCAGAGTGTCAGGATCTGCATCGCCCGCGCCGATGACGCCAGCCAGCGGTTCGCATCCATCGCGTCCGTCCCTCATCCTGTTGCCTCCTTGAACTCCATTGGGCCGGAGCCTCACTCTACATCCTGCCTACCCGGTGCGTCAACGTGACGTTTTTTGTCAGCCGCGGGTGACGTGATTTGCCACTTTGGGGCTGCAGGGAGGCGGTAGGGATAATGCCCATCTCTCAGAAGGCCAGGGAATTACACGGAAACAAAAAAAGATCAGCGGTTGGCACCGATCCTGCACAATGCTCAACCCAGAAGAAGTTGCTCGGGCCTTCCGGGCGTTTTTGAAACTCAACAGGAGGAAGTTATGCTGAAGCGTACCGCAAAAGGTTTTACCCTTATCGAACTTATGATTGTTGTTGCCATTCTGGCCATCCTTTCCGTGGTCGCCGTCCCGGCGTTCATTAAGTACATGCGGAAAGCCAAGACCTCGGAAGCAATCGACATGCTCGACAAAGTCTACAAGGGCGGCGCTGACTATTACAGCACCCCGCGCGTTCAGCAGAACACCGCTTCCAAGCTCGACTGCCAGTTCCCGGACAGCCAGGGCCTGACCCCGGTCTCCGGTAGCTGCTGCGCTGGCAAGGGCGCCGACAACAACAATGACGACCGCTGTGACTCCAACCCGGAAGTTTGGACGGAATCCACATGGTCCGCATTGAAGTTCCAGATTACGGAAGAGCATTACTTCCTTTACAGCTTCTACAACAATGGCAAAACTGAGTCCGAAGCTCAGTTCACCGCCAATGCCCATGCTGACCTGGACTGTGACGGCACCGTGTCGACCTTCCAGCGTTACGGCAAGGGTGACCCCTCCGCAACCAACGGTGAATGTTCCATCGTGAGCGCCGCTGCACTGTTCACGCAGAACGAAACCGAATAAAAGCGAGCTAGCGGGGGGCAACCCCCGTTGTGTCTCTCTTTGGAGGGGCGGCCGAGTATCGGGGCACTCGGCCGCCCCTTCTCGCGTTAAAGGGCCTCGAAACTGCATCCATCCCGCCTGTCACACTTAAATCTATGAACATCGTACGCGTCTGGAGCCGTACCTCACAGGGGGTCGCTTTTTTGCAGGACCGCCGAGCTATACTTATATTGATCTATGTAGGCTTCAGTAGATTCTCCAGGAGGAGAGCGATGATGCGCACCCTGCCCAGCCGAATGATTACCTTGGTGGCGGGGGTCTTCGTAGTGTTCCTGGCGCACTTCTCCCCCGCCCTTTGCGCGGAGAGCGAAAGTGCGCCTGGGGCCGTTGATTTCTGGCCGAAGCGGCTTGACCCTGATGAGACCTCGTTGCTCTATGTTCAGTTGGCTGTGCCTGAGCGACAGCCTGCAGGCAGGCTTGAGTGCTCTGGTGGTGATTTCGAATTGGGTCCAGCGAGTTGGAGCCACAACCTTGGTTATGTGCACGCCTTCGACCTGGAGTTCACCGCCCCTCGTATGAGGGCCAACTGCCTGCTGCGCGTCACCGGCCGGAAGGGCGCTGAGTATGTCGGACAGAGAACCCTGGCGCTACGGACTCGAGTGGCCAGATTGGGTATCCGCTCCCTGACCCCGGACGTGGCAGCAGTCGGTCAAGAGGTCCCGGTGGAGGTGTTGGGCTCTGGATTTGGAGAGATCATCAACGTGGTTTGGATTGCGACGGACCGGCACGAGTCTTTCAGTCGAACCGTTCGCAGGTCCAGTGTTGCCAAGGCGAGTGGGGCGATTGTTCCGTTCGTGCCCGGAACCACAGATTCTGGCGCTGGCGAGTATCTGGTAGTAGTTGAGAACGAGGACCACGCGGCCGTCGTCTACGCTGATATCTTCGTAGTGGAAGAAGAGGCAGATCCCGAAGTCGTTCGCTCCACCCTCGAAGATTTTGATGGAAAGAAGTGGATCACCATCGAGGGATTCGGGTTGGATGGCCTGGAAGGGGTACGACTGGAGCTTTCGACAGGTGAACTGCCCCTCCGTTTCGAGCGGGTAGAAGGAATGGCGGTGGAGACCTTGCGGGTGCTGCTGCCCACCAATATGGTCGACAATCTCGCCTACAGTCCGAAGCTTCTCCTTGAGAACCGAGAGTTGACAGTGCGCCTTGAGCGTTGCAGCCGCCTGACCCAGTGCAATAGCGATCTTCCGCCCTCTCGCGATTGAGAATCCAACAGTGATGTGCTAGAACAATCTTCGGTTCATACTGCGGGGGATTGTGTGTCGACAGCGCGCGTGCAGGTGGTCATCGTTGGAGCCGGGGTTGCCGGATTGCTGACAGCTTTGCGTCTACGTGAGGCGGGGCTGGATTGTCTCCTCCTCGAAGCGCGTCGGCGTGGGCAGTGGGGGAGTCGCTACGCGATCGAGTTGGACTCTGGCTCCGTGCTGAACGGAATCCTGCCAGCTCCGGCTGAGGAGGCAATCCTGCACGAGGGACGCTTTGGTGCGGATCTCTGCCCTCCTAGCCGCAATCACTGTCAGAATGTAACTCCTTTGCCGGTCTACGCGGTGCGGCTGTGGAAATATCAGCGCCAACTGCTCAAGCTCATTGAGCACGCCGGGGCCAGTGTGCGCTTCGATTGTGAGGTTACGAATCTTGGGGTAGATGAGCGGGGGCGTACCGTACTTTCCGTTCTGGAGGCTGGCAAGCGAAGGGGACTTGTTGCAGACTTGGCCGTCTTGGCCAGCGGCAATGACCATCGATTCGATCGTGAGCTCTACGCCCACTTTCATCTTCGCCGCAAGATTCTGGACCGGGAGTATTTGCTCGCCCAGCATGATTTGTGGCAGATCGACCCGGGTTCCGTTGACGGGAATTCGCTCTCGCCGCCGGGCGTGGTGAACTACGTGATCGGCAACGAGGGTCCAATTTCCACCCTGGGTTGTTGGATTTCTCCCGACAAGCGTATGGCTGGATTGTTGGCCGGTACGCTGACCGTGGATGGCTGGCGTCCGCCTTCCGAGTTATTGAAGCAGGCGCGCTCTGGAGCAGTTCAATTCACTCGACGCATCTCTGGTGCTTCCGGCCTCATTCCGGTGCGGCGGCCCATCGAATCTCTGGTGGCTCAAGGTGTCGCGCTCGTTGGCAACAGCGGGTGCCAGGCTTTTCCAATGACAGGATGTGGAGTTGGTCTCATCGGCCACGCCGCTCTGCTCCTCGCTGAGGCAACCCGAGACTACTGTCGAACCGGCCGAAAGCTGGAGCATCTGTGGAACTATAATTATCGGTATCAGTCCGACTTCGGTGGGCGTCAGGCGGCCTCGCAAGTGATACTTGAAGCGATTCGGACATCGCCTTGGGGCTCCGACCTCATCGATCGTCTTTTTGAAGTTGGCCTCAGCCGGACCGATGACTATCTGCGTAGTTTGGATCTAGGGCCTGTGGTCCCCTCTCCGTTGGAGTTGCTCCGGCGGTTGCCCGGGGCCCTGGCTCTGGAGCGTGACAAGGGGCAGTACCTGGCGTCCGCCATGGGCCGTGCGGTGATGTTGTCGCAAGCGTATAGACGCTTCTATCCGAATCAGCCTGATGCGGCCAAAGTCCGTAGTTTCACGGCTCACACAGCCTCGTTGGTCGGGTAAGAGCGAGGTAATTGGAGAGGTTCTATCCTGTGATCGTGTTGAAGACCAAGGCAGAGATTGAGAAGATGCGAGCGGCCGGGAAGATTGTTGGTCAGACCTTGCAGATGTTACGGAAGATGGTTGCTCCCGGCGTGAAGACATCGGCCCTGAACGAGGCCGCCGAGAAGTTTATCAGGAAGCGAGGAGCCTCGCCAACGTTCAAGGGCTATCACGGTTTTCCGGCAGGTCTCTGCATTTCTGTGAATGAACAGGTGGTTCATGGGTTTCCTTCGGCGCGGCGTCTCAAGGAAGGAGACATCTTGAGTATCGACTGCGGGGCAACGCTTAACGGCTATATTGGCGACTCGGCAGTGACCATCTGCGTCGGTCAGTGTGCTCCGGAGATTCTGGCGCTAGTGGAGACCACGGAGAAGGCGCTCCATGCGGCCATTGCTGCTGCGACCCCCGGAAACAGGTTGGGAGATATCTCCCATGCCGTAGAGAAGATCGCGCGCGCTTCCAACTACGGCATCGTTCGAGAGTATTGTGGTCACGGTGTGGGCAGGGACCTCCACGAGGGACCGCAGGTCCCCAACTTCGGCAAACCTGGAAGTGGGCCATTGATTCGGCCCGGCTGGACGATTGCCATTGAGCCGATGTTGAATCTGGGGGGCGATTCAGTGAAGGTGCTGGACGATGGCTGGACGGTAGTCACCGAAGATGGCCGGCCCTCAGCCCATTTCGAACATTCAATTGCCGTTACGGACAACGGGGCCGACATTCTGACTCTGCCGTAGAAGATGCCAACGACCTTACCCGGCTTACGCTCTTCGCTGTTTGGCCGGTTTTTCGGGATTATAGAGCAGCAAGGTGCACTCCCCTTTTTGCGGGATCTCCTGGAGCTCTGTAAGTAGTTCGGTGACAGTTCCTCGCACCAATTGTTCGTGTGCCTTCGTGAGCTCCCGACTCACCACAACCTGAGTTTCCGGGGCCTGTTCAGCCACGCTTTGAAAGAAAGCCTCCAGGCGACGCATTGGCAGGTAGACAATGGAGGTGCGTTGCGGCTCCAAAGCCTGCTCCAGGAAACGTTGCAATTTGGTTCCCTTCTTCGCCGGGAACCCGAGGAAGAGGAAGCGGTCGGTAGGGAGTCCCGACGCGCAAAGTGCGGCGACCGCGGCACAAGCACCGGGGATTGGGATTATCTCCAGACCTTCCTGTGCGGCGCGGCTGACAACCCGGTAGCCCGGGTCGGAAATGGTTGGAGTTCCTGCGTCGCTGACCAGCGCCACGTCACTGCCTTGCTGGAGCAAAGCGATGATCTGCCCCACTCGTCGGCTCTCGTTGTGATCATGGTAGGAGATGAGTCGGGGCCGTGGGATGTCGAGTAGCGAGAGGAGGCGACCGGTGGTTCGAGTGTCCTCACAGGCGATGCACGAAACCGACCGAAGGGTCTCGAGCGCCCTGAGGGTAATATCACCAAGGTTACCGATGGGGGTGGCCACGCAAAAGAGGCGGCCGGGTGAATCGGAGTGCATTACGGCAGGTCCAAAGCGAGGTATTTACGCAGCTCGGAGAACTCCTCGGAGACTGCGAAGAGGACCAGTTCCTTGGCCTTCTCCCGAGGCGGAAGCTTGGAGAAAGCGATGGATTCCTGCTTGAGCACGCCAGCGGAAACCGCTAGATCCAGGCAAGTCAGTAGTCCGGCATGGTTCGCAGTCAGCTCTACGCCAGTGAGCCATTTGTTGATGCCGGGGCTCTTTTCTCGTCGATAGAACTGGTCGACGGCTGCGGTCAAAGTGGTACCGAGTTGCGGCGAAATGCGCTTGCGCAGATGTTGCGATAGGACCTGGAACTGTTCGGAATCGGCCCCCTCCACCTGGGCATCGGGGTGAGCAAAACGGACCGCCACCTGATAGAGCAGTTTGAGTACCGGTGCGGGGTAGGCTGCTGCCAGCAAGTGCATTGGATGGAAGTAGGTCAAGTGCTTGGCAATGATGAAGGCCAACTCCTTCTCTGACTTGCCGTGGAGCATGTCTTTGCCGATTACCAGTACCGGAGGAATGGTGGCTTCGATGCGCATACCAAAGGCTCTCTCGCTGAGATAGACCTTGGGGACAGGGATGCCGGTAAGCTGGGAAACCCGATTGAAGACAGCAGTGAAGATAGTCTTCTTTTTGAAGTCGACTTCGTCCTTCTTGCGGAGACCGAGGTCCTTCGGGTCGCGCCCTTCCAGGTAGGCCCCGATGGCTTGGTAGATGGTCTGGAAGATCTCGCCCACCTGAACGCTTTCCACCTTTGAGAAGAGCAGCTTGATCCAGATGGTCGCGTCGAGGGAGCGCTGCGGTGTCAGGAGTCCCGGAGGCTGCTTGCTAGCGAAGAACTTCTTCTCGTCGCCATTAAGCTTGCCCGCCATGGCCAACACTGCCATGGAGAACCAGGCATCATCATCGGCACCGAGGTCGCGCTGTAGTGTGGCCATCTGACGATAAGATTCCAGGCGCTCGGGTTCCAATGTAACGAGCATGCGGTGCTCGCCGATCGCCTTGGCCTTCTGGTCCTGGTGTTCATAGAGTTGCGCCAGAATCTCGTGGGTCTTGACGTCCTCGCGGTTGAGCTTGGCGGCGAGTTCGAAACTCGAGGCAGCCAGGTCGGGTCGTTGCAAACGTGAGCGGTAAATCTCGCCCAGGCCGCGGTAGAGCATGAATTCGACCTTGTCGAGGTTCTTACCACGCACGCGGCCGATCATTCGTCGGTAAGCGCCCTCCAGTTCGTCCCAGTTGCGAGCTTCGGTGAGCAGTTCGTCCACGCCCCTAAAGGCCTCAAGCTTCTCGGCATTGAGGTCGAGGGTCTGCTCGTAATAGTCGGTGGCCATGTCGGGCTCACCAAGTTCCTGCCGGTAGATGGTCGCGATGGTAAAGGTATAGGCGGCTTTCTTTTGCGGATTGTCTTCCACCTGTACCAGGTGTTGCAGGATGTTGATGGCCTCTGCAAAGGCCTTCGCATTGATGTGGATTTCAAGCAGTTTGACTAGTGCGCTCTTCGAATAGGGTTGAGCCTCAAGGGCCTCGTTATAGGCGCGAATGGCTAGTTCAAGATTGTCCAACTTCTCTCGGTAGGTGTCACCAATGGCGATAAGCATCTTCCACTGTTCCAGCGGGTCGACCATCAAGCTGACAAGCTGTCGCCGATAGCGAATCGCACCTTCCCAGTCAAGGTGGTCTTCCATGAGGCCCACCAGGTCTGAGAGGCAACCGAGGTCGTTGGGCTGCAGGTCGAGCACTTTGCCGAGGTATTCACGGGCGCTCTCGGGGTTGCCCTGTTTCATCTCAACTTCGCCCATGGAGCGATAGATCGAGACAAGTTTCTCGGCATCGAAGTTCTCTTCCGCTTTTTCCAGGAGGCTTCGGTAGTACGCTTGCGAAACGTCGAAGTTGCCCTGCTCGTAGTTGAGCGCGGCCAAGCCTTCAAGGGTGTCGAGGTCCTCGGGGTTGCGGTCGTAGGCACGACGGTAATAGTCGAGGGCCTCATCCTTGTGTCCAACGGCGAGGCTGGCTTTTGCCAGCTTGCGGTAGAGGTCCGCCTGAACGGAGGTGTCAGATTCTTCCTCAATAAGTTGCTTCAACATTTCGAGCAGTGGGAATGCCTTCTCCCACTGTCCTCGCTGCATGTAAATCTCAGCCAGGGGGGAGAGCGCTTCGTGGAGATGTGGGACTCGTTCCAGGGCGGCCTCGAAAACTTCGATGGCCCGCTCTTCGTCTTCCATCTTCTCCTTCATGACCATGCCCATTCGGGCGAAGAGCAGGGCGCGGTCTTCTTCACCGGAAACTGACTTGGCCTGGGCCAGAAGGGTCTCAACAATGCGCTCCCAATCTTCGTCCTCTTCGTAGAGGGCCAGGAGGCGTGCGGTCGCTTCCTCATGTACCGGGGCCCGCTCCAGAGCGAGATGGAACTGCTCGCGAGCCTTGTCAGGCATCAGCAGTTCTTCGACGAAGATCTGGCCCTTGCGGAGGTAGAAGTCGACGATCTCATCGACATCAGAAGAGATCTGCAGTCGGAGGTCGAGGACGTTCAGGACTTCCATCCAATCGCCTTCTTCCGAGAAGAGTACTTCCAGGCGAATCAGGGTGTCGAGATGTGCCGGGTCGTGCTCGAGGATGTCCTTGTAAGCCATGATGGCGGAATGGATATCATCGAGCTTTTCTACATAGAGAGATGCAATCTTGTCGAGGTAGGCAACTTTGTCCCGCACCGAATCGGCGAGCTGCACCGTACGGCGCAGCACCAGGACGAGATCGTCCCAACGGTCATTCTCCTCGTAGAGTCGTTCCAGCGAAGTAATGACCTCCACCTCTTCCGGGCGGACATCGAGGATCTGCTGGTAGAAGTCGGCCGCTGCTTCGCCGTTACCAATGACAGATTCGTTTAGTAGGGCGAGTTTGCGCAGTAGTTCGATGCGAGCGTCCTCATCCATGGTGTAGCTGAGGATCCGCTCATAGGTCTCTACCAGCCGGTCCCAGACTTCCGCCTCGGTGTAGATCCGTTCGAGCCGCTCGAAGGCCTCAGTGGCTGACGGGTCGTAGGTGACCAGTTCTTCGTAGACTTCAGCAGCACGCATCGGGTCCTCGAGCCGGGTCTCAAGGAGCTCTCCGGAGATCAGTTTCAAGGCCCCGTCTTCTTCGGGATGGATGCCAGCTCGCACGGCGAGAATGTCAATGAGCTTCTCCCACTCGCCGGTTTCACCGTAGAGTGACTGGAGGGCATCGACGGCTTTCTCTTCAGTGGGGTCAAGTTCGAGAACCTGCTGGTAGGCTTCCTGGGCTCGAGCGTGGTCTTCGAGCTTCTGGAAATAGGTATCACCAAGTCGCAGGGAGTATTGTACCTGCATCTCGAAGTTGGCCGTCACCTCGGCCAGACGCTCCAAGGTGCCAGCGAGCTTCTCCCACTCTTCGGTCAGTTCGTAGAGGTCAACGAGGGCGACGTGGGCAGCCTCCGCATCGGCATCGAGCTCCACAACCCGCTCGTACCATTCCACGGCCTCGGGGTAGTTCTCGAGGCGATCTCGAAGCAGGCCACCTAGCTTGACCATGTAATCGATTTGTCGAGTCTCATCGACATGAGGAACGGCGGCGGCCCATACTTCGTAGAGGTCTTGCCAGAGCTCAGAGCGCTCTGCCAGTCGCTCACCGGAATCGGTAAGGTCGAGGTTGCCCGGCTTGAGTCCGAGGGCGAGTTTGACGGCGTCGAGTGCGGCCTTGTCGTTGCTCAGCCGCTCTTCGTACAGCTCCGCCAGCCAGCCCAGTGTCTTGACCTGGTCTTCAACTTCTTCCTCTATTTGCAGGCGGCCTTCCAGGAGCCTGGTGAGTTCCTCGAATTTCTCGTTGGACTCGTAGAGGTTGGCGACGCGCTCGTACTGGTCGAAGCTGGTGGGTACGATGGCGATGATGCGCTCTCGCAGCTCCGCCGCGTCTTCCCATCGATTGAGTGATTCCTCGTAGAGATTGGCGACTTTATCAAGCAGGGCCACCTGGGCCGCTTCATCTGTCACCAGCTCAAGCTTCTCGAGGAGGAGCTGTGCAGCTTCGTAGAAGCGGGCACTCTCCATGTAGAGGCGCTCCAGGGCGTCGTAGGCAGCCAGGTTGCCGGCCTCAAGGTTGAGGACCTCGGTCCAGGAGAGGATGGCCCCATCGATGTCCATGGTTTCATCCATCTTCACCTGGCCCAATTCTACCCAGCATTGCAGCCGCTCTGCTTCCGGCTGCGCTTCGTCGGTAGCGAGGCGCTCAAGGAGCGCGGCGAGCTTCATGAAATCTTCGTTGAGTCGGTAGAGACCTCGCAAAGCGATAACGGCATCTTCGTCGCCGGGGAGGGTCTCCACAACTCGGTCCCAGTTTTGCTGGGCGAGGAGGGAGTCCTCCAACTGCTCATAGGCGGCGGTCGCGATTTGTCGCCAGAGTTCCACCTTGCGGTCGCCTTCGGTATCCCCAAGATTGGTTTCCCGCTCTGCCATTTCCACGAAGGACTGCCATTCACCCTGCTGCCTGAAGAGGCGTTGCAGGTTGGCCAGGACATGCGGTGCGTTGGGGGACCAATCGAGGACGTCCTGCCAGTTCTGCACGGCAGCGTCAACATTCCCCAGCTTCTCTTCATTAATGTCTGCGAGGCGGGAGAGGAGCGACACTCGCTCTTCTGGCTCCCCGGTCAGCTCTGCCATATTCTCGAGGATGGCCGTCAGTTCCTGCCATTGGCCACGGTCCTCGTAGAGAGAGGCAAGGGAGTTGAGCGCTTCTTCATTGCGTTCATCAATGTCCACAATCTGCTGGAACGCCTCAATCGCCCCGTCGCCCTGCTCCATGCGGTCCCGTCGGAGGCGACCCAACTTGAGCAAGAGGGGAATGCGATCATCTTCGTATTCCTGCAAAGAGATGAGGTGAACCAGAGTCCGTTCGTGGTCGTCAACCCGATCCTGCTCTTCATAGAGTGCATCGAGTGCCTGCCACGCGGCGATGAACTCTTCGTCCTTTTCAAGGAGCTCCCGGAAGCACTGCTCGGCATCTTCATGTCGCTCAAGTTCCCGCAACATTCCACCGGCGTGCATGCCGAGGTTCCGGTAAGCTTCCACGTCATCGGCAGCCCGACGTGCCCGCTGCAGATATTCCACCGTCTCAGCCAGCATGCCGGTGTCATCCTTGAGGCGTAGTAGCTGGTCAAGGGAGGCAAAATCTTCTGGGTCGATGACCAGTGCCTCACCGCAGTAGACGATGGCGCGGGATTTGTCCTCAAGTCGTGAGAGGAGGACGTTGACGAGTTTCTGGGCATTCTCGAGTCGGTCGTCCCGACCTTCGGCGAGTTCGAATCGTCGCTTGAGAATGGCTGCCACTTCTTCATAATCTTCGTGGGATGCGTAGTAGGTTTCCAGGAGGTCGGCTGCTTCAGGGTCCCCCACCTTATCATCAAAGAGGCGGCGCAACCGGAGTAGCGTCTCCACCTTGTCGGTGTTAAGGAGATAGGCTTCCTTGAGAACTTCCATCGCCTGAGCAGCATCGTCGAGGTTTTCTTCGACAGAATCAGCCAAACGGTAGTAGTAGAGCAGTTTCTCTTCGATGTCCGAGGCGAGGTCTATTTCGTCCCTCAGGACCTCGGCCAGTTTATCCCACCGTTCGAGGGCGGAGTAGAGTTCGTCCAGAGCCTCCAGTACGAAACGGTCCGGCTCGAACTCGCGGAGCTTTTCGTATTCTTCGACGGCCCGCTCGTAATCTGCGAGTTCATTCTTCAACAACTCGGCTTTGCGCCGCATGAGGTTCATTGCGTCTTCGGTGCTCTCGGCCTCCTCCGCGGTAGCTGCGTAAACTGCGGCAACTTGTTCAAGGAGGCCGGCTCGCTGTCCAATCTGCTCAAATCGGTCGATCACGTCAGTGCGATGAGGCGCGGTTTGCACTGCTTCTGCTGCCAGATAGAAAGAGCGTTCCAGATCTTCCAGCCGGTCCTCGGCAACGGATGACATTTCCACCACCAGGTCGAGCTTCCTGCCGGGGTCATCCATGGCCCCTTTGTATGCCTCCATGCAAACGAGGAGGCGTTCCCATTGGCTGCGCTCTTCCAGCAGGGGCTTGAGCAGGGCAAAGGGCTGGTCCTTCTCTTCCCCGGCCAGCACCAGAGCTTCCAACTCATCAATGGGCCCTTCCTGCTGTGGGAACTGCTCGATGACGGCGCGGTAGGTTTCCACTGCCTGATGGATGTCCAACATCTGGTTGGCATGGGTGGCAGCGATCTTCATCTGTACGGGGTAGTGTTCTTCTTCCTCGAGGAGAGTCAGTTTGTGGCGCAAGACTTCGAGGAGGGAGAACCAGTCTTCCCGTTTTTCGTGGACCCTTTCAAGGCGGCCCACCACTTCCATGTCGTAGCTGTCACGGTTATAGAGCTCGCCGAGCACCTCGTTGGCCTCGTCGAGGCGGTCGAGGTGAGTTTCCAACACTTCGGCTCGGCGGAGCAACAGGAAGCGCTGCTCGTCACTGTCGTCCACAATGCGAGCTCGCCCCTGCAAGACCTGTTCATACTCGTCCCAGCGCTGCGTCATCTCGTAGAGATTGTCGAGACTGTTGAGCGCGGTAATATCGTTGGGGTCGAGGGAGAGAATCTCTTCATAGGCGACAATCGCCTTTTCGGGATTATCGAGGGAGCCGAAGTAAATGGAACCCATTTCGAGGAAGAGCATCTTCTTTTCGTCGATGTCCCCAACCAGTTCGGCGTTGCGTTCGAGGACTTCCACCAGTGGCTCCCACCGTTCAGCATCCCGATAGAGTGATGCCAGGGCAGTGATGGTTTCAACGTCCTCCTCATCACGCGCCATCACCTTGCGGAAGTAGTCGATGGCGGTGGTGGTGTCGTCCAGCTTGTCCCGGGCCATGGTGGCCTGGATGCGCCACATCTGGACCTGCTGCGGGATCTCATCCATTTCCTTGGACTCTTCATCGAGAATCAGGAAGAGCTCCTCGAAGTTGCCGAGATTCTCGGAGAGCAGCAGGAGTGCAGTGAGAACGTCCTCGTCTTCCGGGGAGAGGGCAAGTGCGATGCGGTAGTTTTCGAAGGCCGACTGGAGGTTGCCAAGTTCTTCTTCGTAGAGTCGGCTGATCTCTTTTTGGAGGGCGAGCTGCTCGACTGAGTCATCGACGAAGCTCTTGCGCAGATAGAGGAGGTCGATGAGCCGGTCCCATGCTTCCACACGGCGCATGTATGCATCAAGCAGATCGATGGCCGGGAGCGCAATCTCCCCTTGGATGTTGCGCTCAAGCATCTCGACAGCCCCGGTATTGCGGTCATCGAGTTGCAGGACGTGTTCCAGGCGGGAAACCATGCCGGGCAGATCATCCAGGCGACGTTCGTAAAGTTCCGCCATACGTAACAACAGTTCAACCTGAACTTCCGTTTCCGTGGTCAATGAGCAGGTCTGGTCGAGGGCCCGCAGGAGGTCGTCCCACCGTTCCCGTTGCGTGTAGAGAACGTCGAGGAGCCGCAGCGCCTCCACGTTGGCAGGGTCGAGATCAATGATCTCTTCCACTGTCGACGAAGCCCTTTCCAGGTCTTCAAGGTGATCCTTGCAGAGCATTGCGATGTCAAACATGACCGAGATGCGACCCTCGGCATCGTGCTCCATTTCCTTGCGAGCCTCGTAGATGGCGAGCAATCCCTGCCAGTCCTCTTCTTCAAACGCGATTCCCTGCAGGGCGGCGAGGCTGGGCCCGTCATCGGGACGCTCCTCCAGAACCGCTCCGTAGAGTTGTTTGGCCAGTTCGGCATCGCCAATTCGCAGATGGTAGATTCCTGCTGCGGCGCGCATAACTTCGTGGCGGTAACTTTCGTTGGCGATATTGGCAACCAACTCACCATAGAGGGCCACTACCGGATACCAATCGTCAAGCTCTTCGGCGAGTATCTCGAGACGCTCCTTGAGTTGGGCATCTTCAGGAACGAGGTTAAGCAGGCGCTGCACCGTAGTAGAGGCTGAAGCAGCATTCTCCAGGGTCGTATAGATGTCGAGCAGGCGTCGGAGCAAACCCTCCTTCTCGTCGTGTTGTGCCCAACGCAACTGGATTTCCAGGATGTCGGCCAGCCGGAAGAGAGCTTCTCTTTCCAGATAGACCGGTTCCAGGGCCAGGGCAATGCGCTGTTGCACATCTTCGACGCTAATCAGCTCTTCGAGCAACGAAACTGCTCGGGGATGGTCTGCAACCATACGCAGTGCTTCGATGGTGCGCTCGACGGTAACGGGAATGTCGTCGTGAATCGAGTAGTAGAGCTCGGCGATGTCCACCAGTGTATCGGCAAAATCGGCGGCTTCGAGGTCCAGTGCCGTGAGCCGCGTCTCTTGCAACTGCAGCAGGTCGTCGTGGCGACCTTCGCTCAGCAGGACTGCGGAGAGGTGGTCATAGGCAACGGCGTAGTCCGGGAACTCATTGAGCAAGGTCTGGAGTGCGTTTACGGCCCCCTCGGGATCGTTGACCTTCTCCAGACAGACAGAGCCGAGCTGGATCAGCAGGGCACGCCGCTGCTCTGCTTCCCGCTCGATGTCGAGCCGTTGCTCGAGAATGGCGCGCAGTTCTGCATAATTGCCCATCTTTTCGTAGAGCCCGGTCAGCGAGCCAAGAGCCGCCTGATGGCCTGAGTTGATGGCCAGAACGCGATGGTAGTAATTTGCTGCGCTATCGAGATCCTCAAGGTGCATTTCCCAGATTTCGGCGATGCGATGGAGGTAGGGAACTTGATCGGCCTCATCGTGCATCATCTCGAACGCTTGCTCCAGCACTGAGATAAAGGTCTCCCAATTGCTGGATGCCTCAGCCAGTCGTTCCATTTCGCCATATACATCGAGGCGGGTCCAATCGATCTGATAGGCGGAGACGTAGGTGAAGAACGCTTCTTCGGTTTCCCGCAGTTTCACCTCGTGCGTCTGGGCTTTGGAGAGGAGCAGGTCGAGGCGCTCCTCCGCGCTCATGTCCGCTTTCTCGACGAGTAAGAGGTCCTGCACCTGGACGAGCTCTTCCCACTGCTCCAGTGAGCCGTAGAGTGTCACGAGTTGCTCGGCAGCGTCGACGTTCTGGGGGTCGACGGCAAGGACATTCTCGAGGGCCGTACGAGCTTTGCTTTCCCGTCCGCCTCCCTCGATATAGAGCGCCGCCAGACGGAAGAGGACCTGGGCTTTGAGCACAGCCTCCTCTTCGTCCTTGGCCATCAAGTCGAGGGCCCGCTGATATTCGTTCAGCTTGCCGTAGGTTCGGAAGAAGCTATCGAGGGCCTCAAGATCCTTGGAGCGCACCAGAATCTTCTTCAGTTCAGCTTTGGCCCGGTGGTTTTCATTATCCAATTCCAGGAGCCGACCCCAGGTTTGGGCGGCGAGGTCCATGTCGCCAATTCGTGCGGCATAGATTGTTGCCAATCTCTCCAGGAGGGGGGCACGCTCGACATCATCCACCTGCTCCATGCGCTCTTCGAGTAGTTCGGCGACACCTTCAAACTGCTTGCTGCGCTCGTAAAGCTGCATCAACGCATCGAAGGCCGCGCCGTCATGTGGCTCGATTGCCCGCACTTCCTTCCACAGGCCAATTCCGGCTGCGGGGTCTCGCACGTTTTCGAACGCCAGTTGGGCGAGCTTGCGGAGTTGCTCAATGCGCTCTTCTCCTTCCAGGAACCCCAGCTCTCGTCGGGCGACGTCCACGTAGCTGTTCCAATCACGGCGTTGCTCGTACAGCTCTTTCAGCTTACGGACCACCGAAAGGTCTTCCGGGGCGATCTCCAACATCGCCTCGTAATTCTTCATCGCCTCGGTGGCGTTGGAGAAGTTCTCCTCCATGATCACGGCGATCTCAAAATGGAGGTCGTAGCGACGCTGCGGCTCTTCGGCCGCGGCGATGCTGGCTTTCAGGACCTTCACCAGGTCGGGGAATCGATTGGTTGAGCGGTAGTGCTCGCACAGTGCGTTGAACGCGGCTTCGTTGCTGGGCTGTAGTGCGAGGATGGCCTGATAGGTGGAGGCCACCTTAGCTTCCATGTTCAACTTGTCGGTATAGAGGGGGATCAACCGATTGTAGATCGCTACCTTCTCGTCGACGTCGTCGGCCGGAAGGGAGTCGGCCCGGCTGCGTAAAATGTCGGCGACCTGGTGCCACTTGTCCGTCGCCTCATAAAGCTCGATGAGGTTCGTCTGGACTTCGGAATCGCCCGGCAATTCTTTCCGCAGGCTCTGCCAATATGCGAGGGCGCGGTCCTGGTTGCCCCTTTCCCGGGCCAGCCTGGCCGTCCGGCGCTTGGCTTCCTGGCCGGGGTTCTCGTCCCCGGCCAACTCGGCCTGCTTCTGGAAGAGTTGCTCGAGCTTTCGCCAATTCTCTTTGCCGATGTAAAACTCGACGTAGAAGTCCTGGAGACCGATGGCGTACTCGGAGTCAGCCGGCAAACGGCGGAAGTACATTTCCGCCATGTCGTCATTCCCCAGCCGCTCCCGGAAGGCACTGCCAATGCGGTAGGTAACGTGCACCGCAACGTCGCCGCCTACGGACTTTGCCTTGAAATCGGCCGCGCGCAGCAAGTTGGCCAGCGATTCATTATCCTGCACCGCATCACGCACCGTTTCGAGGAAGGCATCAAAATCGTCAAGCGTACCTTCACGCAGTACCGGTTCGAGATATGTCTGGAAGCTCCTGGTGTCATTCGGATTTTGCTCCAGCGCATCCCTGAGTTCTTCAAGTCCCATCAAATCCCCTCTTCCGTTTGCTGGTGGTGGTGCCACGAGCCGTGACCGGGCCCTTCCGCCCGGCCACCGTACGCAGAGTCACGCACACGCGCATGGCCACAACCTGAACTTTATAGCATACGCTAAGATAACAAATGAAGAGTTTTTTGGTAGGGGCAAAGCGCTCTTTTTTGCACGCATCTCACCGGCCCGTTTTGACTTTTGGCTTCGGCGATGCTAATAGGTCGCGAGGAGTAGGAGGGCACTATGAAACTTGGCATTTCACCGTTGTCAGGTCGGTTGCTGCTGGCTGGGTTGCTGCTGCTCGTGATGGCGCTCCCCGCGTGCAAAAAGAAGAAAGCTGGCGATCGCATTCGACCAGTGCGTCGCGCCGAAGAATCTTCGGAAAAGGCCCCCGAGCGTAACGAGAATATTGTCGCCTCGGTCGGAGACCTCGAGGTGACGACGGCCGAATTCGAGGCCGAACTAGCGCGCCTGACCCCTTCGGGCAACCTCAACAAGGTGCAAATGCGCAATGCGGAGCGTAGCGCACTCAAATCGCTAATCCATCGGCGCCTCGTGGAGTTGGCTGCCACCGACGAGGGGATTGAGTTGACGGAAGAGGAGCTTGAAACGCACTGGCTCTCCGTTGTCAAAGTCCTTGGCGGAGAGAGTGGCTATCAGGCCTTCCTCACGCGTAACGGATTCAGCGAGGAGTCCCATCGAGAGGCCCTGGCCAGTAACTTGCTGAGGGCACGACTGCGAGATGAGTTTTTTACCGAGGCTATTACTGAAGAGCAGATCCGGGAGCATTACAAAGGGTTCCAGGCAAATCCCGGTCGAGGGCACAAGGTCCGAGTCTCCCGGATTCTTTTGAAGGTTGACGAAGCGGCCCACGAGTCCCTGTGGCGCAAGGCCGAAGCGAGATTGCAGAAGATCGAAGAAGAGATCAAGGCCGGACTCCCCTTTGAAGAGGCCGTCGATCAGTACTCCGAGGGACCGTACGCACAGCGCCGCGGCGACATGGGCTGGGCCACGGATCGGCGACGCCCCGAGGAAGTCTTCGGCCCGGCTCTTGCCATGAAGGTCGGCGAGTTCAAAGGGCCCATCCGAGTGAAGATGGGAGTTCAGTTGATCACCGTCACCGCAGTCAAGAACGATGCCGCCGGTGCCTTTGCGGCTGAGCGGGAGAACATCCGGGACGTGCTGGAAGAGCAGCGCGACCAGCGCAATGACCGCCGCCTGTACGATAAACTGAGAGCCCGCTATCGCGTAGAGAAGTTCCTCTAAGATGAGTGATTACCTTCTCGGTCTGGAATCCTCCTGTGATGAAACCGCGGCAGCGGTGATTACGGCGGAAGGCCAGATCCTCTCCAATGTCATCTCCTCACAAATCCCGCTCCACGCTCGCTATGGTGGAGTTATCCCCGAGCTCGCCTCCCGCAACCACTTGATGGCCGTTTCCACAGTTGCCCGACAGGCTTTGACAGATGCCGGCGTCGAGTTGTCTGACGTCGGGCGCATCGCTGCCACCCGGGGACCCGGGCTCGTCGGTGCATTGATGGTCGGATTGCAGTTTGCCAAGGGCCTCTCCATGCAGACTGGAGCGGAATTGGTGGCGGTGCATCACGTGGAAGGTCACATCACAGCAATTCTGCTCGACGATGGCGGGGAGCATCCCCACGGCCCCCTCTCCTTCCCCTATGTCGCCCTGGCAGTTTCCGGCGGTCACACCAGCCTCTATCTGGTTCGAGAGCCGGGTCTCTACGAGGTGCTGGGTGTCACCCTCGACGATGCCGCGGGCGAGGCTTTTGACAAGGTTGCTCGGGTGCTTGGGCTACCCTACCCGGGGGGCGTGGAAATCGACCGGTTGGCCGGCGAGGGAGATGCCTCGTCCATTGCTTTTCCCCGCCCTTTGAAGGGCAAGGAGAACATCGATTTCAGTTTCTCCGGGCTCAAGACCGCGGTGAAGTTGCACCATGATAATCTGGTGCAATCGGGGCTGGACGTCCCACTGGCCGATATCGCCGCATCTTTCCAGGAAGCAGTGGTCGACGTGCTCCTCCGTAAGACCTTCGTTGCGGCTCAGATGAAGGGCATCAGAGATGTTGTGATCTCCGGTGGTGTGGCTGCCAACAGCAGGCTTCGCTCGCAGTTGGTGGAGCGTGCCGGGCAAGCTGGCTTACGTGGTCACTTGACGCGGCCGATTCTCTGCACTGACAATGCCGCCATGATCGCCGGTGCCGGCCGCTTCAATGCCCCCCTGGGCAAGGCTGAGAAACTTACGGTTGAGCCCTTCGCCAGCGGCCAGTTGGTCTGAGTGGAGAGCCGCCCATGACCGCCCCACGAAAATCCCTCGGCCAGAATTTTTTGACGGATAAGGCGACTTCAAAGGCGGTAGTCAGATGTGCCAGGATAGGTGCTGGAACTGAAGTGCTGGAGATTGGGCCAGGCAAAGGATTCCTGACCCGTGCCCTCGTTGCCGCAGGGGCCGAAGTCGTCGCCATTGAGAAGGACCGCAACCTGGCGGCGCGCTTGCCCGGGCGCTTTCTAGAAGCAGCGCTGCGGGTCCAGGAGGGGGACTTCTTGGAAGTAGAGCTGGCCCCCTTCGCGGGCCGGACGCTGGTGGGAAATCTGCCCTACAATGTGGCCATGCCAATTCTATCTCGGGCCCTGGAACATCACGACTACTGGCCGCGGCTCGTCTTCATGTTCCAACTCGAGGTTGCCCAGCGGCTCTGCGCAGAGCCCGGCACTCGAGCCTACGGGATGCCGACGTTGGTGGCCAAGGTGACCCACCGCACCACCCAGATTCGCAAGGTTCCTGCAGGGGCCTTCTTTCCCAAGCCCAAAGTCGACTCCGCGCTGGTCAGTTTTGAGCCGTTGAGCGAGCCACTGCTGGTCGGGGCTGAGCGTCTCAAGTTCCTCGACCTGATGGGGGCCGCATTCCGCTATCGACGGAAGACCGCGACCAATGGCCTCTCCCGCGCCTCGCACCACAGTTCAGAAGAGATTGCGAAGGTCCTCACGGGATTGGGTCATGACCCTCGAGTTCGCCTGGAAACATTGTCAGTTGCTGAGTTGGTAATTATCTGGAAGGTGATGAGTGAGTGAGAGGGCTTACAACTGCCCGCAGGCGGCCGTGGGATTGTAGACGTGGCCCTGCTCGCCGTCCTGACCATTAGAAGCTTCCGAGGGGTGGCCGCCGAGGCCGCCGAGGCCGCCGCCGCCCTGATTCTCAAAATCGTTGTTATTACAAGTCGGGTTTACTTCTCCCCACCAGAATATACCAAATGCCGCACCGCCAGAGCCGCCGCCACCGCCGCCCGCACCGCCACCTGCGCCACCGTTGCCGCCCTTGCCGCCGCCACCTTCGTCGTCGTCTTGACCCCCCGGGCCGCCGGAGCCACCGTAGCCGGCGTTGCCACCCTTGCCGCCCAGGCCGCCTACGCCACCATAGCCGCCAAAGCGGTAGACAATTTCATTCTCCACGATTACGGCCGTCGTATTCAGTGCGAAGACCGCATACGAACCGCCGGCCCCGCCACCGCCTGTCCCCGGAGTTCCAGGACAGCCGCCGCCACCACCGCCGCCGCCACTGGCACCGTACGTGTAGCAGTAGCACAGGCCGTCGTCATCGCCGCCGCCACCCCCGCCGCCACCGCCACCAGTTCCAGAGGTGCCGGCGCCACCCATGCCGCCGGAGGTGGGCACGAAGAAGCCCGATTCGTTTACCGTACCAAGGCCGTCGCCCCCGGTACCTTCCGCTCCAGTGCCTCCAATTACGCCGTCGCCGCCGGGGCCACCGTCACTTCCCTTGCCGCCGCCTCCACCGCCCGGGGCACCGCTTTCAGAAGCGGCACCTCCAGACCCGGAGCTTGTGTTTTTACCGCCCTGGCCGCCGGTTCCGCCACCGTTACCGCAGTGACCCTTGCCACCCTTACCGGCCGGCGGATGGCTACAACTGCTGCAAGCCACCGCGCACCAGTTGCCGCCATACTCGCAACCGGAATTACCCTCGCCCCCATCCTCACCGTTTTGTCCGTCGGTGCCATCGTTCCCCGGGGTCCCGTTGGCGCCGTTGCCGGCCTGAACGCGGTTGTGCGAAAAGCGCAGCTTGTCACTGCTGCCCTTGATGTGGACCGCCATTGATGAGCCGCCCGCCGAGTCGTTGTTGCCCGCTTCGATATAGAAGCCCTCAATAACCGTCTCTTCCTGGATGTCGTGGGCGAAGAGAGCAACTACTCCCCCCGGTCCCGGTGCCGCCCAGGTAATCGTCGACTTGTAAAGCACAGGATTGTGGTCCCACTCCAATTCCGGGTTGAAGCCCCCATAGAGGCTTACCCCGGGAACCACCGCAATCTGCTCCTCGTATAGTCCCTGGGCCACGTAGACATCCCACTTCGGCTCCTTCGCCGAGGCCAGAGAGAGGCCTTTGGCGATGGTCTTTACCGGGTGCTCGGTGTTGCCCGTCTGATTGCCGATGTCCATGCCCGTCGGGGTCACAAAAATGGCCTCTTCAAGTTCACCGTCAATACCGTCACAGTTGCTGTCAAAGCCATCCATGTCCGGCTTGTCGGGCAATCCGTCGTCGATGCACTCATATTCGCAGCCGTCGTCGTCCTTCCCGTTCAAGTCGGCCCAGCCTTCGTCGCATTCACCCATGATGCAGTCGCCCGCATCGCAAATGGCAATGGCGTTGTCGTAAGCACATACGTACCCGCACTGGCCACAGTTGGCGATGTCTGACTCATACTCTTCTGGGACCATTCCAAGACACTCGCAGGCACCCGATTTGGGGAGACATTGCATGGAGGGGGCCCCATTTGATCCCTCTACTTCGGCGCATTCGTAATCGGGTGGGCACATTTCATCTGTGCAGTCTCGCGAGCACATCAGCGCCTCGTTGGCGCCGATGGGAAGACAGAAGTCATGGACGATGTTGCAGTCGGTATCCTTGTAACAGGGCTGACAGAGCGTATCGAGGTGGTTGGGAACGCAAATGAAGACGACATCCGCCCCTTGCCAGATCTGCTCACAAGACCAACCATCGGCGCAATCTTCGTAACAAGTTTTGGTGCAAACGCTGCCGTCAGGGCCCTGGATGCAAAGGCCCGGGTCGCAACATTCCGTGTCCTCCTCGCAAGGAGTCAGGTAAACACCGCACCCGCTTTCATCAAAGGGCAACGCCTCGAAGCGGGGCACATCGGTGTCGAATATCAGAGGTATCTCGGTCCCTACATCCGTGGGCTTATCGCGCTGGTCGTCGGTGACATCCGGAAGAGTGCATGCGGCACCATCGCAGCCAAACGCACAGAGTTTATGTTTCTGCCAGGTAAGCACCTCATCTTCGCCCCAGATACACTTGAGTATCGCGTCAGTGCCGTCGGACTTGCCACAGACAATGGCGCCGAAGCTGTCACACTCGTCGCCCACCGCAATGGCAGACGGTGACGAGCCACCCGAGCAGGTGCAAAGCCAGAGCGATCCCAACATGAGTATGAGCAGTTTCTTTCCCCACCAGATGCCTCGCATCCTTCACCTCCGCCGCAGCCCTTCACGGCCGCGAGCATGAAACCGATGGAGAGTATCTTACAGGGTTACTCAGGAAGGATCAAAGTTTTGCCGCGGGTACCCCATATGCGCGGGATGCGGGATCGACGGGGGCGCCTAGTTGAGGACGTCTTCGTCCAGCATAATCGCCAACTTGCGCCGGTGATCCGGGAAGAGATGCTTGAATTCAACGCGGACGCCAAAGGAGTGGCGCTCGGTGATTTCGCCTAGGGCCGTGACCCGATCCTCGGTTTCGTCCGGGGAGAACTCCAACCAGACATATCTTTCGCCAGCCAGCAACTCCCCCGGAGTGTCAATATCCAGACCTTGCAGGGAGAGGTTTGAACCCATCCCGTGCAACTCGATATCGTCGCCGAATCGTTCCTTTACTACGAAGTGCCCCATCTCCGGAATAACGCCAGCCGTCTGCATTCTATGCCTCCTCTTAGTGCCGCTAGAACGAGTATAGAGGCAAAATGATCGCCGGCAAAAAAATTGGCAAATACATCGGTGGACGATGGATTGAGACAGTGCCGAAATCTAGAAGGGGCTGGCGCAAACACTCAGCCCCTGGCCAATGGCCTGACAGGTCCAGCCGTTAGGACAATCAGTAGAAACGATGCACAAATTGGTACAGAAGCCCACGCCAACATCGAGGTTTCCGGCGCATTCGCCGAAACATGGATTATATTCGCTGGAGCAGACTTCACCGGTGGAGACGCAGACCTTATCGGCCCCAATGGCGTGACAGCCAAACCCTTCGGGGCATTCCGCGGCCTTGTTGCAAGGCGTCGTACAGGCACATTTGCCCACCTTATTGGTCAGAAAGATGCCCTTGTAGCAGAAAGCCAGGTCGGGGTCGCAGGAGGTCTCTTGCCCCGAGTCGTTGAGAAAGCAAACCGAGGTCTCTCCCACCCCCACGCAAACCTCCGGGCCCGGGCACTGGGCATCCTTTTGACAGTACTGAGTGCAGATGGCTGAGTTCAGGATCTTGTTCTCAATGCAAAGCGCGCTCGTACACTCCTGTTTGCAGTGGCACGCCGCCCCGTACGGACCATCCGTCGGGTCGCAGTTCGGCGGTAGTCCGGTATCCGTCGGGTCCGTCGCATCCTTCGGTTCGACGGTGTCTGCCGTCTCCCCCACGTCCAATATGGGGTCACCGCTGCACATGTACCCCACGCAAGTGGCCCCGCTCCCCTCGCACTGCCAATCCTTAGTGCACTCACGATCGCAAAATCCGTCAATGCAAGCCATGTCATAGGGATCGCAATCGACATGCTTGTCACAGGAAACCAGGCCCGCCGTGTCCTTGGTCACCACGTCCTTCGCTCCCCCCTCTACTACGCAGCGATAGACCTCGCACTCCAGGATGCCCGGACAGTCCTCATTCTTGGTGCACTCCTGGCCACAAACCCCTGCCAGGCAAACCGCCACCGGGAGGCACTCTTCGTCGATGGTACATTCCGGCGCAAAGGCATCGGTGCCTCCGGTGACACACACACCATTAACCATCTTGCCGGGGCATTCGTGGCACTGATTGCCCACCAGAATCCCGTCGCATTCGGTGGATTCGTCGCTGCAGGCAGATGCTAGGGACACAACGACCAGCAGGGTGACAGACAGGACTCGCATACGGTTCTCCCGTGGCATCACTTCGAACCCAGGCATTGTATGCTGGTAGACCTTTGGAGGCAACTATCTCCCGGTGCTTTACACATGCTGACCCATGAGTACAATCAGGCGACGCAACAAGGAGTTTGAGGAGGAGTCGATGAAGAGCTGTCTGGGAAGAGTGGTGTTGGGTCTGGTACTGGCCGCCCTGGTCGGTTGTGGCGGTGGAGATGGGAAGGGTGACGCGTCTCCGGCGGACGTTGCGAGTGGCGATGGCAAGGTCGACAGTTCATCCATGGAGCTCCGGGAGCCAGAGGACATTCCGCCGCAGTGTCCATCCTCCAGTTGGGTCATGGAGTTCTTTGGCATTGAGGATGGCATGACCATTGAAACGGGCGAAACCATGCTCCTCCAAGCCCGCATATTCGATAACGTAATGGGTGAGACTGTGGAAGGGGCCGAGGTCACCTTCTCCCTGACCGGAGACGGCGATGCCGAGTTGCTGGAAACGACTGCACTGACCAGTGAACTTGGTGTCGCAGCCGTGAGTTTCTCCACCGGTACCAAGCTTGATGTGGAATACACGGTCAAGGCCTCCAACCCCTGTGCCGATGAGCAAAGCGTGATCCTCTCGACGGTTGCCCCGGAGCAGGGCAGCTTCCTGATTACCTACGCACTGTCAGAAGAGCTTTCCGCCACCTGGGACCAGGTCACTATCGTGGCCCATGCCGATACCAAGATCCCACTTTGTGGAGCGGTGGACTACACCAAGCCCGGAAGTCAGGGCGTGGAGCTTCCCCCGGGTGAAGACACCGTAGAATTGACCCAGATCCAGGCCAAGGCCGCCTACGTTGTTTTTGGCGTGGCATATAACCCCGACGGCGTTCCCGTTGGCGGGGGCTGTATGGAGGGTGTCAGTGTAATGCCCGACAAGACTACCGAAGTCGATGTGACCATCGAATCCCTCGCCATGAATCCGGCGGGTGGCTATGACCTCTCGGTCCAGGTCGCGGCCAAGGATCTAATGGCTGCACAGTGGATTGATGCCGGCTCCGTCATTGAGCAAATAATTGCGGAATCCGGTCAGACCATCGGCCAGAAGGTACTCGACGATATCTTAATCTTCTTCCCCGACGGCCTCCCCGATTGTGGCGACATGGATGCTGCCGAGGATATTCAGGCGAGCATCGATGCCGGCCTCGAAAAACTCGATACTGCCGACGCTAATTGGCTGGCCACCAACACCGAAGACTGGCTCTCGACCCTCGCCGGCAATGTTCTCTTCAAGGGCAAGCTGATGGTGGAGGAGAGTCCGCAAAGTCAGACCTGGACGGCCACCTGGACAGTTGAATCCATGGAGTTTGCAGGTCCCGTCGACTGCGGCGAAGCAGATTGCGAAAGCTGGCTCCTCTTCGCGTCGGAGACCTTTGGCCTAGGCGATGTCCACATCGATATTGGCCAGGAAGTATTTGACGTAGTGTCCACAGGGTTCACGGAGCTTGAAGTCCAACCTTTCGATCTCCCAATCGCGCCCGGGAAACTGGTTCTATTCGCCTTCAACAACATCGTGCTCAAGAAGCGGGGGCTCTCCAACGAACTGGTAGAGCTCTTCGAGACGATCTTCATCTGCAATGCCTTGCTTGCCCAGGTGTCTGCCCAGACCATCGCTTGTATCAACAAGGCGGAAACCCAATTGGTCGAGAGCTGCGAGGCCGCGGTAGCAGGAATGGCCGCCCAGTTCTACGGCGAGCTGGCCGCTTTCACCGCGGAGCAGCACCTCGCCGCTACGGGCATCCTGACATCAAAGGACGACGACAACGACCTCACCGTCGATGCCCTAACTGGCAATCTCGAAGGGGATTTCATGCTCGGTGGTGAGTCTGAGGCTACCTTCATTTTGCCCTTCGACGCAGTCAAGAAGTAGCAAACCACAAGGAGTGGTCACCATGGACAAGCTCTTCATGCCGGAGTCGGTGCTCATCGTCGGCGTCTCCCCTTCGCCCCGCAACATGGGCCGCAATATTGTCCACAATCTGATCCGCTGGGAGTACCCCGGCCGCATGTACTTGATGGGCCGTAAACCGGGCAATCTAGCGGGACAGAACATCGTCACCTCCTTCGATGAATTGCCCGACGGCATTGACCTCGCGGTCTTCCTGACGCCCGCAGAAATGCTCCCAGACCTCGTCGATTCCTGCGGTGCCAAGGGCATTCGTTGGCTGGTCATTGAGAGTGGTGGGTTCTCGGAGTTGGGGGATGAGCGACAGCAACTGGAAGACGACCTCGTCGCCCGGGCAAATCGTTGGGGCATCCGCTTCGTGGGGCCCAACGGCCTGGGCGCGCTGAACCGCGCCAACGGATTGGTGCTGCCCTTCATGTCCATGCCCCGTCTTCCCGGCCCCGGGCGTGTCAGCCTGCTGGCACAAAGCGGGGGGGTGGGCATCGTCTATCTCTATGCTTTGGGGAGTGAAGGTGTCGGGCTCGACAAATTCGTCTCCATGGGCAACAAGCTGAGTCTCGATGAGTGCGACTACCTCAACTACATTGGCGAACAGCGAAGCAGTGATGTTGTCTGCCTCTATCTTGAGGACGTGCGGCGCGGGCGCCTCTTCTTTGAAGCTATGCGCCGATTCCCGGGCCGCATTCTGGTCCAGAAGGCAAACGTCTCGAAGGCCGGAGCAATGGCGGCCCGCTCGCACACCGCGTCGCTCTCTACTGACGACCGGCTGGTGGAAGCGGCCATCCGTCAGGCCGGGGCCCTCCGCTTTCACGACATGGCCTCCATGGTGCACGTTGTCATGGGGCTGACGCTGCCACCGGTGACCGGCAAGCGACTCCTCGTCCTCTCCCGCTCCGGGGGCCACGCAGTAATTGCCGCCGACTACGCGGAGCGCAACGGTTTCACCCTACCCCAAATACCCCCGGCCATCGGTGAGCTGGCTTCCAAGGCGGGGCGAGCCCACGTCATTCGAGCCTCCAATCCCCTCGATCTGGGCGATGTCTTCGAGTTTGATTCCTACGCCCAGATGTTGGAAATCGGAGCCCGCGGCGACGACTACGATGCCATCGCCGTAATCCATGTGTTTTCGGGGGCCGTGGAGGGACCGGATGCCGAACGTCTGGCCGCGCGTGCCCGGGATCTGACTACGGAAACCGGGAAGCCCATCTACCTCTGCTACCTGACAGAGGCCGCAGAGCTGGAACGCATCAAGCGAGCCGTTAGATTCCCCTGCTTTGGCAGTCCCGAGATTCTCATGGAATCCATTGCCGCTTCCAATGTCCACCACGCCCGGGCCACCGCCATCCAGGAAGAGACTTACCCGGCTATGCCCCACATGGAGATGTCCGGTATCAGGACGGTCTTGAAGAAGGCCGCTAAGGCTGCCGCCGAAACCGATGGTGACCGCTACTGGTTGCCCGCCAACCAGGTCTTCGAAATAGCCCGTCTTGCCGGCTTGCCCATGGCCCCCTTTGA
>CAZFVN010000057.1:0-15373 GCA_964522395.1 uncultured Myxococcales bacterium
GCTCAGAACGACACACTCAGCGCAGAACGGGGGGTACAAAGTCAATCAGATCGGTTGTTGCGTTCGGTGTTGCGCGGTCGGGCCCCGAGCCAGAGCATGTCTCTGCGGGTCAGGCCGCGACTCGCGCAAATCCATCTGTGATGATGGCTGCAACGGCAGCCCCGACTATAGCTCCTACTCATCTCACCGTGGCTACTGCAACTGAGGGACCCCATCCTCAGCCAACTGCCAGGCCAATCTGGCCATGGCAATGGCGCCGAGTTCCAGTTGGCGGGGGTTGACTTCTGAGAGGACATCGTTGGCACAGTGGTGGTAATCAAAGTAGCGCTGGGAGTCGGGGTAGAGACCGATGGTAAGGGTGCCCTGTTCGGCCAGTGGATTGATATCTACTCCGCCATAACCCTGCTTGATGAAGGTCATACCCAGGGGGGCGAAAAGAGGGAGGAGAGGCTGGAGCGCTTCAACCTGCGGTGGCTCGGCCTTGACCGTGAAACCCATGGGCAGGAAGCCTCCGCGATCTGACTCGATGGCCGCGATATGCGTCTCCTTCTCCCGCTCGGGAGCGGCGGCGTAAGCCTTGCCACCGGTCCCACCAAATTCTTCGTCCATGAACATGACCGCTCGGATGGTCCGTTTGGGCCGCGTCTTCAGACTCTGGATAAGCCGCAGCGCCTCCAGGGACTGGGCACATCCTGCCCCATCGTCGTGGGCACCGTCTCCGGCATCCCAGGAATCGAGGTGGCCGCCCATGAGGACAATTTCGTGGGGAAACTCACTGCCGGTGATGTCGCCGACCACGTTATGCGAAACAACTGGCTCCAACATCCGGCAGCCCAGGGAGATCTTCACCCTTACTGGATTGCCATCGCCTAGGGCCTCATGGAGGGCATCGGCCGCGATCAAGCTGACTGCGGCAGCGGGGATCTTCGGAATGCCCTCAGCATACTTCATGATCCCCGTGTGCGGTACGTCATCGTGCCGCAAGGTCATGGAACGGACGAGCACCGCCACCGCTCCCACGGCAGCCCCCCTGGAGGCCGCATGGACCCGCTGGTCCGCAGCTCCACCATAGGCATGGAAAGTATCATAATGGGTGGGATCGAGTGGGCGGTTGAAAAGGAGAATCCTACCCTTGGCCCGCTCCCCGAGAGCGTCACATTCGTCGAGGGAGAGAACCTCAATGACCTCAGCCTCGATACCCTCGTCCGGTGTTCCCACGCTACCGCCCAGCGCCATTAGCGACAAGGTTGCACCACCCACAATTCGCCCCGACTCCGCTCCCCGCTCCCAGTGCTTCACCTCCACCGCCTCCAAATGGACATTCTGAAGCCCCATCTCCTCCATCATCTTGTGCGTAACTTGCACCGCCTCAGCCGCCTCCTTAGAACCGCCAAGCCTGGGACCCATGGCGACGATACGCGTGAGGTACTCTATGGCCTGTTGATTGCCCAGTCCCTCTTTCATCAACCGCTCCGTAGTGGTCAGGGATCGGGGCGGGGCTTCGGCCGGAGGCGTCATGGAAAGGGCAGAAGCAGCAAGCAATAGGAGGGCAACGGGAACGGCAAGGGCGGTCATTGATTCCTCACATCCGGGGGCGACGGGACGAAGCGATGGTGCCAGAGGCTGCTGATGGCTGCAAGGAGAAGGCTTTCAGACGCTGACGTAAGGCGACACTTGACGTGCTTCTGTCACCCACGCAAGATGGAGCAGAATCGAATGTGTGAGGATTGTGATGACGCTGGACACCCTTTCCCCGGAAGACAAGACCGAACTTGATATGCTCGAAGAGCGGCTCCATAAGAGAGCCCGCATGACGCGCTATCTGGTGGCGATAATCCTGCTGATTGCGTTGGGAGTTGGTGGCTGGCTCGCGGCCGGGATCTCCTCATACGCTCCCCCAGAAGCTTCACCCTTAGAGAAGCTCCTGACCGAGCGCTTCGAAGAGGTGCAGATGGCCTGGTTTGACACCATCAGTTCGTCGAGCCGGGTCAACGCTAACATGCTGGCCGAGAAGCAGGGGCAGTTCAACGAGAAGGTCGCTGAGTTCCTAGATGAAGTGGCCGAAGTCGATGCCACTCTCAGTGAGCCCTTTAGAATTCTCCTCGAGGCCATGGGAAAGCAGAGCCAGATCTCACTGCTTGAAAACGAACAGCCGGCCGATGCCATCCGCGCACAGGTCTCGCTGGTGAACGATTCCCTGCTCAAATTGCAACCCCGCTTCCACCTCGACGTGGACAATTTCGAGGGACTCCTCAATAACCAGTATCTCATGGGAGTGATGGTGGTGGTTTACGAGGTGCTGGGAACTCTGCAGTTCTCGGCCGGCGACGGCGAGGATGACAAAGTAGATCTGCTGGTGGTCCGCCGAAGGGACTCCCTTCCCGCGCAGGGGGCCGCCCACGGCTACGTCAACCGCGCCGACACCTCGGTCGCATATGTCCTCCAGGATTCCGCTACCGATTTCGCCGCGTCCTACATCTTCCCCAGCTTCGAACGGGCCGATGCCGCCTTCGAGTTGCGCTTCGACAAACAGGCCCCAGACCGCCTCAAACCAGCCTACAAAGTGATGGTTGAACTGGTCCAATTGGAGCTCCGCAATTTGGCCAGCCTGGACGAAGAGTCGATGAAGACCATTGCCGGCAACGTCGCCAAGCGGGCCCGCATTTACAAGCGGGCCCTGGAAGCTGCAGCGAAGCACGGAGTCGATCTGAAGGTACCGGACGGCCTCGTCTGGCCCCGCAGTTTCGCATCTAGAGTGCTGCTCGAGAACACCGAACTCAACAAGCGAGGCGAGAAACTGCTCTACGACCAGGACAAGGATGACCTCATCCAAATCTCCCGGGCGCTTGATGATGACGAAACCACCGCGGCCCTGCAGAGCGTAGCCCATGGAATCACCCGGTCAGTGGCATTCCATGAAGCCCGCCACGTCATCGATATCCGTAACGAGGTGGAGGCCGGCGAGTGCATTCGTGATCGTGTCCGGATCACCGATGACGACCCTGATTTCCTCCGCTCCGTCGAGTTGGAGGCTCGCTCCCGACTCACCGAGTTGATCGAGGCGCCTGAAACGGTGCGGCTCTCCCTGCTTAGCATCATCAGCCATCTTTACTATAGGGGCGGAACGGCTAACTTCTATGCGGCGCGCACCATCCTCCATCCCCTCGCTTTCGCGGCAGATGAGGAGAATCTACCCCGGGGTTGGGACTACCTGGAAGAGATGACCATGCGGCTCGGGGCGGAGACTCCAGAGGATATTAAGGGCAAAGCCCTGGCCTTCTACGAGGAGTGCTTTGGAACCTATGTGCCACTGAAGGTCGTGGCAGAAGAAAGGCCCGAGGCCACTGCTACCGGCTGTTCGGCTAGCGGTTTTTGAGAGAACCGAACTAACTTTGACGTAGCGTCTGTGATCGGAATCTGGGCTCGATCCCTTTACCAGCCCTCCGTCAACCGTCACCCCCCCAGGAGCGCTCGAAAGGCCCGACAATTGGAGGCGAGGTCAGGGCCCTGCCGGTGTAAGTCACCACCGATGAGCAGAATGACCTCGGGACCGTAGGATTCGACCATTTCCGGTACTCGAGCGATTGTCATACCGCCAGCGGGTGCAGGGAGGATGGGGGCAAGGGGTCCCATGGGCGCGGCTGTGGCATGAGCGATGGCCATACAGTCTTCCGGCCGAAAGGAGAATCGTCCGCCATGATTCGGGAAGACCACAATATCGGCCCCGGCGAGACGGTGGATATGCCCGAAGAGGGCGGCATGGGAGATGCCATGATCCGGCGAAACCACGAAGCTCCCCAGTAGCGCCGGATGCGCCATAATGGGTAGCTCCGGAACCTCCTTGGCCACCAACCTCATCGTATCAAAACCGGCCAACCCCGGAGCGAAGAGCACTCCGCCTGCCCCGTAGTCTCGGGCGAATCGGGCCCGCTCAAGAACCACATCGGCCGGTCCGGTAATGTTGGGGAAGTAGCGACTCAAGCCACCCGTTTCGCCATTAGCCATAGCTACTGCTTTGGCACAGGCCTCCACCCGCCGGGCGAAGGGCGAAAAACCCTGGTCAGCCAGCCCGTGATCATCTTTGATAATGTCGATTCCACCCTGTGCGAACTTGCCGGCCAAATCGGCCAACTCACTACTGGAAAGACCCATTGGCTTCAAGGCGGTGGCCAGTAGTGGTCGATGGGGAGCCGAGAAGAGCCGCCGCAGCCCGGCCCGACCGAAATTGGGCCCCGGGTATTGCGCCAACATCTCTTGCGGCAGAGCAAAGGATTCCACCCGGACACCAGGTAGAATGCTTGCATTGCCAAACAAGACATTGAGCAACTGGGTCAACTCGCCACCAGCAATCGCCGAATTGAACCGGACCGTCGCCAAGTAGCGGTCCCGCTCGAACTCACCAAAGCGGACTACTCGGCCAACAATCTCCTGCCGAATATCCTCCCGCCAAACCAGGTCCGCCGGAAACTCAATAGTCTGTTCCACGCAAATCCCATCCGCACACATCCGCGCCGCTGCCTCAGGCCCACTAATGGAGTACGTCACGGTGAAGGTGGTAGAGCGCAAATCGCTATAGATCCTCCGCCTGAGCACCGGACGCGGGCGTCAGTGAGGCCGCATCCAGGGTATCTGAGTCGATCTGGAGGGAGTGGCCGAGGAGACGCTCAGCAGCCCCCACAGCGGCCACGGCATCAAGGCCGTATTTGCGCATCAGATACTCCCGACTGGCCCCATGGGCGTAGGTGTCCTGGAGGCCGAGACGGATGAGAGGGGCAGTACAACCGGCCTCAGCCATACACTCGGCAACGGCGGAACCCAGGCCGCCGATAATGCTGTGGTTCTCGAGCACAATCACGCCCCGCTTCGTCGCCGCGAGTGAGCTGGCAACTTCCGGGTCGTTGAAGGGTTTGATCGTCGAGACGTGCAGATGCCCGATGTCAACTCCACGCTGGCGCAAGGCCGCAACCGCTCGCATCCCTTCTTCCGTGGTTATCCCCGCGGTAATCAGGAGGAGTTCGGTCCCTTCCGTCAGACGGCGGCTGCGCCCAATCACCAGCGGTTCGTCAGCGGGAAAAAGGCGAGGTACCTGCCCCCGCAGGTTACGAATGTAGACCGGTCCGCTGATGGGATGGGCGGCATCGAGAGCGCTCTCGACCTCCGTAGCATCACCACATTCGATTATTGTCATATTGGGCAGCACACGCATGAGCGCGAGGTCATCGTTGGCCTGGTGGGTCACTCCACCGGGAGTCGTAATGCCCGGCAGGAATCCGACCAGGCGCACCGGCAAATTGGGGTAGGCAATGGACATGGCAATCTGGTCGTAGGGTCGACGGCAGATAAAGACCGCAAAGGTATGGACATAGGGTCGCAGTCCTTCTCGCGCCAGGCCCCCGGCAAAGCTCATCATATTCTGCTCGGCCATCTCCATTGAGAGGAAGCGATCGGGGTAAGCAACACGAAAGTCATCGGCCTCACATGACGCAGTGAGATCGGCGGAAAGAACCAGCATTTCCGGATGTTCCCCGGCAAAGCGGACGAGGTTTCGAGCATGTGGTCGAGTGACGTAATCCACCATCACATGCCCTCCAGAATACTCCGGTAGATGGCTCGCTCTTCGTCATCTTTGAAGCGAACGTAGTGGAGTTTGGGGCCCCGGGTCCGCAGTGCATCAATGCCATGACAGGGATCGGTACGGGCGATGAGAACCAGTGGCTTGCCGGTATGTACTGTCAGAGCCGCAGCAACCAGGGCCTCCACATCATGTCCATCCACCTCCACGGGAACCGCGCCAAAAGACCGCAGTCGGTCAGCCAGCGGTTCCACCCCCCCTACCCCATTCATGGGGCCGTCGCACTGCTGCCCATTGGCATCGACCACCACCGTCAGGTTGTCAATCTTGTGGAATTCCATGGCGGCAAAGGCCTCCCAGGTCTGGCCCTCTTGAAACTCACCATCCGACATATAGACCCAGTTATGCCCTGCGTCACCGCGCCGCCGCCGTGCCCAGGCAATGCCCGCAGCCTGACTCAAACACTGGCCCAACGATCCCGCAGTAACCTCGTGGCCGGGGGAATGCTCGGCACCGATGAGTTCAACGGTTGAGCCATCCTTATTGAAATGGTCGAGCCCCTGCTCCCCCAGTCGTCCCGTCTCAATCAGCGCTGCATAAAGGACCAGTGCGTAGTGCACCGGAGAGAAGAAGAAGCGATCCAAATCGGGACGTTGGGGACCGTTGTAGGCGGCACCGGTGAAGTACTCGGGATTGTCCGGGCCGGGGACGCCGGGAAATGGTCGCGGAACGGCCGCACCAACCGAAGGCTCCAACCGCATCAACTTCCCATAGAGGGTGGCCAGGGTCTCCGCCGAAGAGCAGGCCTGACTCAGATAGCCCCCACTGTTGTCCAGGGTGTGGCGCAGCACTCGCCGCCGAATGCCCAACGCCACACGGGCGATCTCATCTTGCCAGGAAGAGTGCGGTAGAGTCATGGGATTCCCGCCTAGTCCATGCCTGCCATGGAGCGGGCCTTGGCAGCATCGTCGGTGCGACCAATCACCACCAGGACAGTATCCTGCCGTAACGGCTCGTCGGCCCGGGGGTTGTAATCGAAGAGTAACTCGCCCGGTCGTCGAATGGCCACCACCTGAAGCCCCGTTTTCTGCCGGAACTGTGACGAAGCGATGGTCTGACCAGCCAGAGCAGAGTGATCATTGATAATGATCTCCTCGATGCGAGTATGTTGATCGGGGTCGCGCAGCATCTTGTCCATGAAAGTCACTGCCATTGGCCTGATCAGTTCGCTGGCCATGCGCATGCCACCGATGAAAGCCGGTCGCACGATCTTATCGGCACCGGCGGCCGCAAGCTTCTGCTCCACCGTCTCGTCAACTCCCTTGGAAATAATCGTCAAACCCGGATTCATCTGCCGGGCAGTAATGGTCACGAAGAGGTTGTCCTTGTCGGTGGGGAGCGCCACGGCAAGCCCCTTTGCCCGCATAATTCCGGCCTGCTCAAGCACCGCCTCTTCAGAGGCATCGCCCTGCATACAGAGGTATCCCTGCCCCTGCATTCGGTCAGCCCGCTCCGGGTCCACTTCGATAATTACTTGCTTGTGGCGGGAGACTTTGAGTTCCTCGGCAATGTAATGTCCGGTCTCCCCCGCACCAACGATAATGAAGTGGCCGTTCATGGCCTGGATTTCCTTGTTCATTTTGCGCAACCTCCAAAGGTGCTGCAGGTCGCCCTCCACCAGGAAAGCAGTGATTGTGGAGAGGGCATAGAGGATGACCGATATCCCGAAAACGACCATGGAAAGCATGAACGCCACGTAGGTCGGAGTGTAAAGCTCACCGAGGTCGGCCGGGGAGAAGGCCTCATTGATTGTGCCAAGCAAGACGATGGATCGAAACGCACAATTCAAGAACGTCTGGGTGGGGTAGAGCAGTAGATAGTGCCCCAGCGTACCGTAAAGAAAAACGGTGACCAGAAGGGCCACTGCAATGCCGAATCTTCGAGCCAATCGATGCCCTCACCTTTGAGCCTGCAAGGTAACATACATCGTTTGCGCAAAAGGCTCAACCGTCCAATGCCTTGCATTGGTATCGTCGTGAATGTAATCTTCACGCGCCCTGCGGTGACAGGGATGCGCGCCGTGCACTGATCCTGGAGAAGCTCATGCGATCCGTTTCGAGCCGAACGCCCCTCTGGTTGTCCTTCCTCGCTCTAGCTCTTCTCGCCTGCTCTACTGAGTTGCCAGCGGAATCGTCAGAAAGCCAATTCGAGACCACCCAGCAGGCAATTGTCGGGGGCAAGAAGGAATCAGGCTGGGAGGGGGTCGGTGCCCTTACACGCAACGCCACCGCCTATGGCTATTACGGGTCCTTTTGCAGCGGCACTCTGGTCGCCCCGCAATGGGTACTCACCGCGGGGCACTGTCTGTATGGCCAGCCAGGAGAGCCCCTCTTTCCAGAAAACGTGAAGTTCTACGTCGGCCCCAACTCCAACCCCCCCTGGTACGGTTTCGAGCCGGATGAGGGTAAGCTCTACCAGGCAGACGCTTTCTTCATCCACCCCGAATACAACGCGCAATACACCTCTAACGATATTGCGCTGATGCACCTCGCCGCGCCGGTTGCGGATGTCCCTTTCTACCCCATGAGCACGAAGACCATCGATAACTCGTTCATGTACGAGCAAATCCTCTACGTCGGGTACGGCGTCTCCAGTGGCATCAGCAACCAAGGTGGCGGGGTCAAGCGTTCGGGATACATGAAATTCTGGGCCTACGAAAAGACGTACTACGTTTCGGGCTACGAGAAGTCCGGCGTCTGCTTTGGAGATTCGGGCGGACCGGGATTCCTGGAAATCGATGGCGAGATGAAGGTAATCGGGGTCAACTCTTCGGTTTGGAGCCAGAATCAGGACCCCTGCACCGGCGGGGCCATTCAGACCCGGGTCGATACCTATGCTGAGTGGATCTCCGAAACTATGGTTAGTGAGGATGTGGATTGTCGCGTCAACGCGGGGCTCTGCTTCTGCCCTCAGGGCTGCACGGTTGACGGTTACTGCGACAACAGCTTCTGCGAGACGCTTAGTTGCGGGGAAGTCCGTGAATGTTTCGACGAGTGCGATGACAATGCGGGCTGCCAGGCAGACTGCTTTGTGCGCGCCTCCGCCGACGCCCAACAGGAGCTACTCGATTACTATTGGTGCCGAATGCAGAAGTGTTACAACTCAAGCAACCGCGAGGCGTGCGGCGAAACCAAATGTTTCGAGTACAAGGATGCCTGCGAAACGAATCCGGAAGGGACCGCCAGTTGCCGTCAGGTCTTCGATTGCGTCGACAGTTGCGACTGGAGCGACGAGCACTGCTTCACCGACTGTCTCTACTGGGGGACAAACACGGCGCAAAGCACCTACATCGACCTCTGGCAGTGCTTCGAAGATGAATGCTCTGCCTTGCCGGATTATGGCTTCCAGCAAAGCTGCGGGTGGGACTTTTGCGGCATTGAAACGGAGGTTTGCATCGAGCCTGCCGACTGCTCCATTTTAGGCGGTGACTGCCAGGAAGATTCGGCCTGCTGGTTCTCCCCCACGGGCAAAATGGACTGCTTCGCCTCCGACGCTCTCGGCGAGGGGGACTCATGCCCCCTCCTGGCGCTCAGCACGAGACCGTGCGACGACGGCCTCCAGTGCGTCGCCGTAGGAGCCAATACGGAATGCCGCCAGGTCTGTGCTGCCGCATCGGAATGTGCAATGGGCGAAGTCTGCTTGGACGCCGAAATACCCGGACTCCCCGCATATGGCTACTGCGCCTGCAAAGATGAAGACGGAGATGGTTTCTGTTCGCTCTCCGACTGCGATGACTCAGATCCAAAAGTCAACCCCGCCCGCGGCGAGAAGTGCTGGGACGAAGTGGACAACAATTGCAATGGTGAGATTGACGAAGCCTGCACTGTCGACGGCGACGATCCCGGGGTCAGCGGCACCATTGAAATGACCAATGAGACCTCAGGCTGTTCTGCTCTGCCCACAGGCGCGCCTGATGCATGGCTCCTTCTGCTTGCACTCGCCGCACTTCTCGCCTGCGCCCGCAGACTATCAACGTAGCTTGTACGCCCAAAGCACGCGTGCTATGGTCGCCGCATGATATCAACGTGAAGATTGGTGGCCTGATGCGGTACCTTACACCCTTGACAATATTGGCTCTCCTGCTGCTTAGTCCGCTCTCGCTTCAAGCAGAGGAACAAGCGAAGCTGGCGGTCATGACCCTCGAAGACAGTACCGGTGACCTCTCGGCAAAGTTGATCGACGACCTCACCGATTACCTGCGCACTCAGGTCGCTCGACGGGGCACATTTGTTGTTATCGACAAGAGCCGACAGGCTGAGGCAATCAAGAAGATCGCCGGAGAAGCGCGCAAGGAATCTTACAAAGCCTGCTACGACGAGAAATGTCAGATACCCTTGGGACAGGCCCTTTCAGCCGACACAATACTGCGAGTGAAGCTCACCAGAATCGGGTCCACTTACCAGCTCAATGCCGAAGTCGTGGATTTGGCCAAAGAAGCCGTTGACCCGGGAATGGCCGGCCTCGTAGAGATTCCGGCAAATCCGCGCAAGGGGCGGGATGACCGGTTGCTCCAGGGAATGCGCCATATTGCCCGGCAGATTGCCGGAGACCTCCCCGGCGGCTCCGGTGAAACGATCACCATTGGCGGCGGCGGTGACTACGGCCTGATTACCTCTGGTGGGGTTGCCTCAGGCGGCGATGGAATCGTCAAATTCGAGTCCCAGCCGACTGGAGCAACGGTGCAAATAGATGGTCGCCGGCTGCCCCGCGTCACACCCGTTGAGGAGTTCCTCGAGTTGGGGAAACGCAAGGTCAAGATTTTCGGGCACGAGGGCTATGAGACCTTTAAGCAGGATCTCGTCCTCCAGTCCGGCCAGACCATCAAGGTCAACCTGAAACCAGTGATGGGGTCAGTAGTCGTTCGGCCTCGGGACCCTGAAGGCAACCTGGTTACCGGCGTGGCCGTCTTTATCGACGGGGAAGAGATCGCCAGGGCACCAGTTCGTATACAGGGAGTCCTCGCCGGGCGCCGCGTCTTTCGTCTGGCCAAGGAGGGCATGCGGCCGGTGGAGCGACAGGTCAATGTCACCAAAGGCGGCAAAGTAAATGTCGATGTGAATCTCGTGCCCACCCAAGGGGTCTTGCGGGTGAAGAACATCACCGTCCACGATGGGACCGCTACTCAAACCGGGCTTTCCGCCCAGGTAATCGTCGATGGCGACGTGGCCGGCAACACCCCCATTGAGATACCCCTTTCACCTGGTGACCACAAAGTGCAGGTGAAACACGACCTCGCCGTGCCCGGCGTCTTTACCGTCTCCATTGAGGACCACGAGACGGAGCAACTTATCCCCGACTTGAGGGCCGCCGACAGCCCCGCTTGGCACGCCTTCGTTCAGAAGGGACGAATGGCCCAGCGTAGTGGCTCCTTTCTCTGGCTGAGTTTTCTTTCCAGCTCCCCAGGAGTCTATCAGAAGGTCAACTTCAAAGACACACGCGCGGACGCCGGAAACGGCGGGACCGAAGCCGGTTCGTTCGCCAGATTCTTCCAGGCCCTGACCTATGGTTTCTGCCTTGAGGGCAACTACCTCTCCTTCAAGGCTTGGGACTCAATCATCGACCTGTCGGGCTTTGAACTCCCCTCCCAGGATGACTACCTCGTGGGGCTCTCTCCCTTCACCAATCCCAGCGCCAGTCTCAGCGTGCGTCCAACAACGATGTCTCCAGTCAAGTTGGAAGGTAACGCTTCCTATTACTGGGCCTGGTCCTCAGAAGAAGCTGAGACCCAATTCACTTATAAGCAGTGGATGGCGGGCGGACACCTCGTCTACGAACTGAAGCAAGATTACCTCGCTGGCTTCCCTCTACTCGAAGTTGCGGCAGGCGTTCAATGGTACGGCACCTCCGGCGACGTCACAGCGGCCGGATTTGACTCGGCGAAGGTCGAATTCGAGGCGGAAGGTATGATCTACGGCGGCCGCTTTAACTGGGTCGTTCCTACCGGAAAGAAGGCAGCAGTCTTCCTGGGAGCAGGCTATTACGTCGGTGACGACGAACAGTCCATGCTCCTCTGGCAGCTCGACTGGCGAGGCAGTTTGTAGAGGGAGCTTCGCTCAGACGCTCAGCCGAAAGGGAGCCTTTCTGGGCTCCCGAGTACTTTTCTCCAGCTTTGATATACCAGCCCTTAACGACCGCTCTAGAACCTCCATGTTAAGCAGCCCCTGGATATTTGTGACAAACTTGCTATGCGGCCGACCACGACGGTACTTCGGCTCCCGCGGCGGATGCAGTAGATAGCGGTCCAGAAGGGAGAGATCGGCGCTTATCAGGAGGGTGGCGGAGAAATAGAGCAGGCCCTTGGACCGATAGGTGCAGGAACCCGAAATCTTGCAACTGCCGGTGACGAGGTCGGTGTGTCCGGCCCTCGTCAGGTCCGGCTGGCCCGCCGCATCCAGAGCTGCCAACAACCAGTTGGCCAGCCTCTCGTTATACTTCGGTATCTGCCCGAAACCGATGCCCGGCAATGCCAATGAGACTATCAGATTTCCTGGGTCCAGGACCACCGGGCACCCGCCACCCATCCGTCGGTAGATAGGAATGTCGTCCGCCGTTACGTTGTCCATGTGCAGATCGCGAGCAGGGACTCCTGACCTCCCAAGAACCACGGCAGTCTCGGGAAACCAATCGACTCTCAATCGAGCTTCACCATCTTCTCGGGTGGCCTCTATCAGATCCCGGTCATAGGGGTAGTTTGCAACCTTCATCGATCCTCCTTGGGTGGCGATCGTCACCCCCCGGACATATCCGGAACGAGCGACCTTCAGCGACCCTCCTTGGGGAGGTTGATATGCACGGGCACACCGGCCGCCACTTCTGCCGCTTCCATGATCCCCTCCGAGAGGGTTGGATGGGGATGAATCGTCACCATCAGGTCTTCCAATCGAGCCCCCATCTCCAGGGCCAGGGTGGCCTCCGCAATTAGATCCGAGGCGTGGGGTCCCACCATGCCCACGCCCAGCACTCGTTCCGTTTCAGGGTCGGCCAGGATTTTTACCAGGCCGTCTGTGCGGCCCAGAGTCCGTGCGCGACCAAG
The DNA here is from genome assembly GCA_964522395.1 of uncultured Myxococcales bacterium. Taxonomy (GTDB): domain Bacteria; phylum Myxococcota_A; class UBA9042; order CAIXZC01; family CAIXZC01; genus CALGBT01. Next base: position 12,666 of record CAZFVN010000057.1, read on the forward strand.
CGCGCGCAACGGGAAGCGACCGACCTTCACGGCCACTCCCTGACTAGCCGCCTCCTGCTCCGTCAGCCCGGTCCAAGCCAATTCCGGGTCAGTGAAGACCACCGCGGGAATAGCCCGATTGTCAAACGCGGCGGGGTGCCCCGCGATAACCTCGGCCGCCACCTTGCCCTCCCGTGTTGCCTTGTGCGCCAACATCGGCCCCGGCGTAACATCGCCAATGGCGAAGATCCGGGGATTGCTGGTTCGACATTCCTCATCCACCGGAAGGAAACCCCGCTCGTTGGCGGCAAGCCCGAGGTGCTCAAGGCCAATGGAAGCTAGATTTGGCTTTCTGCCGATGGCCACCAGGACGTTGTCAGCGACCATCTTCGCTTTCCCCTTCGAATCCGCGACCGAGATTTCGTAGGTACCTTCTGCATTTCTCGTAACACCCTCGACCGTTGTATCGAAGCGGATGGTCTCGAACTTCTTGCGGGCATGTTTAAGCACTACGTCCACCAGGTCCTTGTCGGCACCTAGGAGGAGCGACGGGTCCATCAGCACCATGGAAACCGCGCTGCCAAAGGCCGCGTAGACCAGCCCCAGCTCCAGTCCGATGTAACCCCCGCCTACCACCAACAATCGCTCCGGAATAGACGGTAGCGAAAGGGCTTCACGAGAACCCCAAATACCCAGCTCATCCTGACTTGGCAGCTCGTGCGCCTGAGAACCGGTAGCGATAATGGCGTGTTCGAAGGAGACGGTGGTAAGACCTGCGCCCTCCACCACCAGCTCCCGATCAGAGGTGAATCGAGCCCTACCCTTGAGCACCTCGACACTTCTCTTCTTCAAGAGCGTCTTGATACCACTTGTTAGAGTCTCCACTACCCCACCAGTAAACTGCCGCAATTTCTCCAGGTCGATCTCAGGTTCCCCAAAGGATATCCCCATGGAGTGCCCCTGACGGGCGGAATCGAGCAACTCTGCACCATTGATGAGCGCCTTTGATGGGATGCACCCCTCCACCAGACAGGTCCCACCCGCTACTTCTCGCTCATCAATCAAGGTGACGTCAAGCCCCAGATCCGCCGCCCTAATGGCAGCGACATACCCCCCCGGCCCGGCCCCTATGATGGCCAGTTGGGTCTCCTGCGAAAGACTGCCCATCACCATCTCACACCTCCAGCAGGAAGCGGCCGGGGTCACTTAGCATCCGCTTCAGATCGGCCATGAACCTGGCCGCATCCGCACCATCAGCAACGCGATGGTCAAACATCACAACGAGGGGGAGAATCGTTCGCACCACAATCTCGCCGGCTCGCACCACGGGCTTCTCCTCCACGGCACCCATGCCAAGAATCGCCACTTCCGGGTAGTTGATCATTGGGCCAACTGGAACCCCGCCCAGAGGCCCGATGTTGGTAATTGTGAAGGAGCCTCCACGCAGATCGTCAACCGCCACACTGTCATCTCGAACCGCCTGAACCAGGCGCCCGATTTCAGCCGATATCCCTTTGATCGTCTGTTTGTCAGCACCCCTTAGCACCGGGACAATCAGGCCCTTGTCCGCGGCCACGGCAAGGCCGATGTTCACGTACTTCTTGAGCACCACATCCCCTCGTTCAATATCGAGGCTGGCGTTGAGTTGAGGCCAGCGACCCAATGCCACGGCAACGCCCTTGGTGACAAAGGCGAGGAGGGTCAAACGAGCCTCCCCATCTCCCTTGGCCCCATTGTAGCGATGGCGCACGCCCTCCAGATCAGTAACATCCACCTCTACCGAGTGACCGACTCTGGGGGCCGTCAGGTTGGAGACCACCATGTGTTTTGCAATCTTGCGACGAATGGAGCGTAGCGGCTGCCGCTCAACCTCGCCGAATTGTTCAAAATCGGGGAGCGGTTCCGGGTCATAGTAAGGAATGCCAGCCCCGGCAGCCCCGGTCCGGACTGCACCGCCAGAACCGCTACCTTCCGACCTCGCCACCCCCGGCTCGCTCAGACTTCGTGCGCTACTGGAGGATCCTTCGGAAAATGCTCTGACCGCCTCATCTGTGACTCGCCCCGCAGAACCATCCACAGGTATCTGTGACAGGTCGACACCCAATTCCCTGGCCAGGCGGCGGGTGGCCGGTGCGGCCGGCACCGGTGCGGTAGCGCTAGCCACCGGCGCGTCGTGAGGAAGAGCTTCCAAAAACGCCGCTGCCGCGCCAACCACCGGCGCGGCGGGAGGAGGAGCCTCCAAAGACGCCGCTGCCGCGCCAACCACCGGCGCGGCGGGAGGAGGAGCCTCCAAAGACGACGCTGCCGCGGGCGTCGCCTTCCGCTTCACCGCCGGGACGGCTTCGCCACCTGCTTTCTCGAGGACCGCGATTACCTGATCCACGTGTATGGTCTCCCCCGGCTCCCCAACTCGCTCGCGTAAAGTGCCGGCGACCGGGGAGGGTATTGTCACTGTCGCTTTGTCCGTCTCAACATCGACGAGGGGCTCATCAAGTCCAACTTCTCCGCCCAATTCCACATGCCATACCAAGACCTCCGCCTCATGAATGCCCTCTCCTAGATCGGGTAGTTTGAACTCGACCACGCAACCCTCCTAAAACGCCAAAGTCTCCTTGAGCCCAGCAACTATGCGAGCTTCATCGGGAATGTACTTGTTCTCTCGACCAAAATATGGGGTCACCACGTCATACCCGGAGACTCTGGCAGCCTCGTCCCGATTCGACGGAGGC
>CAZFVN010000057.1:15383-33130 GCA_964522395.1 uncultured Myxococcales bacterium
AATACCCGGAGACCCTCTTGACCGGGGCCTCCAGGTAAAGCAAGGCACGGTCATTTACCTGCGCCACAATCTCGGAGCCGATGCTGACCCTCTGTGGCGACTCCTGGACGACCACGCAGCGGCCCGTCTTCCGTACCGACCCCGCCACGGCCTCTCCGTCCAGGGGCGACACTGTGAGCAGGTCGATTACCTCCACCGAAACTCCCTCCTCCTCCCCGAGCCTGGTCGCGGCAGCCTGGGTGGGGCGCATCATCGCCCCCCAGGAAACGAGAGTGATATCTGACCCCTCTTGCACTATCTCCGCCTCGCCCAGCGGGCGAATTTCCTCCTCTTCTGGCACCTCCTCTCGAAAAGCCCGATAGGAGCGCTTCGGCTCCATGAAGATCACCGGGTCGGGGTCCCGAATGGCCGCAACCATCAGGGACCGAGCATTGCGGGGCCCGGACGGCAGGACAACCTTCAGTCCCGGGATATGCGCGTAGAGGGCTTCTCTGCTCTCCGAATGGTGCTCCAGTGCGCGCACTCCCCCACCGTAGGGCATGCGCATGACCATGGGAACCGTCCGTTGTCCCAACGTTCTCGACCGGTATCGCGAGGCCGCCCCTTCCAACTGGCTAACCGACAGATAAGAGAAACCTGAGAACTGCATCTCAGCCACTGGCCTGAGACCACCCAGGGCCATGCCGATGGAGGTGCCGATAATGCCCGCCTCGGCCAGCGGCGTATCTATCACCCGGGCCTCGCCATACTTATCAATCAGTCCGTCGGTAACGCGAAAGACACCGCCGTCCACCCCTACATCTTCCCCCAGAACCACCACCGTCTCGTCCTTCGCCATTTCCTGGAGCAAGGCGAGGTTGATGGCCTGGACCATGTTTAGCAGACCCATCTCAGTCACCCCCTTCGAAGCTCTCTTGAAAAGCCCTCTTCTGCTCTTCCAGGGTATAGTGTGATTCCGCAAAGACGTGGTCGAAAGGTTGCTCGGGTGGCCAATCCAGATTAGCTTCAAAGCGGGTCACCGCCTCCTCAACTTCCTCTTTTACGGTGGCCTTGAGTTCCTCGTCTGCGGCCGCAGTCAATATCTTCTTTCTACGCAGAAACTTGCCCAGGCGGAGAATCGGCTCCTTCTTCCACCACGCATTGCTTTCCGCTTCATCACGATACTTCGATGGATCGTCTGACGTTGTGTGCATCACAAGGCGATAGCTGACAGCCTCGATCAGCGTTGGCCCCTCTCCACGATGGGCCCTCTCCAACGCCTCCGTAGTCGCTTTGTAGACCGCCAGTGCATCATTGCCATCAACCTGAATCCCCGGAATCCCGTAGGCTATGGCCTTCTGGGCAATTGTCTCTGCCGCAGTCTGCTTCTCCCGGGGGTAGGAGATTGCCCACTGGTTGTTCTGGACGATGAAGACGACACCTGTTTGCCAGACACCGGCGAAATTCAGGGCCTCATGAAAATCGCCCTGCGAGGACCCTCCGTCGCCGGTGATGAAGGTCACCACCGCGGTATCCTTTTCTCCTCTAAGTCGGGCGGCATAAGCCAACCCCACCGCGTGGGGCAGGTGAGCACCAACGACGATGGAGATTGGCAGCGCTCGACTCCCTTCCGGAAAGAGATTCCCCTCTTCGAACCCACGGTGAAAAAGGAAGAACGACTCCGGTGGCCACCCCAACATATACATCGCTGAAGGTTCTCTAAACGAAGGCACCAGCCAGTCCTTTTTGCCCATGGCGAGAGCCGCACCGCAGCCCACCGCTTCCTGTCCAATAGAGGGCCCAAAGGTCCCCATTCGGCCTTGACGCTGCAGGTTGATTCCCTTTTCGTCCACCGCCCGGGCCAGAATCATTGCGCGATAGACTTGAAGGAGCTTCTTGCGCGGCAATTTCGGGTCCAAGGCAGGGTCGGCCCTCCCCGTCTCATCGAGGACCTGCAGGTAGGGAACAGCAAAATGTGCAATCTCTTTCGTTGGCATATTTGACCCCACTGGAATCTACGACAAACACCGGCAGGGCAAACATATGAACTGGGGTCTTCGATTCAAGGTGTGGGAGGAGACGCTGGACCGACCCCGAACAAGAGAGGTGCAGCTACGGTGCGTCGATTCGGACGATGCGCAGGTGCGGCGAGGGAGCGGTGCTGGCCTCAATGGTGATGCTAATGGGGCCGGGCGCAGTGGCAGTGACGAGGAAATACTCTACGCCTCCTTCTCTAATCTCGCCGTCAGCCGCGGCAATGGGTTGGACCGTAGGTCCGTGCAGGGGCATGAACCCCATTATGTTGCCCCAAAGATCGAACCCCCGCTGATTGCCCGTTACAGGGTCGGTAGTCACCGGCAGATAGGAGAATACCGGGGATACCTGCAAGGGCACGTTCCCGGCCGGGCGGTTCGAAAGAGCAAGGGCCGTGAACCAGTTGGCTGCGATCTCGTCGTAGGGCAAACCGGTGGCTTCCACCGCGAGCTCGGGCATGGTCAGTGGCGAATCCACCCAATTGTGTAGAAGTTGACTGCCGCAGCTCGCCTCGAAGCTACCACTCTCATCCATGATCTCTCCCCCTGCCTGGTCAAAGAGGTAGCGGAGGAATAGATAGGAAGCGCCACGCAACGCCCCATCTCGCGACTGGTCGTAGCCTGCGCCCGGTGAGTATCGATGGATATCCGGCAGCGAAACGTCGCCAATCTCCGACATCCCCGCAGAGGCGACAAACTGATTGCCCCGATTGTAACCGGTGAGATCCTGGGCAAGCCCGCTCATGCCCTCCGTCACGTAGACGTTTTCGACTTCATTGGTGATTTCGTTTTGCAGGAACTTGTGGAAGAAGTAGATGGAGTGGTTGAACTCATGGGCAATTAGTTCTGCGTACGATTCCGGCGAATGAATCATCTCTTCGGGATCGGGGATCGCCACATAAATGGTCTCTTGCTCATTGCCAAAGCCACAAACATCCGGTGGCTGCAAGTCGCAGGCGGTGACGAAGGCGTAAGCCTGCGACTGGTTCACCAGGTGGGAGAAGAGCATCGTCACCCGGCCGTCGCCATTGACGTCCGATTCCTCTCCCCAGAAGAAACGCTCCCGGGGCGCAACCACATCTTCGAAGAGCTCAGCAAACTCCTCCATGGTGGCCAGTTCGACTTCGTCGAGGGGGTTTGGCGTAGTGATATCGTTGTAGATGACCAGTTGGTCGGTGACCAGCATCACCTGGGCCTCTACTTCTTTGACCATGAATTGGAAGGGAATGGAGAAGGTCACAATGTCGCCAGCCATGGGTAACGGTTGCGGCATTGGTGTCGCGGGCTTACCCGATGAAGGCAATTGAATGGGCAGGTGAGGGTATCCGGTGGGAACCATCCCCGGCATTTCAATCGGCTGCGTCTCCTCCTCCGGAAGAGCATCCGACGTAACAAGATACTCATGCGTAGTGTTACGGCTCGTGCCCAGGTCATAGAAGATTAGCAGATACTCCTCACTTCCCATTTCAGCCGGAAGCGTCACGCTGCCGTCCAGCGCAGCAGTCACCACCTCACCTGGGGAGAGTGCTCCCTCGGCCACCGCTTCCGCCAGCGTGCGCAGCGCAATGGTCTGCAGTGGATCGCAAAGAATCCTGGGCTCAACGTCAGGAGCAGTATCCTCGATACGACGGAGGTCTTCCGCAACAGGTAGGTCGTCAACCAACTCAATGGTCTCTTCGACTACGAGCGTATCTTCCGGGGTAACAACATCCATCGGCTCATCAACGTCTTTCACCGATTCGCCACTACTGCAGCCAAGTGCCAGAGCGACGATCAGCGGCAAGGTTTTCCAGCAACTCATGAGACCTCCTTGGAGTTGGAGGAAGGATATCGGTAGAGCACGCCGGAAGCAAGCAACAAAGCATACCCCAACACGATTGACCCGGTCCCACTTCAGGTCTCCCGCTTATCAGCTTCCATTGTCAGCTTGCTCAGGGAGGGGCAAGGGCGTATGGTACCGCGACCATTTGCGATGGGGGCATGGTGAACATCGAAGCGTCAATCGAGCGTGCTGAACGGTGGCCAGTGAAAGCGACCATTGTCGCGGCCAGCAGCCTCTCCGTTCTCGCCGGCACGGCCGTAACTGCGGCCCTACCGCTGATGGAGAAGCACTTCGCTGACACCGAATCCGCGGCCATGCTGGTTCGCATGGTCCTCACCATCTCCTCCCTCACCATCGCACTCTGTTCACCCCTGGCCGGCACCATCGTCGACCGCCTCGGTCGCAGAGGCCCCCTGGCCGTTGGCCTTGCCCTCTTCGGACTCGCCGGTGTCGCAGGCTATTTCCTCGATTCCATCGCCGCGCTACTCGCCAGTCGGGTCGTCCTGGGAGTCGGTAGCGCGCTGGTCATGACCTCTACAACCGCGCTCATCGCCGACTATTACCAGGGCGAGGCCCGCAGTCGCTTCATCGGTCTTCAAGCCGCACTCATGGGCTTTGGCGGAGTTCTCTTTCTAGCCGGCGGTGGCGCGCTGGCGGAACTCGGCTGGCGCCCTCCCTTCCTGCTCCATGGAATCGGCCTCCTGGTTATTCCCGCCATTTTCATTGTCCTCTGGAAGTCGCCACGCACTCCCGAGCCCGGGGTGGCCGACGACGCTGGGATGCCGTGGGCGTTCGTCACCTTCCTCTTCACCATGGTCTTTGTCGGCATGGGCTGCTTCTACGTCATGCTCGTGCAGACCCCATTTCAAATGGCGGCCCTCGACATCTCGCCGGGCACCAGCGGTGCGGTCATGGGCATCAGTGTCCTGGTGGGGGCCGTCATTTCATTTTACTACGCCCCGCTGAAACTAAGATTCAGCTTCGCCCTGTTGCAGTCCGTCACCTTTGCCACCATGGGCATCGGCCTCGCTTTGATCGGCGTAGCTGAGAGCTTGTCCGCGGTTATCGCAGGTCAATGTGTCTTGGGAATCGGCCTCGGCATTTTGATGCCCAACTGCAACCTCTGGCTCACCGTTAGAATCGCCGCACCGCTCCGAGGTAGAGCAATCGGCATCTACGGCACTGGCATCTTCCTCGGCCAGTTTGTCGCCCCTCTCGCCACCGAGCCACTGGTGCAGAACATCGGCCTCGACTGGACCCTGGCTGGGCTCGGCGGTGGACTCTGCATCCTGGCCGCAGCCCTGCTCCTGAAGAGAGACTAAGGTCCCGAGCAGTTCCTCATACCGCATCTGACGTTCACAACGGGCTATCACATCTTCCGCCGAACCTTGGGTTGCTACCGGACCATGCCTTTGGCATAATACCGCCGACCACTGGGAGGTGTTGGCATGTTGTGTCGCTTGGTTCCCCTCTTTCTCCTCACTCTCCTCTCTGTACCGACCGGTGCGCTAGCCACCACCGTTCGCCTCGTCAACCTCGAAGAGATGTCCCGCGAGAGTGACTTCATTTTTCATGGCACAGTCTCCACCGTAGAGGCACTCAATCTCGGCTCGACAGAGCATCCGCGAATCGTCACCGACGTTACTTTCGCGGTCCATCGAGTTCTGAAGGGCACCACCAAAGGACCTCAATTCACGCTTCGCCTGATCGGCGGTAGCCATGAAGGCATCACTTTGCTCATTCCCGGCTCGCCCCAGTTTTCGGCGCAGGACGAAGTTGTCCTCTTCTTGCAATGGACCGGCAAGAACTACGCTGTCAACGGCATGCGCCAGGGCCTCTACCGGGTCTCCCGCAAACCAGACGGCGAGAGGATCGTCCAGCGCAGCCTTCAGGACCTCTGTATCGTCAGGTCGGACAAATCCATCGAGCACCGCACCGCGCCAGAGCCGGTCAGGCCCCTCGCAGACCTCTTTGAAGCGGTCCGGGAAGCCCAGCAGGAGGTGAGCCAATGAAGCGCCTCCTCGTTGCCACTATCTTCCTGACGGTTACCTCCTTTGCGGCGTCGCCCGCCCTCGCATTCGGCATCTCTACTATAAGTGGCAAGGAGGTGAAATGGTCCATCTTCGACGTCGGCTATTACCTCGACAGCAATGGTTGGTCGGGGATTTCCAACGGCAAGGACCGGGAGGCTGTGGTCCAATCATTCAACGACTGGCAGGCCGTCTCCTGTTCAAAGTTGAAGTTTCACAAGATCGGGGACACGACAATATCTGACGTCCTGCCGACCGGAGCCAATAGCAACGGCAAGAACGAGCTGATCTGGAAGGAAGGATATTGGCCTTTTAGCAAGAATGTATTGGGAGTCACGTCGCCAGTATTCGGAATAACGGGCTCCATCAGCGAGGCGGACATCGCGTTTAACGGCACCATCAAATGGACCACCATCGGTACCGGGTGGTACTCGGCCGATGTGAAGAGCGTAGCTATCCATGAGATCGGGCACTTCTTCGGTCTACAACATAATCTCTCGTTCAACGAAAACGACCCGCCGACCATGGCCCCCTACACAGATCCTTACGGAAAGACAGCCACCCTCCACCAGGACGACAAGAACGCCATCTGCTTTCTCTACCCCTCCTCAAGTTACACCTGCTCCTCGTCCTCGCAATGCCCCTATGTGGTGGTGGACAACAGTCAGGGTCAGGAGTACTACGCCAGCCACTACCAGTGCTCTGGCGGTAAGTGTATTCCCGAAGCGAGTTCATCGGGACCGGGTCAGCTAGGGGCAGATTGCGTCAACGATGGCTCCTGCAATAGTGGACTCTTCTGCATTCAGACATCTGAGGGCAATTGGTGTAGCCAGTGGTGCTCGGTTTCAAACCAGGATTGCCCCAGTGGATTCACATGCTTCTACTTGGAGGAGGGCTCTGACGAAGGTATTTGCGCAGGCGGCCAGGGTGACAAACCATTTGGCGAGATTTGCTTTAGTGAGAGTGATTGCCAGAGTGCCCTCTTCTGCCTGCAGTGGTGGTCTGGACCATTTTGCACCAAGAGTTGCACCGATATTGACGGCGGAACGGGCTGTCCCACGGGTTACACCTGCTACCCCTCAGCAGAATCTCCAAACGGCTCAGGGGCCTGCTTCCCCGGCACTGCGGAGAAGAAAGACAACGGCAAGGGCTGCAGCTACTCTTCGGACTGCAAGAGTGGGCTTTGCCTGCCCAACCCAGGCATCGAAAGCAAGTACTGTCGAGATCAATGTAATCCGGCAACTGGCGGCGCATGCTTGGGCAGCTTCAAGTGCATCGCATTCCCCGGTGACATTACCGGAACCAAGGGGGGGTGCGTTCCCCTTTCCCTCTTACCGGAGAAGCAGGATGGCCAGGAATGCGACGTCGACTGGCAGTGCTCGAGCAGCTACTGTTACTACGATTCTGAACTGGGCTCTTCCTCCTGCCGAAAGACCTGCAATCCAGATGCTCCAAACTGCCCGGAAGGGCAGGCCTGTATGGAGGTCGGGTCCAGTGTCGGTGCTTGCCTGCCAGCACCGGACCCGCAGCCTGAAGGTTCCTGGTGCCTCCACCACTACGAATGTACTACTGGTTTTTGCATTGAACTGCCCGGTACGGGCCAGAAGAACTGCCGCAACGCCTGCACCTCGGGTAGCGGTTGCGTCGAGGGTTACGAGTGTATTTTCTACAGTGACCCAGAGGTTGGGGCCTGCATGCCTGACGGGAAGTCCCTCGGCGAGGTCTGCTCTTCCTCCACGGAATGCACTACCCAGATCTGCTGGTCACAGTCAGGTGCTGCCACCTGCCTCGCCCCATGTAACGATACCGGGTGCCCTGCTGGTTATGCATGTCACCAGCTATCCCCCTACGGAGCAGTCTGCATCGAAGAGCCCGGAACCTTCCCGGATGGCGCGTCCTGCATCACGGACAAGCAGTGTCTCTCCGCCATTTGCCTCAACGGAATCTGCCGCGTAGCCTGTTCGGTGGTCACCCCCGATTGCCCTGCCGGAGGGGGATGCGTACCCCTCAATTCCGGAACTGCCGGGGCATGTGTAACCAGCGGTACCCTGCCCCTGGGGTCGGCTTGTAATTCAGATTTCACCTGCTCGTCACTGCTCTGCGTCGAAATTCCCGGATTGAATCGCATTTGCGCTGTGCCCTGTTATGTGGGAAGCGCATCGTGCGGAAGCGGACTGGAATGTCTCACCATCGCCGAGCTCACAGGCATGGGCGCGTGTGGCCAGGAGGGAGTTGGTGGGCCGGCCCAGGATGTCATCGAAAACCCCAATGCCGCCGAGCCCGAAATCTACGTCGGGGAGAAGTCGGGGGGACTCTGTTCGGCTGGCCCTCCTGCGCCGATGGCAGCTTTCCTCTTATTGCTCTTGGTAGGCTTGCTCCGGCTGCGCCGGTCATCTGCTCTTAGTTGATTGGAAGGAGCGGTTGCTCTGCCAGGCCGACTTCTAGAAATGCAACTGCACGTTGGCTTCCAGCGTCATGTGATTGTGGAAGACGTTCTTGGTGGCCGGTAGGAATTCCGTTTCATTGTCCATCCAGATGCCCTTGTAGAGCGCCCGCACACCAAAGCCCAAAGCCCGAGTCAAATGGAGATCGATCCCGCCACCTGCATGCAGACCGCCCCCAGTCAACTCCCGATTTGCGTAGCCCTCTTCCTGGACCATGTAGCCGCCGCCACCAAATTGTAAGAAAGGCTCAAAGCGCGTGGAACTGGGAGCAAGGAAGAACTTGCCATCTATCGTGAAGCCGTTGAGCACCGCAGTATCGTAGTCAGCCAGATCATGTTCCGTGCCGTGGACTGAAAAAAGTCCGCCGACTTCAAGGGCAAACATCGGATTCACCCGAAATCCGAGGAAGAGGTCAACGCCGCCTCCTGTCCGGATGATCTGTGACTCATTGGCGTCTCCTGCGCTGATGAAATCAGCCAGAAGCCCGCCCCCGATATAAAACACGGGGCGTCGATCGCGAGGAGCTCGGCGAGGTCGCCGATGACGCGTCCAGCTACCTTTGGTCGAACGCCGATTGCCGTATGTCGGGTAGTGTGGATGTGCGCTGGCGGGCAGCGCGGGGATGACCATCAACAGAGCGATGAAGGCCATTAGCATTGTCGTTACGATTCGATTCATTTTCTCTTCCCCTCTCACGTGGAGGTTCTAGCGAAAAAAGACAGGCGCCAGACGGACGTGCGCGCTTCACCTATATTCAACAAAAAGCTCGCCGGAGGCAACCCCTCTCTTCGCACCGCTTGCACAGTGACCCGACAGATGGATACTATGGGGCCAACGGAGGTCCTCACAAAATGACACGTTTCCCACGGCGACGACTTCCCCATCTTCTCCTCCTGACACTCCTGTCGATGGCCGGATGTGGTGCCGACGACAGCGATTCGACGAAGTCGATGACTTTGCGCCTGCAAGGTCGCGTCATGGCCCCTGCCATCGTCATTGGGGCGACCATTGAATTCTACTCTCTGGCAGAGGACGAGCGACGCCTGCTCACCGCCACATTGACCGATCCAGCCGGCGCATTCGATTTTGAGGTTAGTGGGCTGCTGGTCAACGAACCTCTCCTGATCTGCACCGGAGAGGGCGGCAAGACAACCGACTCCTGGACCGGGCAGGAAATTGTGATTCCCGAATCCATGCCCCTTTGTGCCATCTACAACATCTCCGCCGGACTGGCCGATGAACTGCTCATGATAGACCCCTGGTCAACCCTAGCCTTCGGCCTCGCACAAGGCTATCGGGCCCACGGCAGTAAGCTCGGTATCGCCAGCGATGCTTGGAGTACGGTCATCCCCAAGGCCACTGAACGACTCGCCGCCCATCTAAGTCAGGAATCTCCCCCGAACATCGGTTTTACCGACCCGGCCGACCCGGCAGTAGAAATGCTCTCCTTTCCCTCTGCCCGTATGGGCAGCGGACTGAGCGCCGCGGGACTCGCCAATGTCGCCGCAGATTGGCCACCAAAGAAGGGCGGGAAAGCTCCCACCATGCCGGAGTTGCTCTCGGCGCTGGTCGCAGACTCTCTTGATGGGGTCTTTGACGGACAAACGCCCAGCGAAGAGGGCGAGAGTGTCACGGTCAAGTTGGGAGCTATGGAGCTCACCGCTAATACCTTGCGCTACGAGCTGGCCAAGGGAATCCATGAGGTCCTGACGCAGACCGAGGTCACCTTCGCTGACGGCATCGATGCCGTAGAATTGTTCAATGGCCCGGACGGTTGGTACAAGCAACTCTCAATGGCCTCAGGCACGCTCTTCTCCGAGCTCCCACCTAACCTTTTCGACCCCCTGCCACCCACCATCATCCTCGGCAGTGAATTCCCGGAAAGGGACGAGCTACTAGGCTCTTCTGACCTGCTCCACCTCAAGATCACGGCGATCGATCCGCACGGCGTGGACGCGCTCTGGTTGGAGAGTCCCGAGGCCTACGCTGACAGAGCTGGCAAACCGGTGACGAAAGGTACTGAGTTCGCACTTCCGGTAGATTTTGACCCAACAGTGATTGGTGAGCAGAAGGTCCTCTTCCAGGTTCGGGCGCGTGATGTGGTGGGCAACGAGTCGTCGGTTGATAGAAGTTTCCGCATCGCACTGGGTTCACCGACCATTTCAGAGCTATTGCCACCATCTGAAATCTGTCTCCCCGACGCGCCTTTGGAGTTGCTCGTTTTCGTGATGCACCCCGACGAGCTATCAACCGAAGTTAGCCTCAACACCAAATCGGGGCCAATCGCCTGTGAATTGGGAAGCGACGGCTATCACCACTGCAACATCGACCTTGCTGATGGCGCCGAAGTGACGGTTGTCGCTACCGATTCCCTGGGGCGGACTGATGAGGCCACATGGGAACTCTGCGTCGACGGCCTCCCGCCGACTATCATCTTCGACCCGGAAGATGACAGTTGGTACAGCCCTGAGTCCGCTGAGATAACCATCCTGGTCAGCGATGACCATGAGGTCACCGTTACCTCCCTGTTGGTCGACGGCGAGGAGACGGCGGTCACAATGAAGCTCGACGAGATAACCGTTCCGTTGCCGACTACTGAGGATACATCGACGACCACCGTTACCATTACCGCCACCGATATTGCTGACCTGCAAACTGAGGCCACGGCAACCTACAAGTTCGATGGTGTTCCCCCATCCATTGAGGGACCAGAGCTAGGCATCTTCACCAACTCTTTCGAATACATCGAGCAGAAGTTCAGGGTGCTTGACCCCGCTTCCGGCGTCGCCTCGGTTGTTATCATCGGCGGGCAGGGTATCTGGACCCTGGAATATGACGAGAAGTGGTACAAATTGGTGGGGACAGTGGTCCCCCTACCCGGGGTGCCTACGAGCGTCACCGTACAGGCCGAGGATATGGTGGGCAACACCAGTTCACGCACCTTCGTCGTCTTCCTTGACTCGAGTACTCCGGTGATCACCCAGAAGCCAACCTTCGTGGTCAGCGACATTCCGGGTTCACCTACCTACGACGCCGCCACGGGCGAAGTCGACTACGCTGAAGCAGGAGCGGACCTGGTAAGCCTCAACAAGACGAGTTGCGAAGAGGTTTGCCCGCCCTTTGCCAAGTTTGCACCACTGCTCTTTGGCGTGACCCTTCCCGAGGATCTTGAGCAGCAGGTACCCTCCTTCACATTCGATATCGACGACCCTTGCCCCACCGGGGCCATCAAGCCGACCCTCAAGGTTGTGGCAAGCTGGTACGCAGGGGAGGAGTTGGTCCACGAGGCGCCATCACAGGATGCCAAATGCCTGGGCGATACTCTCTCCATTCCCCTCCTGCTGCCCCTCGAGGAGGGAGTTGGTGAGTTCCCCGCTGGGCTGATACCCGACCGACTCCACATTGAGGCCACCGACCTGGGTGGTCAGGTGGCGACTCACGACGTCCTCCTGGAGATGACGGTCCTGCCCCCTCCTCTCTTCCTGCTGGATGACGCTGAGGAGGCACCTGATGACCCCCTCGACCTCTATCTGCTCGGCCAGACGCCAGCCCTCCATGAGGCCCTGGCGGGCGGCACGTATTACCGTCGGCGCCTCTTGAACCCCACCGTCGTTGCCGCCGATCTTACTTTGGAGAGCCTACCCCTCGAAAGCCTCCTTATCTCTCACGCACGCATCTACGTGCAACCCGACGAACCGGTGGGAACGGCCTGTCCCGCCCTCCTCTGTCGCTTCATCGGGGGAGAAAGCGATGGGCAGTGTACCAATCCCGAGTCCTTCTCCATCGACACCTGGTACATGAATGACAGCCAGCAAGTACGCCTTCGCCGTCACCCGACGGAGGGCGATCCAGCGCTGATATTGCCAGGCAACAGCTTCACTCTCGACGCCAATCAATGGAACTATCTGGATATCGTAAGCGGGGCTGCTGAGTCACCTATTGATCTTGAGGCTCCAATTACCGTCGCCCTGGAAGGCAACGATGGCCACAAGGTTCACCTGGCTTCCCCGGAAATCCTGGGTGTCGCCTGCACCTGGAACACAGGCCTTCCCCCGGAAGTCACCCACTACGATCTTCCTGATATCATCACTGGCTATGTCTTGAAAATCGAAGCAGACGCTTCGCTCGGCTTCGACGTTGCGTTGGAAGGGCTGGGAGAGGGAAGTAGCTTCGTAACCCCGATAGCGAGCCAAATCAAGACTTACGCACCACCCTTCCCACTTCCCTTGAGCGTCTGGTAGATACTAAAAAGCTGCCCCAAAACCGACTCCCCACTCGAACTGGTCCGGTTCGGTATGAAGATAGGACCAGGTGGGCGGGTCGATGTAGCGCCGCATACCGGCCACGATGTCAATGTAGAAGTGCGCGCTAAGGTAGTAGGCGGCCCCGACCCCACCCATGACGCTGAACATATCCGCCATCTGGTCGTTGACCTCCTTCCCCCACTCCAACATCTTCAAATAGCCCACATCACCGACGACGAACGGGTAGAAGCCTTCGGCTACGTCGAAGTAGTAGCGAAGGGAAACATTCAGGTCGTGGAGGCTCGCATTATCGTCAATCTGACTATCAGTGAACCTGGTATACCGATAGCGCACCCCCGGCATCAACCCATCTGCCACGAAATAGCCAAGCCCGGCCGAAATGCTGAAACTCTCCTGGCTGAAACCACCGCCACCCGAGAAACTATAGCGTCCAGCTCTAATCGGGCTATCTGGGTCGAGACCCTTTCCGGCGACCGTCGGAGAAACTGACAACAACGCCAGGGCAACGACAAGACTGGTCAAGCACTTCATAAGATCACTCCCTTCGCAAAGGCGGTTCAAGACCCTTGGCGGCCCTCAATTCCAGGACTCGTTGCCACGTCTCTTCGGGTATCGGAATAGTCACTCCGTTGGCGTAATCATAGCACACCTGAACTGAACGGGCTCGTGCCAATGGCCGCCCATCTCGAGCAGACTCCACCAGGTATTCGAAGGTGAAGCTCTTCTGCCCCGCCTCTTTGACGCCAATGTAGCAAATGGGCCGGTCACCCAACTGAACAGGAGAAAGAAAATCCACCTCGACTCGAGCCAGGATGATGTTGAAGTCGAGGGGCTCCACATCGCCGTACATAGCCCTGAAATAGGCCACACGGGCAGACTCCAGATAGGTTAGGAAGACAGCGTTGTTGACATGGCCCAGTGGGTCCAGGTCGCGCCACCGAAGTTGGATCTCCACCTGCACCTCAAAACCTAGCTCAGACATCGTCTATCCTCCCCTTTGACACATTGTCACTCCTACCACACGTTAGACACTCATGGAAGGCGTGAAAAGCGGTTGAAATGGCGTATGGCATGGAGTAGAGTCCGCCCGAGTTTCGTTTGAAATGTCGGTTGTTGTGCTTGTTCCAGATTGATAGCGTGGGAGGTAGGTCGTGAAAAGGTCGGTTGGTGGAGTCGTAGCAGCAGTGGTAGCGTTGACGATGTTGGTCTCTGGATCGCTCTTAGCTCAAGAGAATGATGCCCCTAACCTCAAGGTGAGGTTCCTCCTCCAGAGTCAGGTGCAGGGAACGGAGGATGGCAACCCTGAAAGCGACGGCCTCGGCACCGAGTTCTTCCTCCGCCGCGTCCGGATCATCCTGGCGGGGAACGTTAACAAACTCATCCACTTCTTCGTGGAAACTGACAATCCCAACATGGGCAAGAATGGTGATTGGGGCAAGTCCTTCTTCATCCAGGATGCCTTTGTAGACTTCCGCTTCATGCCCGAGTTCAACGTTGCTGCGGGGATGATTCTCCTGCCCTTTACACACCATAACAGGCAGTCCGCCGCATCCCTCAATAGTGTCGACTACCACAACCTCTTCTCCAAACGCTTCATCAAGGATTTCGTCTGGCGAGATGCCGGCATTGAAGTGCGGGGAATTGTTGCCAATATGCTCGATTACCATGTTGGCGTTTTCAACGGTCTGAGGGGGGTCGTTGTAGACGGTCCGCCATTTGCCGCTGAGAAGGGCAAGGTGACCCTTAACCCCAACGATATCCCCCGCATCACCGGCCGGCTGGCCCTCAACATCTTCGAACCGGAAACCGCCTTCTTCTACGGGGGCACGTACCTGGGCAAGAAGAAGGTCCTCCAGTTCGGTGCAGGCCTCGACGTCCAGCCCGACTCCATCCTGACGGAGTCAGGGACAACATCAATGTACACTGCCGTCTCGGCGGATGCGTTCTGGGACATTCCGCTCAATGAGAAGATGGAATTGACCGGTCAGGTTGCTTTTGTCTGGTACAACCGCGGCTATGAAGAGGTACCTGCGCCCAGCTCACCCACGGCCCAGGACATGTTCGGCTACGCACTGGTCCGCAGCGCGGGGTCCGGCATGGGCGTCTACGGCGACCTCGGCTTCCGCTACGATGTCTACCAGCCAACCATTGGCGGCGAGTGGTTCAATTCGGACAAGGACGGCGCAGACCTGGCCAACCTGCGGGCCGATTTCCTCTGGTGGTTCAAGGGCCACAACGCCAACCTGAAGCTGGAATACGCCTACCTCATCAAGGGCGAAGGCATCGACTTTGGCAAAGGAGCCAGCCAGGTAACCCTGCAGAGCCAGTTCCTTTTCTAGCTGAAAAGTAGATCGAGTGGCGCGCTTGAGCGGTGTGATGGACTAGATGGTCCATCTGCCGATAAAGACCCACATGGTCCCATCTGCCACCGTCCCGCCTCTACCCCCCAAAAAACATCACCACGGCCTTCACAATCCGATCGGCGAGGGGAGTGGCCCGGTAGTAAACTATGCGCGGGTCTCTATTAGTCTTCTGAAAAGTCTTCGAAGCTACCTTGGTCGACAGGCAGAGGAAAGCGTTGGGCGGGGCATGGCTGGCGAAAGGCTCATAGTAGCGACTCCATTTGAGCTTCTTCCAGGGCCAAAGCACTTCCAGAAAGAGGGACTTTCCCCCACTTCGGAACTGGAGATCGGGAACATAGACGTGCCGGCCCCCCAAGGAGGCCACGTAGGCCGCGTCCCGGACGGTCACACCCTGGGGCAGGATTTCCTTCAAGCGGCGCTTCAACTGGTCCAGTTCCTTGGGTACCCAGCCCCCCTTGGGTGAGTAGTGCGATTTCAGCCCATCATCAGGCGATACCCTAAAGGTATAGCGACGGCGCTTCCAACGTACGTCGGCCACCAGTTCAAAGTCATCCAGCAGGAGCAGTGCCGGTAGGAAGGTGGCCAGCTTCACACCATAACTCTTGGTCTGCTTGAGCACCGATATGGGCCCGTCAATATGGACCCGTAGATCATCGCCTTCACTCTCAACTTCGAAGAGCAGTTGGAAGAACTTCAAGTAGCGAAAGAGTTGGCGCAGGCGAGTGGAGCTGGCGTTGCGCAATACCACGTCCACGGAGACGGCGTGGACCAGCAACCCCTGGGCCAGAGCGAGGTTGTAACGCTCAAGGAACGGTATTGGTTCCATCGCCTCAAAGCGCTCCAGCACCTGCGCTTCTTTGAGGTCCGCAAACATCAGGCGCTCTACCTCAGCGGGGGTCTGGGCGAACTGCCGCGCCACTACGGCCACGATCTCTCTGCGCGGCGGTCCCTTCCCGAGGCCCAGCGGAAAATGGGTCGCCCCGCGGGCAAAGAGCGCGGTGCGCACCTCCCGGGCGAGTCCTACAGCGGCCCCTTCAAAATCTGCAAAACCGTTGGCCAATTCCACGAATCCCCGGTTAATCTTGAGATCCCCCCCACCCTTCACAAAACGCGTCAGCTCCTCGTCGATTTCACCTCGGGTCCGGCCGATGGAGGTCAGGAAGACTTCGAGCATTTCACTGGCTCGCTTGCGCAGATCATAGTTGTTCAATCTGACATAGGCGGGGCGAATCTCCTTGTTGGCGCCGACGCGCAACCTGAGCTGGTCCTTCTTCAGCATCAGTTGCGCCTCCGTCCGCGACCCCGGTATGCCTCATGGCGGGTCCGGCGCTTGCTCATGCCCTCTTCATGGGTGTCCTGGGCCACGAGCTCGTAGAGCACGGCCTCCTTCCCTTCACGGCGGCGTAGGATACGGCCCAGCCGTTGCACATGCTCCCTGATGCTTCCACTTCCCGAGAGCACAACTGCCACATTGGCCTCGGGTACATCCACCCCTTCGTTGAGCACCTTCGAAGTGACCACCGCCGGGTACTCACCGGTCCCGAACTTCTCGAGTATCTCGGAACGCTCCCGCGGTGGTGTCTGGTGCGTAATCACCGGAATCAAGTACTCCCTGCAGATCCGGTATGCCAGCTCGTTCACGTGGGTGAAGATCAAGGTCCGGGAGTTGGCGTGGCGAGTAAGTATTTCCGCCAGTGCGGCAAACTTCCCCTCGCTCATGAGAGGAATGTTGCGCTGCAGGCGATAGGCCTCAAAGGCCCGTCGACCCTCCTTCGAGCGAGCCGTGGCCTGGAGAAAACTCGACCAACCACCACCAGACCCCATCCTCAGTCCCTTGCGCCGGCAAAAGGCGAGATAGATTCCCCGGGCCGCTAGATACTCTTCTTCTTCTTGTGGGGTCAGGGCCACTGGTATTCGCACAGTTTCGTAGGGGGCCAGGATCTTCCCGGCAAGCGCCGAAACCTTGGAGGAGTAGACGACCTCACCGATGAGGCCGGCCAGCAGCACTTCGCCACCGTCGGCCCGGTCGGGCGTGGCCGAAAGCCCGAGGCGGAATGGTGCCAGACTCATGCGCGCCGTCTCGGAGTACATCTCCCCCGGCAAGTGGTGACATTCATCGTAAATGAGCAGGCCAAAGCGGTTACCGAATCGGTCCATATGGCGCACCGCCGAGTCGTATGTCGTAATGGTAATGGGTTCCACGGTGAACTCCCCGCCCCCTACCATTCCAACAGCACAGCCGAAGGTCTGTTGCACCACCCCAGCCCACTGCGCCAGCAGGTCGAGGGTAGGCACTACTACCAGAGTCGCCCGTCGGCACTCGTGCATGGCAAGCATGGCGAGGTAGGTCTTCCCGCTCCCTGTTGGGAGCACGACGACTCCGGCCATACCCGCTTGCTTCCACGCCGCCAGGGCCTCCTCCTGATGCGCATAGGGTGAGAACTTCGCCTGGGGTACCAGAGTCGTCAGCCGGGGATAGTCCACCGCCTCGTCGACGAAGGGAATCTCGTTGGCCACCAGCCACTCCACCAGGTGCCTATATCTGGAGGCCTCACTCCGCAGCGCCTTGATTCGACCATCGTAGACCAGCCGCAACTCATCTACCGCAGCCAGACCCCGCCCCTGCGGCTCCACCACAATGGTTCCCTGGTCAAAAGATATCCGAACAGGCCTGTCCAGGGACTCACGCATGGTTGCGCATTGTAGGCCCGGGGTCACTCTGTTGTAAAGGATGGGCGACGGTGAAGGAGTCCCCGTGCGATCTGATCACGGCTGTACCCCGGTCCGTTCTTGAAGGGAGGTATGGCGTTA
>CAZFVN010000058.1:0-33015 GCA_964522395.1 uncultured Myxococcales bacterium
GGCACATCCAAGCCACGCTGGGGTCCTGTGACTCGCTTGGGAGAGGCCTATTGAACCACCCGGGCAATTCTTCGCTCCCCCAGGATGACTGCGGGAGCGTTCAGACCGCGCTGGACGGGGAACGCGGTATTGAGATTGCTATTTGATAGTCACGCTCAAGGTGTAGGTGTTTGAATCCTGCGCGCCGAAGCCTTCGACTCGCAGCATATACGTGGCAGAAGTTTCAGCGGAGAAGACGAACCCTTCGTTGTCGGTGCTGGAAGCGGAGCTGGCCTTGGCCGACGCGGAACAGCCACCCTCCTTGTAGAGATAGAGATCGAGATCACCGAGGTCGTGGACGAAGAGAATCGTAGCCTGGAGAACCTTGCCGGCAGGCAGGAAGATCTCGTACCAATCCTTGTCTTGGGTACAGATGCCTAAACCGGGATAGCTGCCCTCCTCAAGAGGCGTAGCTTGGGCACAACTTTCGTTCGGCTCATTGCCGAAGTCATCGGTGCAGAGGCATTGGAAGTTCTGGCAGGACTCTACTGTGCCGCAGTTGCCGCAGACTCCGCCACAGCCATCATCGCCGCACATCTTGCCATCACAAGCGGGTTGGCAGACGCATTGGAATTCTTCACACAGATCCTGTGGTCCTTCGCAGCCGCCACAGTCTCCGCCACATCCATCATCGCCGCATTGCTTCCCTTCACAGGTGGGCTGGCAGACACAGGCTCCCTCTTCACAGGCGTCCTGGGGACCGGGACAATCACCGCAGCTACCACCGCAACCATCCTCGCCACAGACCATCCCTCCGCACATCGGCTGGCAGACGCACTGGTGCTCAACGCAGGCATCCTGCGGCCCTTCACATACGCCGCAATCTTCGCCGCCGCAGCCATCATCACCGCAGGCCTTCCCATCACAACTCGGCTGACAGACGCAGAGCCCGTCTTCGCAAGCTTCCTGCTCACCAACACACTCACCACAACCGCCACCACAGCCGTCGCCGCCACAAACCTTGCCGGCACAACTGGGCTGACAGACACACGCCCCGTTGACGCAAGCATCCTGTTCACCCGCACAAGTACCGCAGGAGAGGCCGCAGCCATCGTCGCCGCAGACTTTGCCTCCACATTGTGGGATACAGCAGTCAACGTCGAAGGAGTAGGTACCATGATCATCCAAGGTCTTACCCTCGACAATGAGATAATAGAGCGTGCCCGCCTTGGCGTTGAAGATGACCGTTACCGGTTCGCCATTGGTCTTGCCGACGTTGCCAGTTACGCATGCCCAATCCGCCGCACAGTACTGCTCGAGCACCATCAATCCGGCCACATAGGCGTGGCCCGACAACGTGATGGTAGCCACTGTATCCTGTGGGAAGGTCAGCTTGTACCGGTCCTCGGGACCTTCGAGCACGGCCTCCGTACAACTGGCATAGGTGGACATCTCCGTAATCTTGTTGCTCGTCGAACCAGCGATGAAGGCATCGCATACTGGCTCGCCGGTGGTGGAACAGGCCGGCGGCGGCAAGAGGCATTCGAACTGCCCACAGACTTCCATTGGATTGGGGCAGTCGTCATCGTCGAAGCACTCCGGGTCCTCGACATCCAAGAGTAGATTGTACCCGGTCTCTTCACCGAAGGGGGCGTAGATGAGGACGTAGTAGGTACCCTCCTCGGTGGCCTTGAACTCGATTGCCTCCTCAGAATCTGGAGTGGTCGAATCGACAATGAACTGATTGCAATCCGGCCCATAGAGAGCCATATCCAGATTCGCCAGGTCCTCTTCAAATTCAAGGAGCAAGGTGGCGGTCTGGCCGGCCTCCATGTCAAAGGAGAACCAGTCCACATCGCCCGAGGGGCAGAGCAGGAAGCCCTCATTGACTCCGGCAAAAAGGGCAATGGCATCGGGGCAAACGTCGTTTGGTTCGCCGCCCGGGTCATCGCCACATTCCTGGCACTGACCCAATGAGCAGACCTCGCCATCACCGCAGGAGCCACAGGAACCACCGCAACCGTCACTGCCGCACGGGTTTTCTCCTGTGCATTGAATCACGCAACACTCTGAAACCAACTGGTATGAGCCGTGGTCATCGGCCGCAAATCCATCCACTGCGAGGTGATACTGAACACCGGCATCGGCATCAAAGCTGATGGACTCCTCACCGCCCGAGGGGAAGAGATCGGCGAAACCCACGCAGGATAAGCCAGGTGCGCAGGCATCCTTGATGAGCATAAGAGCCGAATCAAACTGCGCTTCCTTCAGGGTCAAGTTTATGCGCGTCGCCTGGTCCTGCTTCACAGAGTAGATACGGTCAGGACCGTCATAGCCAACACCGGGAACGCAACCATAGGCGGACCAATCATTGGCCAGACCAACGGTCGACCCGGGGAGCTGAGTGTTGCAGATAAGCTTGGTTTCAACTGGACATGCCGGGAGCAATTCACAGGCTCCGGCAACGCACCAGTTCCCTGCCGCGCACTGCTGGGCATCTTCGCAGCCGTCGAGACAGGCAGCACTCTCACCATCGCAAATGAAGGGCAAACAGGAGAGAGGTGCGGCGGGGACGCAAGTCCCCTTGCCGTTGCACCCGCCGGGTGCCAGATAGTTGTTGCCGTTGCACGACGCGTCTGAGCAGACCGTCTCTTCCGGCCAGAACTCACATGCTCCCTCACCGTCACATATGCCGGTGGTGAGACAGGTGGTCGATTCTTCCTCACCACACTCTTCCTTGGGGTCGTCGCCGTAAAGGGCAGGGGCACACTCTCCCTCGCCGCTGCAGACACTGCAGATACCACATTCCTCGGTCGGATCTTCGCCCGAAACGACGGGCACGCAGGTGCCTTCCGCACCACATACCAGGCAGATGCCGCAGCCATTGCCCGGGTCTTCACCTTCACCGGATGGTGCGCAGCTACCGCTGCCGTCGCAGGCATTGCAGACGTCGCATTCCGCTTCCGGGTCGAGCCCTGCCAGGTAAGGTGTACACACACCCAGTGCCTCTTCAACGTTGCATGCCTCGCAGCTCCCGTCACATGCGCTATCGCAACATATTCCATCAGCGCAAAGTCCGGAGAGACACTCCTCTCCAGCGCCACAGAATTCCCCCTGCGCCTTGCAAGCGTCGAGGCAGGGTTCGCCACATCCATCGTCTTCCTTGCACGCCTTGCCACCACATGCGGGGGGGCAGTCTCCATCAACGCAGGTTCCCAGGCCGAAGAGCGCCGGGAGGGCCTCGCAAAAGCTCCATTCGTATTGGCAGACATCGGTTTCCGAAGTGAAGCAGGGCGAACCGGCCTCGTTCCTCAGGCAGACGCCGACCTCGAATACACCGTAGGGATAAATCCCTTCGTAGGGGGCCACGTGGACGCTGTTACACGCCATGCCCACCCCACAATCGGAATCATCATCGCAGGGCAAAGTACAGTACGGTTCGACCTTATTGGCCCAATCACCGAAGACGCACCAATCGGTGAAACAGGGGTCGTTGGCCCCACATGAGTCGCCAGTCAAACCACCATACTGGAACTTTGTTTCAACGCAGCGAAAGTCTGCCTGGTAGGTTCCAGGCTCAAAAATTGCACCACAATACTCTTTCCCAAACTTGCAGATGCCGGGGTCAGCCTTGCACTCTTTTAGTGAACCCTTGAGGGGGGTGCAAAGGGGAGCGTAGCCCATCAGCTCTCCGTCATCTTCGAAGATAGGATGCATTGAGCAGATTGAATCCTCGGGGCAGGCGGTGAGCGCATCACAGTAGGCCGTGCAAATCCCATTGAGGGATTCGTCGAGATCAGGATGAAGGCAGATGAGCGACGAACATTTGCTCCCCGACTCAAGACAACTTGCACCCGCCGGTTTACGATTCTGCAATGGCAGGCAGCGCCCGGCAACCTCGACCTCGGTGGCAGTGAAGGCACCGGCACACGCGTAGCCGGGCAGATTCTGTGCAGCACAATCCGTATCGACCTTGCAGGTAATCGTCTTGCCGGCGACATCGCCGGGCATGCAGAGATTCATATCCGTTGGACAGTCAAAGACTTCGCCCCACTCACTATCGAGTGACGGAGTGTCACAAGCACCCGCCACAGGCTGGCCGCCCGCCTTGCAAAATATGGTGCAAAACCCGAGGATACATCCGGCATCGGTTTCGCAGTCGGAGTCAGTCTGGCAGGCCTTGCCCAGGTCAGTTGGAGGAGGAGGAGGTAATTCGACTTCATGGACGTCCGTAATCTCATCGATCTCGGCGGGAACATCGGGGACGATATCCGGCAGATCCTGTTCAACGTTGTCCGCAAAATCAAATACGAAGATGTCGAGTTCCGGTTCAAGGTCCTCTGGCTGCTTGGCACTGTCGGCCTCCACCTCAACCGTCACGTCCACAACATCCACAACCTTGACATCGGGGACGGTCTGTACGTCTTCCTTCTCACTGCTCGTTGAGCAGGCGCTTCCCACCAGGAACATCAGGCAACAGTATCCGGTTGCAACCGTTAGGCGCTGCATCGGTTTCCTCCTAAGGTGACTCATTCATATGTCATCGCAGCGTGATGCTTGCGGTGCTTTGAGTATACATCAGTTATTGGAGACATTCCAGCTTTGCGCATGTTGCGCGCCTCGTGCCCGCGCGTTTCTTATATAGGAGGGGGTTGCAAAAGCGGGCGCGTCCAAGTACATTGGGGGCGCTTTTCCGGGGTGCACGTGAGAATTGGAGGGGGACGATGACGGTATCGAGACAGATTGCGGAGGCCATGCAGCGCGGCTCATTTATCCGCAAGATGTTTGAAGAGGGGAGGGAACTCAAGCGGATCCACGGAGCAGATAACGTCTTCGATTTCTCAATTGGGAACCCGGACGTGCCGCCTCCTGCCGAATTTCAGCAAGCGCTGGAGGAGGAAGCCGCACGTACCGACCCGATGATTCACTGCTATATGCCCAACGCCGGCATCGAAGAGACTCGTGATGCTCTGGCAGCCACCTATCGACGCAATTACTCGCTACCTTTCGCGGCCACCGACATTCTTATGACGAGCGGTGCTGGAGGCGGCCTGAACGTCGTGCTCAAGGCCCTGCTTGAGCCCGGTGACGAAGTTATCGTCTTGGCTCCGCTCTTTGTCGAGTACGGCTTCTACATTACGAATCACGCGGGCAAGATGGTGGTCTCGGAGACAACCTCGGACTTCCAGCCTGACCTGGCAGACCTGGAGTCACGCATCACCCCGCGCACTCGCGCCATCCTCATCAACTCGCCGAATAATCCCACGGGCGTTGTTTATTCTGCGGCCACAATGCAAGCGATGGGCGACCTTCTGGCCGCGGTGTCAAAGCGACTTGGTCGCACCGTCTATCTCCTCTCTGACGAGCCCTACCGGGAAATTCTCTACGACGACCTCCCCTACCCTTCGCCCCTGGCCGCCTACGCCGAGACAATCGTAGTTACGTCGAATTCCAAGGATCTCTCCCTGGCTGGCGAGCGCATCGGCCACATTGCCATCAGCCCCTCGGCCAAGGCGAGAGGGCAGCTCTTCGCAGCCTTCACTTTTTGTAATCGAATCCTCGGCTTCGTCAATGCCAACGCTCTAATGCAGAGGGTGGTTGGGAGACTCCAGGGCGTCGCTGTTGACAGGGAGATCTATCAGCGCCGCCGCGACACCCTTTGCAATGCGCTCTCGCAGATGGGCTTCGAGTTTGTCCTTCCCCAGGGGGCTTTTTACATCTTCCCTCGCAGCCCGCTCCCCGACGACACTGCGTTTGCGAACCTCATGCGCGATCACCGAGTCATCGTTGTTCCCGGAACTGGATTCCACCGCCCCGGCTATTTCCGCATTTCCTTCGCGGTCGGCGACGATGTCATCGAGCGTTCCCTCGACAGCTTTGCTGCGGCAGCAAGAGACCTCGGCCTGAAAGCCAGGTAGACCCGCTTCCCACCGACACTCCAGCACCACTGTGGGGGTTGCTACGCTTCTACTTCCTGCTGCAACGCGGTCAACAACTCGTTGGCCTGGCGGAGACGTCGGAAGGTCTCCTCCAGCATCGCAATGGCGATGGCGGGGTTGGCGGTAAGGATCTGCTGAAATGCCTCCCGGTCCAGGGTGACAAAGTGACTCTCCTCTGAAGTGACGACGGTGGCTGACCGCAAGGCCTCGGAGCCGACCAGGGCCATTTCGCCGAAGTGTGACCCCGCCTCCAGAATATCAACTGTCTGAGCCCCCGGTTCCAGGTAGTTCTTCACCACTTGAACTTCGCCAGCTACGAGCACATATAGCTTGTCGGCGCCATCCCCTTCCCGCACAACAACATCGCCCGCTCCTGTCTTCTGCACTTTCAACGCGCTACGAAGCTCTTCGAGGTCCTCGTCCGGTACACAGGTGAAAAGCGGAATGACCTTGAGCGCCTTGACGTTGAATTCATTGCTGACCATGACACCCTCCCAGGTTGATTTCATCGACGATAACCCGCCCGAGAACGGTTTTCAAGAGGTTCGGCGCATGAGCATCTCCGGCGCTTCCAATTGGCAACGCGCGTTGTCAAGGAACGTGCAGACCCGCGGGAGTTGTGCTAGCATTCCCACTCGAACTTTGTCGCGCCAGCCCATCAACCACGTGCAGGGAGGGGAACATGACGCGTCGATTGGTAATATATAGCCTGGTTTCGTTGACGCTGCTGCTGCCCGCGATTACGCGCGCCAAGTACATCCCACCGGGGAAAGAGCAGGCCATCCTGGGACTCTTTGCGCCCTACGGGATTGACTCCCCGGCGGACCAGTTGGGTGGCGGTGCGGTTTTATCCGAGGTGAAGATCAAGGATGCCAGCATTGAGGTCGTGGTAGAGGCGGCCGGGAAGAGCGGTAGCCTGGCGATTACGGCCCTCGACGACAAGCCGAAAGGAGCTTCAGGGGAGGCCATCTCCAAGTCTCGCTCTTTCGCCATCTGGATGGTTGGCGACAGCGGCTCACCGGCGACCAAAGCCGCGCTGAAGACTCTCGCTGACGCGGTTGTGAAGAATGATCAGGCGGATTTCTGGGCTGCCAACACGGTGGCTCCTGAGTTGCCTGAGACCCCTCAGGAATCGGCCCGCGCTGACCGCACCGAGGCTCCGGAGCCAGACCGCCCCTGGGGGGCCATGACCTACCTGCTTCTGGGATTGGCGCTGCTCTGCCTGGGGGCAAACTTCCCAACCTTGAAGGCAGCTGCGGCGGGCCGAGGTTACAAATTCTGGGCACTCCTGATTGTATCTATCGCCATCGGTGGCATCGCCCGCTTCCAGACCGCCAACAACGTTCCGGCTCGCAAGCCTGATGCAACCACCGTTACCTGTCAGGACACGTCCAACTGCGACGATGGCAACGAGTGTACCGTCGATAATTGTGAAGTGGGAGAGTGCACCCATGTAGCCGACGCTTCTTTAGGAGATGACTGCTGCGTCGTAGACCGCGACTGCGCTCCGGCAACGGTCCACTGTGAGGAGTCCTTCTGTAGTCTCGAACTCAACCGCTGCGGCACTCGCGGTACTTGCTTCGGCGAAGGAGACTCGCCACCCGAAGTAGCGACGACGACAGTCACCGATACGGTCCTTCCACCCTCGACTCTGGCCACCTGGATCTTCACCGCGGCCGGCAACGATGCCACCGACATTGGGATTCTCGAAGCGCGCGACATGGCGGTCGTTGCATCGACCTTGGGATTGCTCTTTCTGGCCCTCTTCCTGCTCGTAACGGGCGTCTCCTCGACTACTGTTCTCGCCGCCACTTTCGTCGCCTCAGTCTTTCCCGCTGCCCTGGTGGCCGCTGGGGCCGCTGGGGCTGCCGGGCTGGTCTGGTGTCTGCTGGCGCAAGCACTCCTCTCAGTGGCCCTTGTAGAGCGCACTCGAGCTAGCGGAGGATTTGCCAGTTGGGCCGCCCTTGCGCTCTTCGTTGTGGCCGCCGGCTTGCTGGGCTGGCAACGACCGGAGTTCGCGCTGCTGCCCGCCCTCTATCTGCTTGTCGTCTCCTTTCGGAAGCCTCAACTCCGGCCGTTCCTCTGGGGTGCTGCCATCGTTGGGCTGGTTCCGGCCGCCCTGCAGTTCTCCCGACTGAGCGGAGAGGCAGGGCTCTATGATGCGGCTTTGCCCTTCTCCCAAAGTGCGGGCATCGCGCTCAAGGCTCTCCTCATCACCGGACAAGCCATCCCCTTCCTGCTGATTCTTGCTGCGCTCCTGGGGATTGTTACGGCCCCGCGTCATGAACGACTCTTGCCGCTGCTGGGCATCGTCGCCTATCTCATTGCATATGGCTACGCTGCGCTCCTGGCCGCGGATACACTCCACGCTGTACAACTGGCGATGCCTCTGGCAATTCTCCTCTCCATTCCGGCGGGAATCGGAATCGCGTGGATTGCCAAACGGCCCAGTACTTACGCCATGTTGTGTGTGGTTATTCTCGTGGTTTACTTCGCTCTTTTCCCGCTAGTTCGACGCAACGCGCTCCTCGCCCTCACGGTAGCGTCAACGGTAGAGCAGCCTGACCGCCACATGTAGCGGCCCACCGGCCTAATCGTATTCGACGGTATCCTGAACCGGAAAAGGCATCATCGCGTGGCGATGTTCTTCCGGGAAGATCCGCTCGTAGAGATTGTCGACAATTTCGTTCGTCAACTGGCGGATGCGCTCACGGGTCAGATTGATGGCCTGCCCGATTTCCTCAAATGTCGACTCCCCTTCTTCGGCCAGGTCGAGCGCGCAGGTATGTTCCATTTCCCAAATCTCCAGTTCGGGGAAATTGAACTTGATGGAGCCGGTCCCAGCGTTGATATCGAGGTAGAGGTGATAGCGGCAGGAGACCCACGGACATGGCCGCGGCCCGTCCTGGCAATCAGATCTGCACCCAGGCCTTTCCAATCCAATACTTGCGCTCTTCTTCTGCATCCTTCCCTCCCGTGAAACGGCACACTCGTGGGACCTCGAATTGAAGCCTCAATTCGCTAGTCCAAAGCAATCGTGTTGCATCTGATGCCGACAGATCAATGATCGGTGTTCGGGCCAGATCTTGTCAAGTCATTCTCCATCTGATCGATCTGAATCAAAGCTCGATCCCGTGGTACAACGATCTGAGCACGTTTAATGATCTTTCTGATCGATCAAAAACAAATTTCTATGATCTGATCGCACCGATCCAATTTAACATCTCAAATCCCCTTTAATTCTCGCGACTTCGATCAAAATGGCCTTTGAATAGCGGACAAATTGGATCAGCTATTTCGCCCCACATTGGGACCACAGTAAGGGCCAGATTTTCCATTTGCAGGCCCCTACATATCGTTTCTTTTCCGCAAGTTACAGGTAGGCCGGCCGAACAAATTCCAGGGCCCGGAAGGAGTCCCGCGCTCATTGCGGAAGTTGCGGCCATATTTTGGGGAAAGTTTCTGGGTGTGGAGAGGGTGTATACGAGGGTCTAGGACTCGGCCTTTGCCTTTTCCTTCTCGGCTGCTACTTCGTCCATCTTATCACGCATCCGAGAGAACTTCCGGTAGAGCGAGATGAAGTCCGGTCTCTGCGACAGCACCTTCAAGTCGTTGCTACGCATGGCGAAGCGCATGATCTCGATTCCCACGCATACTTCTGAATAGGTGAATGACTGGCTCTTGCGGATGTCGGTTTTTTGCATGAAGCTATCCTTCCTCGTCGAGGTTTGACGGGAGTATAGGTGATCAATGTGTAGGCGTCAATGGAAAGCACCAGCAACGGTTTTGTTTTGACACAATCAGACCCTCGGACATACTATATGCGTACCAAGCGGGCCACGACGTCTGCTTTCGAGGGATTACCATGGCGAAAAAGAAACAGAAGAATGCGCTCCTTTCGTCGCTTGAGGAGATAAAGCAGGGAAACGAGGAAGAATTGCCCCGCGTGCCCGCACCCGAGGCGGCCCCCGCCCCGAGCTCCCGTCCCGCTCCTAAATCGAGTCTGCTCGACTCTCTCCTCGACGAAGTCAAGGCGGAAGCCGAGCGCGAAGTCGAAGAGATCACCAAGACTCTGGAAGAGAAGACTGCCGCTGAGCGTAAGCTGGTGGAAGATGAGGAGCTGAGGAAGAAGGAGCAATATGATGTGCTGATCCAGGACGAGGCGCGCCGCCGCCTGCAGATGATCAAGCGCAAAGAGGACGAGAAGCGCAGCAAGGTGGTGGAAGCAGAACGACGCGTCGCCAAACGTCAGGAAATGGCCCGCCAGCAAGCACAGCAGAAAAAGACGCGCAAGGGATTGCTGGTTGCCTCCGGGGTCGGGGTGGTGGCACTAGCTGCTCTGGTTGTGCTGGTCCTTACTGGCGTCATTCCGCTCCTTGAAGACAACACGCCCGTGGCCGACTCCAACAAGGCCGAGGTGGCGACCAAGCAGATGGAGAAGTCAGTGCCAGTGAAGAGGGCGGCCGAAGTTCATAATGGCCCGGTCATCGATGAGCCGACTCCGGAACCAGTAGAGATTGGTGTCGACGGCCCCGCTTCCGTCGTCCTTGACCTACCCGAGCGAACAGATGTTGCTCGTCTCGCACCCAAGAAGATTCCGGTACCGGTAACTGCCCCGGTGGCCATCCAGTCTGACCTCATGGCCACGCGATTGGCCCGAGCATTTGCCCGCCGCTCAGGGAGCTCTTCCGGGGGGTCCAGCAGTTCTTCAAGTGACTCAAGCAGTGGCGGAATCAAGATCGACGATTCCATTTTCAAGGATTAAGCAGCACCTTCTCGACCACCTCATCGAAGCGGTCTTTACCACATAGGAAAGCGCCTGAACCGGGTAGTTCTGCTTGCGCCAGGGATACCATTTGCGCGGTGAGCGCTCGGATCTCCCACTGTGCATGCGGGTCCAGTCTGAGGCGTGCCAGGTGGTACAACTCCCGCAGGTTCGTCTTCATTATGACTGATCGGCAATGCGCGTTTGTGAGCAAGTACGCAGCAGCATCTCCCAGCCGCTCCCTGCTCAGCTCAACCGCGTCCCCGGCAAGGTCCGCCAGTTCTCGAAAGCGGGGCTCCAGACCGGCTGAGGTAACTGTTGGCGGAACACAAACCTGAATCCCAAGGTGGTAGGGCTGCGCCAGCAGAGTGGCCATTCGGTGCCGCTTTAGTTGGCCGAAGCAAGCGGCCGAACAGGTCAACTCGAAGCTGAGGTCGACCAGCTCAAAAAGCCGCGGTGCGGCGGCGTGTCGATCGGCCACTCGATAGTAACGCTCCGCCAATGAAGGACCTGGCTCATTTCGACCGCCCCAGGCCATCACTGAGTCCTCCATACAACCCCGCCCCTCCACTGCCGCAGCCGCGGCAGCCAGAAGCGCCTCTGCGTCAGGTGTGACATGAAGCAATCGGACCTCTCCAGGGGCCGTTCTCTCGCCCAGGCCGATGGGACCTACCAAGGGCTCTGCCAAAACGCGGTCAGCGGCCGACGGCTCCGTATACCGGACGAGGGAAGGGGCCACCGTAAGCGCCCCCTCCACCAACTCTTCACCAACCAATCTGGCCTCCGCCAGATGACTGCCCTTGAGCCTTCTGGACATGGACTCGAGGCTACGGGCGTTAAGGGTCATTCCCAATTGACCAGTGGTTGCCAGGGGGAGGAGATACCGGGCATCCTCCTTGGCGGAGACTTCCAGGTCGCGGCGCTCAAGACGGCCGCGCGCGGCGAGGGAATCGCCACCGGCTAGCGAGTGGCTCAGGAGCCCCTCATAAACCTCCTTGTAGCCCTCGAAAAGCCTCCCCATGAGGAGACGGAATTCCTCGGCAAAACCGGCATCCAGGACCTCCTGCGGGAGGTGGTAGTCCTCGCCAATAAGGACGTAGCGTTGGGACTTCTCCGTGTAGCTGGCCAATCGGGATCGCTGAACCTCCTCGATGGTGAGGCGGGAGAGGCCCTGCAAATCGAAGTTGAAAACCGCATGCTCCGCAATGGAAGCATGGCCCATATCAAAGACAATGGTGCGGTTGGAACGACGAGCCTTTTCAACATTGGCGCGAGCATCCTCACGGAGCTGCGGTACCGACTTCGTACTCCGGCTGATTCGCGCGTATGCAGCGGCGATAGGTTCCGGGCTGAGCAACGCACCAGCATCGTCACCGGCAAACTCCAACAACGGCTCCAATTCGACATTGGTCCCAACCAGCTTGACGTCCATGAGGCTCCTCCGCTCCTTCGTCCCGTTACGCTACGCTAGGGCAAAACCTCGCCGGAC
Source organism: uncultured Myxococcales bacterium (assembly GCA_964522395.1). Taxonomy (GTDB): domain Bacteria; phylum Myxococcota_A; class UBA9042; order CAIXZC01; family CAIXZC01; genus CALGBT01. The sequence continues at coordinate 12,173 of CAZFVN010000058.1, forward strand.
GCAATCCGTTTTAGTTCATACTTGACGGCATTGACTCCCCGGATTTGCTTGCATCCAAAGGGGAGCGGAGGTATCTTCGCACTCCCTTTCCAACGCGGTCGCCAATTGACCGAAACCCCGGAGGTTTGCTGGGATGAATAGAAAGCTGTTCGTCATTGCCACCATCGGTTGCCTGCTGGCCGGTTTCGCCATCGGATTGGCAGTTCGCTGGCCCTTCATCGGCGGCGCAACTGTAGGCGGAGCCACTCTCCTTGAATCACCTACAAAGGGTCCCGACGACCCGCTGGTGACCATCATTGAGATATCCGAGTTCCAATGACCCTACTGCTCTCGAGCGGCACTGGAGGTGCTGCCAAAGGTTCTCAAGATGTACTCTGGCAAGGTCGCTGTTGCCTTCTGGCACAACCCGCTGGACTTCCACAAGAATGCGCTCCCTGCGGCCAAGGCTTCTATGGCAGCCTTGTTGCAAGGACGCTTCTGGGAGATGCACGACCTCATCTTTAAGCATCAGAAGTCCCTCAGCCCCGAGCGCCTCGTGCAACTCGCCGGCCAGGCCGGGCTGGACGTCGACCGCTTCAAATGGGACCTCGAAGATCCCCGCATTGAGAACTTCGTCATCCAGAACCAGCGCGCCGCGGCAGCGGTGGGGATCAAAGGCACTCCCATGTTTCTCATCAACGGGAAGGTGATTCGCGGCGCTCAGCCACCAGAGAAGTTTAAAGAGATCCTCGATGATGAACTGGCCAAGGCGGAAAAGGCGCTAAGCGAAGGAATCGAGCGCAAAGACCTCGCAACGCATCTTGCCAAGGCCAACGGTGCGGACGAGCAGTACATCCAGTTCTTCGTTGAGAGGGATTTCTCTTCCCTCGGCCCACCACCGGAAAAAAAAAAGGTGGTAGGTAGGGGCCCGACCCCGCCGCCCGTAGAAGAAACAGTTTGGAGCGTGCCAGTACGTGAGTCAGACCCTACCATCGGCTCGGCCACGGCCCCCCTCACCGTTGTTGCCTTTTCAGAATTTCAATGCCCCTACTGTGCCAAGGGAACGGGGGTCTTGCAGCGCATCCTCGAAGAATATGGAGATGATGTCCGCATCGTCTTCAAGAACTTCCCCCTCCCCTTCCACAAAGATGCCATGCTCGCCTCCGAAGCGGCCCTCGCCGCCCACGCCCAGGGGAAGTTCTGGGAGATGCACGACCTCCTCTTTGAGAATCAGCGCTCTCTGGGTAAGGAGAGCCTCCTTCAATATGGAAAGCAACTTGAACTGGACATGACACGCTTCGGCACGGATCTCGATTCCCACATGTACAGGGCCACGGTCAAACGTCAGGTGGCCGATGGCCGCAACGCCGGCGTCAGAGGGACTCCCAACTTCTTCATCAATGGCAGGGTCGTGAAAGGGGCCGTTCCCTTCGACAGCATGAAGAGCGTGCTGGACGAAGAGCTGGCCCGGGGCAAGAAACTCCTCCAGGCCGGCAATACCAATCCCTACGCTACGCTGATAGCCAACGGCAAAGTCTTCCGCCCCTTCTCCGACAAGCCTTCCCAGATGGACCTCTCTTCTGCCCCCGCATTGGGACCCGATAACGCGGAGATCGAGCTGGTGGTCTTTTCCGACTTTCAATGCCCCTACTGCGTCCGTTTCGCCGAACCGGCTAAGGAGTTGCAAAAGCACTATGGCGACCGCGCCCGCCTCGTCTTCATGCAATTCCCCCTGCCCTCCCACCAGGATGCCCACATCGCAGCAGAAGCGTCCCTTGCCGCCCACGCCCAAGGTAAGTTCTGGCAAATGCATGATATCCTCTTCGAGAATCGCCAATCTCTCTCCCGCACCCAACTCGACGGGTACGCCGCAAAGATTGGCTTGAACACCGAACAATTCCACTCGGCTATGAATAGACAGCTCTACAAAGACATTATCGAGAAGCAGATGGCGACGGGCAAGGCCGCGGGAGTAACAGGAACGCCGACATTGCTGGTCAATGGATACAGATATCAGGGCGCCAGCAAGGACCCACGGGAGTTGGCCGCGGCGATTGACAAGTTTCTGCTCAAGGACTAGTCTTCGGGGCATAAACGCCCGTTTTGCAGCCAGTTGGAGAGGCCATGACAGAGGGTTCATTCTTCACCACCAAATTGGCCGAAATCGTCAACTGGGGGCGAAAGTACTCTCTCTTCCAGTACCCTTTTGTCACCGCCTGTTGTGCTATGGAGTACATGTCAGTCATGGGCTCCCATTATGACATGGCCCGATTCGGCGCTGAAATCCCTCGCTTCACTCCTCGGCAGTCGGACATGCTCATGGTCGTCGGCACGGTGAACATGAAGAACGCCCCCGTCCTCCGCAGAGTTTGGGAACAGATGGCCGACCCTAAGTGGGTAGTTGCGTTTGGCGCGTGCGCCAGCTCCGGCGGGTTCTACGATAATTACGCGACGGTACCTGGGATCGACCACATCATCCCGGTGGACATCTACATCCCGGGCTGCCCTCCTCGCCCGGAACAGGTGCTGGACGGTCTGATCATGCTGCAGGAGAAGATCCAGGAAGGGCCGCTGCAGGCGCGCTAGTCAGCCGATTGCTTCGCTATGCCCCCAGATCCTTCAGGGCAATTGCATTGCCGATGCGGTCGAGCAAACTCAGGGCCCCGGCAAAACCCACAAATGGTGCTGGGTAGAGGTGGTGCGTACCGCCCGCCTGAAAGCCGAGGGGAACTACTGCGAAACGTCCCGGCTCGACGGCCGCTACGGCCCGCTCACTACCTACCAGGACAGGCCAGCCGTAGGCACTGTCTGCTACCTCGGCAAGTGCGGCTGACACCTGCTCCATGGTCGGATTCTCGAGAACCGTCTCCGCCAGCTCCCGCTCGTGAGGCGAAAGCGGCTCGCCGGCGGTGGCCAACAGGTGAACCTCCCCGCCCATCTCTTGCAACATTGCAGCAACCCTGGCCCCAAGTACAGTTTCAGTGCAAATTGCGAAGGTCCGATTCATCAGGTGCCTCATGACCGCCTTCGACGCCCGCATGTAAGCCCGCCCCGCTGCCAGCTCCATGGTCGATTGCGCTGCCGCTGATAACTTCAACTCCGCAACCAGCGACTCGACCCAGTCGACGGTAGCGTCCAAGCCCACCGGCAGGTTCACATTCACCACCCGTGCCCCGGTGCGTGAGGCGAGGATTTGGGACGCCTCTCGACCGTAGGGCAACGCCAGGATCGTCTCAGCCTCTGCCACCCGCTGCAAGTGTGCGGTGGGGCGCCCGGAGAACCACACGGAGGTGGTCTCGAGTCCCATCTCCGTCAGAATCGAGGAGAGCTCCTCTACCGAGGCCTCGTGGTCCGCTTCGTTGCGGTCCCAAAGGTAGCCCACCAGCGCAACCGAGCCTCTCTTCTTCTCTGCATCCGGGAGCGGCAGATGGCTCGCTACCAACTCCATCATATGGCTGTATCCCGCCACCCAATTGCCAACAGAATCCACCGGGTCGACGACCAGGGCCGTCGTCTCCTTCGGTACATCGATGGTCGCCAGAATGTTGCGATAATCGACTCCGACCAGGGCGGTCACCGGTGCCGGATAGACGAACATGAAGGCCCCACCCTCCTGCGCTACCACCTCAAACTGTTCAGCCAGGAGGTCCCGCCGATCGAGCACGATGGTATGGGGGCAGACCCCAGTGCTGGCAATCCGGTAGTGACCATCTTCGGTAATTAAAGTTGCCAACCAGTCGTGATTGTCCTGCACAATTTCGGCCCGCAGAGTGGCACAATCCGCCGAGTCGACCAACATCCAAGTGTCCGGGATCGCATTCACTGCAAGATAGGCACCCAACACCCGAGGATAGCCAAAAGGGGCCCCGAAGGGATCATTGGCCGGCCGACTTTGCTTCACACCGTTGTCTTTAGCCACGTCCGGCGAACCTCCCATAGTTTGCGAAGAACCTGGCATTGGCCAATCGTAACAGCCTGCGAACGGTTCGCACCGCACCATCAAGTCCCGCTTCGAGATCCGACAGGGCAAAGTGGGGCAGCCCCGCAGCCTGCAGGCGCCGGTCTGTACTCAGATCAGAATAGACCAAAGACAACCCGGAGCCTAGCCACCAACTAAGCCGACCGGTATCCTGGGAATCGTGCAGTACCTCCACCTGAAACCCGAGACCCTCGAGGAAGCCAATGATCGGCACACCACACATCGTCTCCGGAGCGTCGAGCAGATTAGCCTGCCGGGCAGTCAACGCAATTCCGATTCGGCATTTCGAGGCGCGGTGAGCAAGCGGTGCCAGTGCATTCTCGGCCGCGGCAAAGTCAGCCTCCAACCTGGCCATCGCTTCTTCCCCATCCTCACCAGCCAATCTGGCAGCCTGGCGAACCATGGAGGCCACACCCTTAATACCAAACGGCGGCGGCACGAATTCCGTCGGTAGCGGCAGCTCAACAAAGAGCTCATCATAGATGGGGCCATACTCAGACTGGGGCCACAACAACTGTCCCGCGGCGGACCCATATTGTTCGAGTGCCTGCAGTGACAATTCCGGCACCAGTCGCTCCCTAAGCTTCACTCCGGCCCGCTCCAGGAGTGCGACACATTCGTCGGTGCTGACTGTACGGGGGAAACCCACCAGATTGAGACCGCGCTTGCTCTGCTTCCAGTCAACTTTGCCCAGGGCCTTGCCTCCCGCCTCAACCATCGCCTCGGTGAGGTCCGTTCCACCTACAGCAGAGGAAACAACGGTTCCCGGGTAACGGTCCGCGAAGCGGTTCACAGTTCCCTGCCAATCCTCCCCGGCAATCACCGGAGTACAACTGATGTCGATTACCACTGGGGCCTGCGCACCCGACTCGAGAACAGTCGTGAGCGCCGCGTCGAGGCTTTCGTTGCTACCGGCAATGAGCTCATAGTCACGAATATTGGTAAGGTACTGATCCGCTCCCTCTTCCCGGTCCTTTCGAGTCCCATGCAAGCGCCAGGGGAAACGGACGAAATGGGTGGCATGGACGTTCACGTCCTCTTCACTGGCCTGGCACGCCTCGGTGCCATGATGAACCCGAATGGCACCGTCACCTAAGCGCAGTTCGCCCTGCACCTGTCGAGCCCGCTCGTGCTCGTAGACAAAAACCCCTTGCGTCCCCTCCGACCCCCACACGGACCAGTGGCGGGCAGAGAAGCCGACCTGCCGACGTGTAGCATCCTTGCGCTCCTCTTCCGTGGCCTCCAATTCGGCCTCCGGGTCGCGGGCCAGCAGGGTCGTCAAATGATCGTACTCGAGGCTGGACTTCTTGGCCCGGTCCACCAACCGTTCCAATAGGGGACGATTCTGCTTATTTAGCGGTGTCGTATGGCTGATGGCCAAATTGTTCACCTCGCCATAACCGCCTCCCTCGTCGATGTGCTTGAATTCGAAGGTCATGGGTGTCAGCGAAGGGCCAGCGATGGTGACCAGCAGGCGGTTTCTGGCGAAAGTGACCTCGGTGACCTCCAGCAACAGCCGTTTCACCGGCCCGGAATTCAACCCCAGAAGTCGTGCAAACGCGGCAGCCGATGCCGCACCGCCCCGCACAGTCCGGCCCTCTGGGAGAATACGTTCCACTTTCCTCTGGGGCCCTGTTGCCACCTCCGCCGGAGAGGTGGCAACAGGTTCCGGTTCCTCTCTCTCCGGGCCACTGTCCAGTTCGGGTGAAGCGGGCGCTTCCGCTCCCCCCGGGGCCAACAACTGGAAGAGCTCCTCGACGGTAAGCGGCGTTGGCAACGGATGGTCCTGCGCAAAAGTAGCCGTCACTCGCTCGGCCAACTTATGGATGGCCGCCAGAGTGGGAGATGCGGCAGGCAATTCGGCAGCGGTCTGGTGGGCCCGCTCGATGAGCTGGATCTCCTTGTCCCGGGGGATCACTCCCGCGACAGACGACCCCAGGGCCGCAGCAAACGATTCGACCATGGCCACCGCTTCAAGGTCATCGGAGACATTCAATATCAGCCCGCCGAGTCGCACCCCGTTGGCCGAATAGGTATCAATTGCATGGGCAATATTGTTAGCGGCGTAGATGGAGAGCGGCTCCTCCGACACAACGATGAAAGCGCGGTCGGCAAAGCCGAGACGCAGCGGGGCAGCAAATCCCCCACACACCACGTCGCCAAGCACGTCGAAGAGAACGACGTCGTAGTCACGCTCCTGCAACAGGCCAATCTCGTCCAACAACTCAAACATCCGCGCAATACCCCGCCCGCCACAGCCAGCCCCAGGTTTAGGACCGCCCGCCTCAATACAGTCGATGCCGAACCGACCCTCTACCACAAACTCCTCGGGCGATGGGCGCAGGTGCCCTTCTCCCAGCAGGTCGAGGAGCGTCCGGATTCGCTTGCCGCCAGTAATCGTGAAGGTAGAGTCAGCTTTGGGGTCGCAGCCCACATGGAGGACCTTCTTGCCCGCTTTGGCAAAGGTGACGCTGAGCGCTGCCGAAATGGTGGACTTGCCACTGCCCCCCTTCCCGTAAATAGCGATTTTCTGCACGTTCCCCCCAAACCGCGCTGGATGCCTGATGAAGTTAGCAATATGAAGTGGTATGTTCAAGCATGGGATGTGGGTGCGCCCGTAGTACGCGCATGCGCCGGGCAACCAGGGGAGGCCACATGTCGGTTCGTCAGTTGCTCTCCGGGCTCCTTGCCGCATGGCTGCTACTAGGATGCGGCGGCCGCAAGAGTTCCCCAGATACACTTCAGGACATTGTTCAAGAGCGTGGGGAGAGGGGGCCACACCACGCTACCCTCGCGGTTGCCCCTGACTTCGCCTACTGGAACCCCCAGTTCTATCGCCTCACCGAAAAGTCACTCTCCGGTCCCTGGGATTTCACTTTCGACCCGGACAATACCGGACTGGTGCGAGGCCTGGAACGCTCCTCCGGTGGCCCTGAGTATAACCTCACCATCACCGTCCCCTTTCCCTGGCAGGCCTCTCTTTCGGGAGTTGGGCCCGAGGTCCCCCTGGAGTACGCGCCTTTCGGCTCTGAGAAGAAGCTCCAGAACTACGCTGGGACGGCATGGTATTCACGCACCGTAGACCCGCCACATGACTGGCCGAAGGATGGCGAATGGGTGCTCCGGCTTGGGGCAGCCGATTGGTCAGCTACGGTCTACATCGACGGCATCGAAGTGGGACACCACGTGGGGGGCTACGACCCCTTTGAAGTAATCGTTCCCGAATCCTCCCGTAAGGCACCATTCTTCGTTGCTGTACGGGTCGTCGACCCCTGTGCTGGCGACGAAATCGTAGGCGGCAAACAGGGCGGACTCTGGTACACCTGCGCGGGTGGCATCTGGCAGGAAGTTACGCTTTATCGTCGCCCCTCCGCTCACATCAAGCGACTGGTAGAATCACTCACCGGCGTTGGGACGTTGACGGTGCGGGTGGAGCTCTTTGCGGAGTCAGAAGGCACCGTTCGAGCAACGTACGGCTGCCCCAACTCATCCTGCCCGCCCACCACAGTTGAGCGTGACGTATTGGCGACAGCTTCTTCTGCCGTTGATTTGCCCCTGCAGTTATCCGGATTCCCAACATGGACACCCAGTCACCCTACCCTTCTGCCCCGGACCATCGAATTCTGCTCCAGAGAGGAATGTGACACGGTTCTTGGCTATGGAGCGCGACGAGTCTGGAGCGTGGATTGGGCTGAAGGCCACTCACCCGTTGAACAACCTGACCCTACCCTGCAGCACAAAGGCTTCTTCGTTGACGGGGAGCCTTTCTACATACGGGGGATCCTCGACCAGGGGTACCATCCTGAAGGCATCAGCCAATACCCGTCTCGGGGCTCTCGCATTGACGAGCTTGCCGCCCTCAAGGCTCTCGGCTTCAACACCATACGACAGCATATCAAGCCAGAGCCTCCCTGGTTCTACACAGCCTGTGATGCCCTGGGACTGGCAGTCATTTACGACATGCCCTCTCCTTACGACGTTGCCCCCGGTCCCCCTTCGGCCCCGTGGGCGAACGCCTGGGAAGCAATGACCGAGGCACTGGTCAGGCGTGACGTGAACCACCCATCGATTCTCTTTTGGGTGAACTTCAACGAAGCCTGGGGGCTACTTACCCCTCCCTTCTGGAAGGACAAGGAAGGTCTCGACTACGTCGCTTCAATGGCGCAGTGGGTACGGACATTGGACCCGACGCGACCGGTGGAAGACCACTCCCCAGGCGGGTTTTCAGAGTTCCTCGATAACGGAGCCCTGCCCCATGTTGATACCGATATCAATTCCTTCCACATCTATGACCGCTCGGTGAGCGCTTTCGCAACGCGAATCGACGCTCATCTTGCCGGCGTCTTTCCCGGCTCGAAGACCCACTTCTTCGGCCCACTGGCACAAACGGGACAGCCTCTCCTTGTAAGCGAGTTTGGCGGTCTCAGCGCTGCTGACACACGAGGAGATTCCTCTTACCTGCTTCACGGCCAACTCAATGTGCTACGTACCCGCCCTGCTATTCAGGGGTTCGTCTACACTCAAGCTTACGATGTTGAATGGGAGCGCAATGGACTCTGGACCTATGCGCGAGAGGAGAAGGAGACCGGGCTTGAGGCCCTGGGGATCAGCCTCATTGACCTGTTGGGACCCAATTACCTCTCCCTTGGCCACGAGCCGGCCAGGCTGGCAGCTCTCGACCAACCAATCGTCGTCGACGTAATTGGGAAGATAGTTGAACTCGGCCCACCCGATAGTCTGCAGTGGTCACTCACCAGCGAGGATGATCAGGTTGTTCTCGACGAATCGATGACTTTCGACGGGGGCCAGGGGGATGTCGCCATATCACTTCCTGTCGGGACCATTTCGGTGCCCGGCATCTACCGGCTCAAGGCCACGTTGAGTGGCGCAGGAATTGTGCTTGCCAGGAATGGGGCATACCTTGTTGTTGAGCCAGACCAGCCTCCGGCATGGCCACTTGATGAAGAGACCTTGGTCGGCACCAGGCTCGAATCATGCAGTGAGGGGGCCTGCAGGTGCGCTGGAAATTGCGAACTCTCCTTCGTCCTGCCCGATAAACTCGGCGCTCTGGAGAGCCTTCTTCTCAACCTCGAGATCTCGTCATATGACCCGAACGAGCGGCAAACCGATAGTATATTGAACAGCGCCACAATCACCCTCTCCGTGGGGGAAGAGGTGGTTTGCACCTTTGATATCCCCGATTCCCCGGCAGACCATCGCGGTGTGCTATCACACCTGAAGAGTCCAGCACTTGGCGGTGCCTACGGCTATTTGAGGAGTTGTGCGATTGCCTCGTCGTTACTAACTGGCGGGGGGCAGATGGTGACCCTCCGTAGCGATCACGGTTTGCGAGTATTCACACCGGCCGGGGGTCGGTTCATGAGCGCGTCGACGGTCTCCATTCCCTAGTACTGCCACACATGCGCAAGCGCGGGTTGAACGTGACAGTCAAAGCCGGTAGAGTAGTGGCACTCTCGCTGACTCCCTGGATAGCTCCGGGGACCGCGCTGAAGGAGGCTCAAATGTGGCGTCGTTCTCTCTTTGCCTCGCTCTTCCTCTTCGCAACCGTACTGATGGCGTCTTCGGCCACGGCAGCACCGATCACATACACCTTCGACGGTGACGAAGCCAGTTTCTCAGGTACCGATGGCTGGCAGGCCTCATACTGCGCCGACCCCTGGACAACGGCGCTCAACGGTGGCGTCATATCGAAGACCGACGACGGCTGTGCGCTGGACGCCTGCGGTCCTGGAAACAACTGCGGCCACCAGTTCTCTGTCTGGCCGGGATGCCAGGGCTCCGATCCCCTGGACAACCACATCCAATATGGGTCCGACCTGTGGGAAGACTATATCTTCACTGCGCGCTTCATGAACAGCGACGACGACGCCGTCGGGTTCGTCTTCCGCTATCACAATACGGCCAACTTCTACCTCCTCTTCTTTAGTCGGGCCATGGCGCCTACAGTGGCCCACGGTTGCTCGACAGTCATAGTTGGCTCGCGTGTCTACCGCGTAGTGGGAGGCCAGGTTGCGCAACTCGCGGCCTCGGATATGACCTATACCCAGGGAATGGAACACGGGGTCCGCATTGAGGTTGACGGTGACGATATTGTGATCGATTTTGACGCGAATGGTGACGGCCAATTCGCCGAAAGCGAGGCACTCTTCAGTATCTCGGATGACGACGGTTCATCGGCTGGCAAGGTCGGCTTCTGGACCTATGAAAACGGTTCCGCTGCGGGAAACACTTGTGCCGATGGTTCCTGTTGGTTCGATGACCTATCGGTGGAGGTCCTTGACCTCGGAAATGACTCATGCAGCGGAATCAGCTACGAAGGTGTCTGCGACGGCAAGACATTGAAGTACTGCCAGAATGGCCAACTCATCACCCAGAATTGTCAGGCCTGCTGCATGTGGTTCACGCAAAACAGTTACTACGCCTGCGGCGGCGCTCAGGCCTGCCAGGGTTGCACCAATGAGTGCTCCAACGGTCAGCAAGGTTGCAGTAGCGAGTTAACCCATAGCTGGGTCTGCGCCCAATGGGACGACGATGACTGCCTTGAGCGAGTCTACACCGCCTGTGACGAAACCGGAATATGTGACGCCGAAACACTGGCGTGTCTGGGCACGGAGTGCGAACCGCAATGCGGTGGCAAGGAGTGCGGGGGCGACGGCTGCGGTGGAAACTGTGGCTCATGTGGTGCCAACCAAAGCTGCAGCGGGGGCGACTGTATTTGTATCGGCGAACAGTGCGGTGGCCTCTGCTGCCCGCCGGGAGCCCAATGCGCCAACGGTGCGTGTTGCCTCGCATCCTGCGCCGGCAAACAGTGTGGCGGCGACGGCTGCGGCGGAAGCTGTGGTCAATGTACCGGTAACTCGGTTTGCTCCCAGGGGCAATGCGTCTGCACTCCTGCATGTGAAGGCAAAGAATGTGGAGGAGATGGCTGCGGCGGCAATTGCGGAGCATGTCAAGTTGGGTTCGCCTGCCAGGGGGGAGCCTGCGTCTGCGTCGCTGATTGTGGCGGCAAAACGTGCGGGGAAGATGGCTGCGGCGGCATCTGTGGAACTTGCCCGGAAGGGCTCACCTGCACCAAGGACGGGAGCTGCGAATGCGTTACCTCCTGTGCCAACAAAGAGTGCGGCGACGACGGCTGTGGCGGAGCTTGTGGCCAATGCATGGTCGGAGAGCCTTGCGTTGGTGGAATCTGCATTTGCGAGCCCTCCTGTGACGGGGCCGAGTGTGGTCCAGACTCCTGTGGCGGTACCTGCGGGGTGTGCGGTGCAAACGAAGTCTGCGCAAACGGGCTCTGTGAATGTATACCTGAGTGTGCCGGCAAGGTTTGCGGCGACAACGGCTGCAACGGTCTGTGCGGCGAATGTGAAGATAACTTCTTTTGCGAAGCGGGTGCTTGCAAGGAGGGCGAGTGCGTTCCTCAGTGCACAAACCTGGATTGCGGACCCGACGGTTGCGGTGGTATTTGCGGTCAGTGCGGACCCGATGAAGAGTGCCTCATCAACCTCTGTGAACCCATCGTCTGCGAGCCGAAGTGCATCGACAAGAACTGCGGACCCGATGGCTGCGGTGACCTCTGCGGCGAATGTGCCGACGACGAACTTTGCGATGGCGGCAACTGCATTTGCGTTCCGGCCTGCGACGGGACCGACTGCGGCGCAGATGGCTGTGGTGGCTCCTGCGGAGAATGCCTGGAGGGTTGGCATTGCAAAGCCGGCCTCTGCACCGAAGGGTTATGTGTTCCAGATTGCACGGACAAGGAGTGCGGTGACGATGGTTGCGGCGCGCCGTGTGGGGAATGCGTCGACGGGCTCATATGCGACGCAGGTATCTGCTCATGTTTGCCGCAGTGCGATGAGAAGAACTGTGGTGCTGATGGCTGTGGCGGGAATTGCGGCGAATGCGAGCCGGGATGGTACTGCAAATACGGCACTTGTTCGGAGGGCGAGTGCCTCCCCTCCTGTGCGGGAATTGAATGTGGTGACGACGGCTGTGGTGGCGTCTGCGGCACTTGCGGTGAAGGCTTCGAATGTGCTGCCGGCGGGCAGTGCACTGAGATCGTTGACTGCGTACCGAAAGTCGAATTGGTCTGCACTGATGACCAACTCTACTGGGTAGATTCTTGCGGTAACATGGGTGAGAAAGTCCAGGACTGCAAGTATGGATGCGTCGACGGCGAATGTGTGGAAGAGCCCGACGCAGACATCAACATCCCGACGCAAGAAGACACAATTGACGAACCCGATGGTAGTTCCGCGGCCGGCGGCGAGACCGTTGTCTTCGGGTCTGGCACGAAGTCAGGTGGTTGTTCCGCCAGCCCCGGCAACCCGGCCGCGCCTGGATTGCTCTTGATGATCCTCTTTGCCCTTTCATTGCTCCGGAGGCGGAGGACCGATTGAACTCCCCCGGATGGCGAATTCGCTACATCTTCCTGACTCTCCTGCTCTTGCTCCTCGTTTGCGGCTGCGGCAACAACCCAGTAGAGGTGGCGGACCCGGAACCTGACCAGAGCAAGGACTTACGAGCCGTCACCTCCGATCTCCTTTTTGAAATCAAGCTCCAGGATGGAGGGGCCAGGGAGGCCGGGCCACCCACTGAAATTGTTATGGAAGAGGTCGTTGCTCCAGATGACGGCATGCCAGGTCCCGACCTCCTCACTCATGACCTGACGGATACGACCTCCGGTGATAGTGTCGACATAACTCTCCTCAAAGAAACCTGGGAGGCCGGCGATAGCTCCTGGGAGCTTCCCCATTTGGATGGTTCACCGAGCGATCTCCCGTCTGACTCTGCTCCTCTATTCGATCACGAGATGATTCAGGATGCAGCCACCGCAAACTGCACATTCAGCGGCCATCATACGACCTTGAAAGATGGCGTTCTGGTTGATGTCTGGCACGTCACCTACACCTCCTGGCAAGTTGTCGGAGACACCCTCGACCCGATTCTGATTCAGGGCTACGCAGCGCGACCAACGTTGGCCAGTGGCGGAATCCCCGGCATCATCAAAGCGCATGGACTGGGCGGGTATGCAAAAGAATCTCACGCCACGGGAACTGCCGCATTGCTCGGCATGTTCGTATTGGCCTACACAGGACCGGGTGGAGGAACAGAGGCCGCCAATAGCTCTGAGGGGCTTCCCTCTACATATGACAGCGGATATCGGATGTTCGACGTCCTCACCGATTTGCGTGGCACCTGGTTTTGGGGGCATACGATGGCGGCCATGCGAGGCCTCACATGTCTTGCCAACCACCCCGACGTCGATGCCGACCGACTGGGCGTCACCGGATACTCGGCTGGCGGCGTCGTCAGCAATCTGGTCAGCGGCGTCGACCCACGAGTTGTAGCGGGCGTTCCTCTGAGCGGCGTGTTGGCCTGGAACGTCGCCACGGAATCTCCTCACGCCTGGCAGCACGACCTCCTCAACGAAGCAGGCCTCGATATCAGCAGTCCCGAGTGGTTGAAGCTCATGGAGCTGGTGGATCCTGAGTCGGTCTATGGTGATGACTCGGCGGCCACTATGATAGCCAACGGCAGCAGCGACGAGTTCTTCCCGCTAACCGCTCACATGGCCACTTACAACGCCATCTCCACGACCCGAAGAATGTCATTGTCGGCCAACTTCGACCACGGCTGTTTTCTGCTCACCGGAGGCGAGTCACCCGAGACCATCGAGGCCCGTGCAGAGCTGCGTGCAAAGGGAGCTCAGCTACTCTGGTTCCACCACCACTTCGGCTCTGACGATCGCTTCGCGTATCTACCTCTCTCCCCCACTTTCACGGCAACGCCCATGGGGCCGGCCACCGCGGTCACTGCGCTGGTGGACGGTAGTAGTCCAGACTTGGAAGTGGAAGAAGTGAAGGTCTGGTGGAGCAATGACGATGCCTTCCTCTTCGGCTCAGTAACGCTCAAGGAGCAGGGTGGTGGAGTCTACGGTGAGCTAGCCCTCTTTCCAACGCAGGGCAACAGCGTGCTCTTCGTTGATGTGCAGTACAAAACTAAGGAGTGGATTGCGCCCCTACGTTTCTCGCTCTCGTCGATGCCTCAAATACCGGAGGGCTTCGTGCCCCATATCCGAGACGTCAATTCCTGCCTGTAGGACTCCAGGGGTCAAGGGCCCAAAGTTGGGTCCGTGCGAAACTCTCCGCCAGGGAAATCACATTTGAAATCATCTCGGCGTTGAGCGAAAGCGAGCCGCCCGTGAAGGTTCGGGAGAGCTGTTGCGCAAAGGTCAGTTTCGGGTAGTAAACCAGTTCGACCCGATCGTCCAGGCGGACCTTGGCGCGAATGCGCAGTGCATCCAGCGCCTCCAAGGATCCGCCGGCGCGGTCGGCCAGCTTGTGGTCAAGGGCGTCGGCTCCCGTCCAAACGCGCCCTTGTGCGACCTTCTCGACTTCATCGGTGCCAATACTTCTACCCTCAGAAACCCGTTTCACGAAGAGATCATAAACCTCCCGCAAGCGCCCAGTCAGAGCCGTCATTTCCACCTCGGTCAGGGGCCGGTCAACGTCCATCAGGCCAGCATTCTCGCCCCTGCGAAAGGTCGTCCGCTGAATGCCCAGTTTATCCAGCAGACCACTGGCAACGACTTTGCCAAACCAGATCCCGATGGACCCGGTGACGGAGCCACTAGAGAGGTAGATTTCAGGGGCAGCAACCGCCAGATAATAGCCACCGGACGCGGCGACATTGCCAATGGAGACGACCACTGGCAGTTTCGTCGCCAGTTTCTTCAATTCGGCATGCATCCGTTCCGAGGCCAGGGCCGAGCCGCCGGGGCTATCGATGCGTACGAGAACGCCGTCAATAGTGGGGTCGGCGCCAATTTCCTTTATCGCTTTGATAGTCACATCGCTACCAACAAAGTTGCCGAAGAGCGGGATGCCGAAGCCACGGCCCTCGACGATACTGCCTTGCAGCACGAGCACCGCTATTCTCGGGGCGCCTCCCCACGAAGTCTCTCGAATCTTGCGTAGGGGGTAGCGTGCACTCAGTCCCACCTTCTTATAACCAAGGCTGGCCAGCAACGACTTCACATCCGTACGCGCCGCCACCTTCTCCACCAGGCCAGCTTCGAGCGCTTGTCCAGCAGTGTAAGGGGCACCATCTATCCAGTCACCGACCCGCTTGGCCTCGAGGCCCCGCGCGTCCGCAATGCCGTCTACCAATTGTGCGTAGAATCGGTCCAGCATGTGAATGTGAGCCTCGCGGTGGGCTGGGCTGGGTTCCGTCCGCTCGAATTTCTCTGGGAAGCTCTTATACGCGCCGATGCTGGCAAACTGCGCCTTGATTCCCAGCTTCGCCAGCAGGTCAGCGTAGAAGTTCAGCCGTGAATGAATGCCCGTCAGGAAGAGAGACGCGGCTGGATTGATCAAGATGTGGTCGGCATGAGCGGCAAGGTAATAGGCCTGGTTTGAGCTACCGAGGAGATAGGCTACAACCACCTTGCCGCGTCCCTTCAACTCCCGGATAGTAGCAGCCAACTCCTGCGCCTGAGCCCAGCCGGTAACCATAGGACGGAAGGTCAGAAAGACGCCTGACACCGAAGGGTCGTTGCCGAGCCTTCGCAGCCGCAGCCTGAAGTCCAGTAGCGTCTCCGGCCCGGGCCCAAAGAGGCTGCCGGAGCGAGTTTCAGGGAAGGCTACAGGCATATCGAGGACGACAAACTTATTGCCTGGCACTAAGAGGGAGGGCTCCGATACCGAGGTAAGGCGAAGCGCGCCAAAGTAGTCCGACCTTCCATCGAGCCATCCATACCCGGCCCCGAAATCGCTGTTCACCGTGGAGAGCGTAAGCGTAGCGCTGGCCCCAAACTCGCTGCCAATGTCGCTGTGTCGGTAGCGCCCCAGGATGGCAAGTTCGAGACCTGGCCAAAGGGTACCGGCGATTCCGGCCTGGGGCTCGAGCCGCTCAGCCTTGCGGTCGCTATCGAAAGAGAGGTCGAGGCGCAAACGTTCGGTTCCTGGTCGGACCGATAGACCACCGCCAAAGCGCACCAGAGAGGCCCCGGCACCGTATTGCAAAGCATCCAGGGGCGTTTCTGACATATTGAACGCGGTGAGTCCCACTGAGAGCCATCGCGACGGCCGAATCAGGAGGCCGGCGGAGATTGGATCCTGCGGGCCAACCTGAGAGTCAGAGTAGGTGTGGTGCCAGGTAAAACCGGCCTTGAAGGCATTCCCAAAATTGAGGCCGACATCGAGATTGGTTCGAGCCATGGACTGCCCATCCAACTGGGAAACTCTGGCCCCGCCAAAGGCCAGGGAAAAGGGACCCAGGAACGGTGTTCCGACACTTGCACCTTGCGCCACAGAGGCGTAGTAGAGGCCCAACTGGGGCCCCTCAATGAGTGCCGCCGAAGCGGGATTTACCATTCCGCCCAGGAGGGGGTAAGGCGCACCAACACTGCCTAACCAGGGACCAGCCCGCCACGACTCATAGGGCGCTAGCGAGACGTCGTCGGCGCGGCAGATTGCGCAGCTAAAGAGGAGAGAAAGGGCAACCACAACAGAGAGCGAATTGCGAACCTTGTGCATGGCTCCTCCCTCATTTTGCAGGCTGAAGATCCCCCAGCCGGTTGAGCGTCTCCATAATCACTTCATCGCTGCGTTTGAGATGGTCATCCATTGCCTTGCGTGCCCCCTCACCATCCCCGGATGTGACCTCGCCGATAACCCTGGCGAGGGAATCAATATAGTCTGCAGGATAGACCCAAAGCAGCGGCCACTGGAAGGCAATTTCAGCGAAGAGTTGGGCCATGGTGTTGAAGATCCAGCGATAGGAGAGAGAACCGCTGGCTCGGACCATGACCATGGCAATTTCCAGATCGGTTACGATGAGCAGCTCAGGTTGCCCCTCGTGGGTGCGTTGAAGGGCCATCAGTTCTTCCAGCGCCAACCGGTCTTGGGCGCTGCCCCGGCGGGCAGTTAAGGCGCTCACCTCACCCAGGAGGACACGGCGCAAGGAGAGCATGTCAACAATCGCCTGCAAGCGGCCCTGCTCATCTGGGGAGTGCCTCAAATAGTGCGGCAGGAGGTTGATTTCTCCATCAGTTTCGTAGTCCTGGACCCTGAGCCCATCCCCCTGGCGAGCCGAGACCACTCGCAATGTTTGCAAGTTTCTGAGGGCCTCACGCAGCGTGTTGCGGTTAGTGTCGAAATTTGCCGCCAATTCCCGCTCTGGAGGTAGCTTCTCACCAGGTCCGTAGCGACCGCCCAAAATCTGCTCTAGCAGTAGATCGGCGATTTCATCCGATTTGTTGCGTCTAGTGGTAGGAGTGAATTTGGCCATTAAGGACTCATCAGGTCCCACTCAAGCATGGTCGTCAGGAAATCCTTTGAGTAGTCTAGCACGACGTCGGTGGGAAGGCCTTCGTCACTCAGTACGATTTTGACTTCGGGCACATGAAAGGCTACGAAATCGGGAACACCTGCCGCAGCGGCTCGCTTGACAACTTCTTCCCTCAATTCCGCATCAAAGTCAATGGCATAGCGCGCCACCAGGGCACGGGCAGAAACCAGGTCCCCTTCCGCCTTGATTCGCATTACTTCCGAAAGGAGTTCGGCAACTGCTTTGCGGGCCGCAGCAACATCGACCAGCGCAAAGTAAGTCTTCCCTTCCACCACCCGCACTTTCACAGCCTTACTGTTCCCGAGGATGTACTGGACAATCAGGTGAATCGCCCTCATGTGATCATCTTCGAAGCGGCTACCGACCTTCACGCGTCGCAATTGGAGCAAATCGTTGCGAATGTAGTCAGCGTAAGCAACCAGCGGCGCATTCGAGTCAGGAAGCGCACCGATCTCCACAAGTTTGGGATCGAAAACGTGATGTAGGGCCACCAACTCTGCCCGCGCCTCTTCCAACGTTGAGTAAGTTTCTTGAAGCGCCTCAGAAGGGTCGACGGCGAGCAGCTCACCAGCTTTGCCCGAGCCGTGACCCACAACTTCGTGGAGCGCAACCATGGTGCGACCAACGGCTTCGCGATACTTGCGCACCACGGGCACTTCCTCAGGCAGCGCGAATTCCAGCAACGCCTTGTCGGAGACGGCGGCGCGCGAGGCAGCCAACACATTAGAGAGCAAGACACTACGGGAGCCGTGCTTCTCCCGGATCCACTGCGCATTGGGAAGGTTGATTCCCAGTGGAATGGATGGCCCGGCACCACCGACGCCCATGAGCACGTTGATGGCAGTGGCAACCGGAACTCGAATCTCCTTCTTCTTGAACTTGTCAGCCCAGGGGGCCCGCTGTTCGAAGTAAGCGGCATTGTCCGCGATGGACTTCATGATTCCTGTCAGATTCCGGTCGGTATAATAGACCAGGCCTTCCCACTCTCCCTTTCGACCACGCGCGTCCTTGTAGGTTTCAATGAAGCCGATAATGGCGTCCACGGCCGGATCCTGTTTGAGCCACGCGATGCTCGCCTCGTCAAAGGTCTTCGGGTCACCAGTAGTGAAAAACTCTGCCAACTTGCGCAGGTACTCAGCCTGACCTTCAGCGGCATAGGGAATCGCCTTCGTGAGATAGTCGACGACCCGTGTCAGCTCGGCGGCGTAGAGTCCTGGCTTCACTAGCCACTTGCGCCCCCTGGCGTCCTTCTTGCCGGTTCGGTAGACCTCTTCAACAATGGCACAGGGCTTCCGTTTGGGGCAGCGCCTGGCCACCCTGGAGTTCAGTGGGTATTTCTCTACAAATCCCTTCAGGTCCCCTACTGTCACTCCTTCATATAGATTATTCGCGCTGTCCCGGAGGATGTCGCCAGTGGGACCGGGATTCTTGTTCGTAGCAAGCGGTTCATACTGCGGGTCCCAGAGAAGTCCGTCGAGCTTGGAGAGGAGGACGTGAAGGGGTGCGCCGAAACCTTCGAATTGAGCCCCATTGGCTCGAGCGATCCCCAGGGCCTCAGCGAACTGAGTCCGGGTGAAAGGGGCGAGAAGCTTGGTCTTATTGCGCTCCGAATAGGGACCATTATTGAGCCAGAAGAACTTTGTATATGTGCGGATCGCAGCCTCGGCCTCTTCCGCTATCCCCAACGGATGGCCCAGGATCCGACCGAGCAGCTCACGAATGGTCAGCGCGTAACGGTGCTTCTGATCAAACGCAATATCACGGCCCGCCAGGGAGGCCTTGTAAAGATAGTAGGCGAGCAGCTTCTCGTTGAGCTCCAGCTCATCGAACCCATCGGCGTAGAGCTGCACAAGAGCAATCCCGTTCACTTCTTCCAGGAAATACTGACGCGGCTCCTGCTCATCTTCCTGAGCCCCTTCCTCAGCAGCTAGCGAAACGTTCCCCAGAACTGTCAGAGCCACCCTTTCCGGACCGCTCTTGCAACCTGCAAATGCCACAGTAAGGAGCAGCAACACGCTGCTCAGTTCCCACAATCTGTCGTTTGGAAATGTCATCAGTCCCATCCTCGTTTCCTGTCTAAAGGAGTCCTACCTTCCGAGCTCGACTTGCCAGGGCGTCCCGCCAACTTGGGTGCGCCACAGAGATCATCGCCAGGGCACGCTCGGGCAGCGTCTTGCCCCGGAGCCGGGCTATGCCGTGCTCCGTTACTACAACATCTACATCATCCCGTGGGATCCCCACCGTCGCTCCGGCAGGCAGTGTGTCGACAACATTGGAACCCTTGCCGGAAGGCGAAGCTGATGGCATCACGACAATCCCAGCCCCGCCGGGGCTGGTTGCCGCCATTGAGTGGAAGATGCGCTGCACTCCGGGATGAGATGCAAATTCCATAGCGGAGCTTTGGGTTGCAACCTGACCGGCGAGGTCCACGCAAACCCCTTGAGTAATGGAGACGACCTTTGGGTTCCTCAGGATATTGCCGGGGTGCGAGACAAACTCACATGAGTGCAACGCTAAGACCGGATTGTCGTCGGCGAAGGTGTAAAGTTTGCGCGACCCCAGGAGGAAACTGCCCACCCAGCGCCCGGGGAAATGCCCCTTGTTCTTGCCAGTGAGTGCGCCTCGTTCACGCAAGTGCAAAGCGGCGTCACTAATCAAGTTCGAGTGGAGTCCAAGGTCCCTCTTGCCGTCGAGCAAGACGACAGATTGGGATACAAGATCACCGATGCCCAGTTGCAACGTCGCTCCGTCGGGCACCAATGCGTTCAAGAAACCGCCCACTGCGAGAGCTTCTTTACGCCGACTACCGACGGGCAAATCAATGGGGATACGCGGAGCCTCAATAATGCGGTCCACAATTCGCACGGGAAATGTGGTGGTTCCCATGGTCCGCGGCAATTTGGGATTGACCTCTACAACGACAAGTGTCTCATCGAGATTGGCGCTGGTGATGAGTTCGGGCATCCAATCGACGTTGCATCCCAGATTGAAGTTACCTTCATCGTCCATCCCGCTGCTGCCGATAACGATCACGTCAAGCCGTCGGTCTTGAAGCGCCTTGCCGAGGTTCTGTAGCGATATGGGAACGAAGTCGACGACGCCCGTTGCCACACCCTCACGCGTGCCTGGCCCGACACAAAAACTGGCCCAGCGAATATCGCGCTCTATGGCCTCGCCCCTGGCAGCCGCGGCAAACTGTCGCACCAGCAAATCGGACGGGACCAGACTCAATGCAGACGTTACCGTTACTCGCCGCAGATCCCGCCGCCGACTCAGGCCCGCGAGAAAACTGAAGGGCTGCATACTGCCACCGGAGACCGTTACCATATCCCCGCCCTGGACCAACTCAGCGGCACCGGCCGGAGTAACTAACTTCTGATGATACTGTTCTTTGGGAGACATCGACGCTTTCATTGCACCAACTTACCGCAAGCAGACGCCTCGTTCAAGGGCAGCGCGCGCGGCTCGATCTGATTGACTTTGTACCCCCCGTTCTGCGCTGAGTGTGTCGTTCTGA
>CAZFVN010000059.1:0-32097 GCA_964522395.1 uncultured Myxococcales bacterium
AGCAAGCGAATCCAGACCAGTTCATAGACCATTGTCAGTGCACCAGTCAGGAGAATGACTGCGTAAACGCCTTTGATCTGATTATCGCTGTACGTTCGGCGGGCTTCCTGAAGAGGAGCCTCGCTTGAAAGAGGTGAAGAGGTTTCGGCTGCGGGAGACCTCTCGTAGCGTTTGGAGAGGATGAGGAAGACGATTCCGATTACGATATTGACGATTGCGGTGAGGATGAAGGAAAGCTCAAGACCGAAGCCTGGGATGAGATAGAAGCCTGCAATCAGGCAGCCGAGCATAGCCCCTGCGCTATTGAGGAAATAGAGAGTTCCGACCTTGCTGCCGACCTCGCGCATTCGTCGGATGATGGTTCTCACCAGTACTGGGAGTGTGCCTCCCATGAGGATGGTGGGAATCAACATTGCGGCAACGGCAAAGAGGAGTTTCAGCACGAGGTTTATAGGGGAATCGGTATCCGGAGAAGCGAGGCCCAGGTACGCGGAGGATAGCCAGACGTAAGTCGCAGGAAAGAGCGCGCAAGCAGCTCCAATTCCAAGCTCAAGGAGTCCGTATATTCGAAGAGTCCTAACTGGTTTGTCTACCAATCTGCCGAAGAGCGCGTTGCCCAGGGCGAGACCTCCCATGAAGGTGGCCAGGACAACGGTATGGGCATAGCTGCTAGCCCCGATAAAGAGCTGGAAGTAGCGGCCCCACAGAACCTCGTAGACCAATCCGGTTACACCGGAAAGCAGGAAACAACCATAAACTAACCAATGCATATCGCCTCGCTTACCACGCAACGGACGCCATAGTAACACGGTCGGAAGCCCCTTCAAAGCTGCTTGGAGAGTCTTAGCTCTTGATTCCCGTGCATGAGGGAGACTAGACTGCGAAGTCGAACCACGCTTGGAAGAGCGGTGCGAAGGAGGTGCTCGTGGGACGAAGCCGGATCACGTTTGAAGAGGCCGTTGCCATTGTCATGGGCGAGGTGCGCAGTCTGCCCAGTGAACGCGTCGGTCTACTCGATAGTGTGGGGCGGGTGGTGGCAGAAGAGATCCGAACAGATATGGATTTCCCTCCCTTTGACAAGGCTTGCATGGACGGTTTCGCTTGCCGTCGGGTGGACCTGGGGGGCTGGCTCAACGTTGTTGAGACGGTGCCGGCGGGGACTCTTCCCAAAGTTGCGCTGCAGCCTGGGGATGCAACGCGTATTATGACTGGAGCCATGATTCCCAAAGGGGCCGATGTCGTCTTCATGGTTGAATATAGCCAGACAGATGGGGACGAGAGGGTGCGCTTTGATGGAGACGAGACATCGGACAACATCGCCCGGTGCGGAGAAGACCTGAATACCGGCGATCCGGTTCTGGAAGTGGGGGCGATGCTTGAGGCTCGCCATGTGGCGGTTCTGGCCTCGGTGGGGGCCGCTGAACCATTGGTTTCCCGGCAGCCGCGGGTTGGCGTCATCGCAACCGGTGACGAACTGGTGGAGCCCTCCGTGGTACCCTCCGCCGGGCAGATTCGCAACAGCAACTCCTTCCAACTCATGGCTCAGGCTACGAGAGCTGGTGCGCGGCCTGTCTACTACGGCATTGCTGCGGATACCGAAGAGGCCATTGAGTCGACCTTGCGCCGCGCCATGACCGAAAACGACATTGTGCTCCTGTCGGGCGGGGTCTCTATGGGCGACTTTGACCTGGTGCCAGCGGTCATGAAGAGCTGTGGTTTGGACATCCGGTTTGACCAGGTGGCGATGAAACCGGGCAAGCCGGCCACTTTTGCCACCGCTCCAGAGGCGGTCTGCTTCGGGATGCCAGGTAATCCGGTGAGTGCCTTCGTTGTTTTTGAAGTCATCGTCAGGCCTTACTTGATGGCCTGTATGGGGCGCAATGTGACCGCGCCGAAAGTGGCCGTGACCCTTGCTGCGAATCTGCAGCGTCGGCGTACTGAACGGTTGGAATTCGTACCGGTGCGACTCAACGACCGGGGGGAGGCTGAGCGCGTGGCTTATCACGGATCAGCCCACTTCTTTGCCTTGAGCCAGGCGGACGGTCTGCTGGAAATCCCCGTTGGTGTGGGGCAGATAGAGGCAGGGACTACGGTCCAGGCGCGGTGGCTCTGATGGAGCGCGTAGGAGGAAGTGAGATGGGCAATAGTAGTGGCGACAAGGGGCGAGTTATCTCCCTCAATGTTTCTGAGGACAAAGGTACCATCAAGACTCCCGTGAATGGGGCCACAGTCAATATGCACGGCATCAAAGACGATGCCCACTCCGGCAATTGGCATCGGCAGGTGAGTCTGTTGGCTTCAGAGAAGGTGCGGGAGTTTGAGAAGGAGCTTGGTCAGGCGATCAAGCCGGGGGAGTTTGGCGAGAATCTCACCACCCAGGGAGTTCCGCTGGAAAAAGTCGCGGTGATGGACAAGATCCAGGTCGGCCCAGTCCTCCTTGAGGTCACTCAAATTGGCAAGCACTGCCATGGTGACGGTTGCGCCATCTTCCAAGCAATTCAGAAGTGCGTGATGCCCTCTGACGGGATCTTCTGTCGGGTCCTTGAAGGTGGTGAACTGGCTCATGACGATGAAGTGACGTGGGTGCCCAAGATCCGCAGCTTTCGCGTCGTGACCTTGAGTGATAGAGCAGCTCGGGGTGAGTACAAGGATCTAAGTGGACCACGCGTAAGAGCAATGCTCGAAGAGAATTTTGCCGACTCCAGATGGCAAACGGAAATCAGCGGCACAGTTCTGCCCGATGACGTGCAACTACTGAGGCAGGAGCTTGTTCGAGCGCGCGAACAGGGTATCGATTTTGTCTTCACAACCGGAGGCACCGGCATCGGCCCCCGAGATATTACCGTCGACGTAGTTGAGGACATGGCGGATAGAACGGTGCCCGGTATCATGGAGTACATCCGGGTCACCAGCGGGGCCCGCAATCCCAATGCGCTGCTTAGTCGCGGTGTGGTGGCGATTCTTGGCGGTACGGTTGTTTACACCTTGCCTGGCAGCGTGCGAGCGGTCAACGAGTACATGGCGGAAATAACCAAGACTCTGGAGCACCTCTTCAAGATGCTCCACGGAATCGGTCACTGATTCTTCAGATAGGCGTCGTATTCTTCTGGTGTATTGAGATTGTGCAGGCGGATTCTCTTGGGAAGTTGTGGCGTCACCAATCTGACGTGGGGGTAAACCAGGGGCAAGGTCCGCTCTCCCTTGTCAACCATCGGTCGGGCGACGTTGAGAAATGAGCGTCGATAAACGGCCAGCAGGGGCTCGTAGATGCCCTCGTGGTTGAGGGGCACCACAACATCTATGCCCGGGGTAGCGAGGGTCAGCATCTCTTCCACGAACGCCATGGGAACGTCGGGGACATCACAGGGCACCACGAGAAGACGATCGTGCTTCGCCCCCTCCAGCAATTCTACAACTGCGAAAAGAGGTCCCTGGTCATCTACGGAATCGACAAATACCGGCAGGCCGAGGAAGTCGTACATGCCGGGGATGGCGGCGCTCACCAGAAGTTCATCGAAGCGGGGGGCGAGTTGATTAGCCACCCGCTGGATGAGAGGCAGGCCACCAACGTCGAGCAAGCTCTTGTCACGTCCCATTCGACGGCTCTGGCCGCCCGCAAGAATGGCCGCGGTGGCCATGAACTTCGTTTCATCCCGCTGCGCTTTCAAGGGCAACTCCCCTTCCGATTGCTCCGGCATGATAGCAACGATTCGTTGTCGGCACAAACTGGGAGACGGAGCCCTGCTGTTTACCACCATTGAAATGCGTGCGAGGGGATACTATTGTACCCGCGGAAGTATATCTGGAACGATTCAACTGACGAGGAGAGAAGATGCTGAAAGCTAATCTAGAAGCGGCCCTCAACAAGCAACTCAACGAGGAGCTATTTTCCGCATATCTTTATATGGCGATGTCTGCCGATTTTGAGGCGAAGAATCTGCCGGGATTCGCCAGTTGGATGAGCAATCAAGCGCAGGAAGAGATGGCCCACGCCCGGAAGTTTTACGCCTTCATTCTGGATCGTGGTGGCAAGGTTCAGCTCCAGGCTATTGGCCAACCCCAGGCCGAATGGGCAAGCCCTAGCGCCGCCTTCTCAGCCGGTCTGACCCATGAACGACATATTTCGGAGTGCATCCATAATCTCTATGCCCTGGCCGAAGAAGAGCGTGACTATCCAACCCGCGTCTTCCTCCACTGGTTCATTGAAGAGCAGGTGGAAGAGGAAGCAACTGCGGAAGAGTGGGTAGAGAAGGTCAAACGGGTAGAAGCGGACCCCAGCGGGCTCTTCTCAGTTGACAAAGAAGCCGGTTCCCGCACCTTCGACCTCGCCGTTGCCTTCGCACCCGGGGAGTAACTAGATCCCGGCCCCATCCATTAGTGGCAACTCGATGGGTCGACCCTGCTGGATTTTAGAGTGGGGGGGCATGTCGTGGGTAATCCAGACATTACCGCCAACTACTGACCCGGTCCCGATGGTAATCCGGCCCAGAAGGGTCGCACCTGCGTAAATAATCACGTCATCTTCGACGATGGGATGGCGAGGCACTCCCTTGATCGGGTTGCCGTTTTCGTCCATAGGGAAGCTCTTGGCCCCCAACGTTACGCCCTGGTAGAGTCTGACGTTCCGGCCGATGATAGTGGTTTCACCGATGACTACTCCGGTGCCGTGGTCCATGAAGAAGCGCTCCCCGATGGTAGCGCCAGGATGAATGTCGATACCTGTTACTGAGTGTCCTCGCTCCGCAATGATGCGGGGAATGAGGGGGGCCCCCAGCTTGTGCAGTTCGTGCGCCACCCGATGTTTGATCATGGCGCGAATACTCGGGTAGCAGAAGATTGTCTCTCCCCTTCGCTCGGCTGCAGGGTCACCCTCGTAAGCGGCGTCAACATCGGTGATGATCAGTCTTCTGATATCGGGCAGCTTGGTGAGGAACCTCGCAGTGAGGGCCTGCGCTTCGTCGTGGCAGCCTTCACACTGCAGTTTGGCGTCCGGGGAGCAGGCGTAACAGAGCCCTCGCCGGATCTGCTCCCACAGCAGGCTGGCCACCCGGTCGAGGCTGTAACCGATGTGATACTTCATGGTCTCAGCCTTCAAATCAGTAGGACCGAAGTAGCCCGGCAAGAGGACGGACTTCAGCAGATCCATCACCTTGTCGAGGATGTCCACCGAGGGCATTGGTACGTCGTGGTTGCCGCGGTCGGGCAGCGACTTGATAGAGTTTGGACTGGATAGTTCCTCGACCACATCGTTTAGTTCGAGGAGGCGAGGAATGGGATCCTGATTAGCCATAGTTTACCTCATGCATTTCGCTTTTGGTTACCCGAAACGCCTCCCTAATTAGTGTCGATTTGTGAACCACAAGTCAAGATATCTACTGTGCTCGCCAGAGTTCCCACCCCCCATTGGGGTTCAGGTTGAAGGGATTGGCCGTGCCGAGCCAGAGGTATTCGCCATCGGAGACGAGGTGGCGGGCCCCCCAGTTGAACTTGTTGCCGAGGCCGTTGGTGACTACCGGGGCCCAGGTGTTGCCGTCGCTGCTGGCGAAAACATCGAAGCCGTCTTCCTGCTTCGGGATTATGCCGGGGAAATTGGCGGGGAGGCCGTAGGAGCTGAGGGCATCTTCAAGGAAGAAGCTGTAGTCCATGGTCCCGAGGTAGAGCCAGCCATCGTGGACGGCCAGCGACCACGTGTAATTGTTGTAGTGGTTGCCGAAACCGGCGGGACCAATTACCGGCTGGTAGATGCCCCCCTTGTCCTGCCCAAAGAGGCACTCCACGTTGAGTTCCCCCGAGTCATCGTCCTCGGTGAGGCGAAAGAAGCTCAAGGGATGAGTGTTCAAATATTTCTCGAAGGCGCAGATGTACAAGTTGCCGGGGTCGGAGCAGGCGTACGCAAATGGCACATGCATGGACCCGAAGTAAAGGGAGCCGCGGAAGGAAATCATGGCTCCGCCCGAGGCCAGCTTGGCAGTGTCTGGATTGACGTCGTAGTCGGAATAGGCAAACACCTTTTCCCACTGCTCCCCGTGGGTATCGTCGAGGCCGCAGGGTGGAACCAGAGGGCTGCGCCAGATCTCGAAACCGGCGGCGCCACCTGATAGGGCGGTGGGCCAGGTAATCGCGTAGAGACGACCCTTGTAGTACTCAAGCCAGGCTGCGGAGCCGTCGATAACCCCAACTTCCGTGAATTCGAAGAGTGAGTCTGGCGGGGCCGATTCATCCCGATTCCAGCGAAAAATAATACCTTTGCCATCCCAGCGCAGCGATCCGAGGTAGATCTGCCCATTTACATCGAGGAATTTCCGCGCATCGTTATGTTCAGTGAACTTGTGGGAGCCGATGAACTGACCCGCTTTATAGAGCAGGAGGGCAGTGCCATAGTCAGGCATGCCCCAGAGAATTCCCATGCCCGGTCCAGCCACCAGGGTGTAGTCATCGATGCCAATCGCCGCTCGCCAACCCTGGACGCCGGCGGCGATACCCGGCTCCTCTTCCGTTCCTTCCGGTTCGGTGCGAAGTTCCCAGGTGTCGCTGTCGTCATCGAACATCCAGAGTGCGGGCATCCGCCAATCGGGGAAGAGCACATCGGGGTTGGACTCGGCGCAGACTGCGTTGACCGTTTCGTAGGCTAGTGATATCCCGCCAAATCCGGTGAAGCCGAGGCAGAGGGTATTGGCCACGGTGCCGACCCAGGTGCGCGGCCCTTCACGAGCAATCGACCAGACGTAAGCCTCGTTGGTCTTGGGGAACTCGATTCCCTTGTCGTTGACGTAGGTTTCGTCGGGCACGGCCTTGCCAATCTGCTGGAAGTCGCCGGCCTCAAGCACGGTACCGACGGGCGAATCCTCCGGTACTTCGTATGGGTCACAATCAGGTCCTACATCGATCTCTTCGATTATCTCCTCGATCCACTCATCCTGAAGGTCCAACTCGACTTCCTCCAGAGTATCTTCGATGTCAGATTCGACTTCTTCGATTTCGTAGGTATCGGTCAGGTCTGGCTCGACATCCCATGTTTCGTAGGAATCCTCAATGTCATATTGGTCGGCTGCATCGAACGCGTCGTTGTCAGGTGAAGCCTCATCAGCCACCAGATCGTGCACCTCCAAAGTATCGATTTCACCGGCACTGTCGTTAACTTCGGCGGTATCGTTGTCCGCAACCTGTAGGTCGGGTAGGTCCTGCGAAACTACATCTAGTTCCGGTCCATCCAAGCGAGGGCTGTCACCCCCGGCGGAGTCCCCATTCAGGGGTCCCAGATCACCTCCGTCGACAGCCATCATCACTGGATCGCTGGGGCTGCTGCAGGCAGCCACCAGGATGGCCACTAATCCACCAATCAGAGTCTTCATCCAGCCATGCACCATACGTCGCCTCCCTTGAGTCGGGTGCAGTATAGCGGAATTACCACTACAACGGAACGATGATGGCGTGAGGAGCGAGTGGGTGGGCTAGGATGCCGGTGGATTTCGAGGTGTGTGGATAGCCATGAGGACGCAGGCCCAGCCGACGAAGGTGAAGAGGTTTTCCTGGGGACGGGCAGGGTCGATGAGGTAGACGATCAGACCGATAATCGCCACGGTTTCAGCCAGTCCCCAGGCGACGATGCGAGAGGTGAACCAGAGCTGAAAGGAATCTGGGGCCCGTTTCATCATGATGCCGGGAATGACAAAGGAGGCGAGAGTTGCCATGACCGCGACGGCGAGGAAGATATAGACGATGTTCTGGTCGAGGGGTGCCGATTCTCCCTCCATGGGGTGCTTGCCGATTAGCAGTCCCACGACTGCGTAGATAACCGTGGCACCAATCATTGCCAGATGGACCAACTTGAGCGTGCTCAGTTTGTTCATGACGTCTCCTCGGTAGCTATGGCAGCGAAGCCATTATGAACTGGTCTTACAGATTCTTCAATATGTGCGCCGGCGACGATCTCGGTGGTGGGGAGGTCGAGGGGTTGGCCGTCGAGGACCAGGCGCTTTGATGAACCGCCATCCATATTGATGGCGTGGACGCAGCCTAGCGCCCGCATGATCGCGGTGACTTCGGCCAGGGTGACCCCCAGGGCAGAATTGAAATTGCGACCATCGGCAGCGAGGACGACGACCGCATGTTCGGGAGTAAGTCCAATGGCCAGTCGAGGGAGCAGGTTGAGATCGCCGGTTTCGTCGGACGAGAACGTCATGGGCTCGGCGTCCCCAGCGAATTCCTCCCGCTGGAGTGCCCTGGGCCCGCATGTCCGACCGCCGTCGAGGAGGGTGGGGCCGCCGGCAATTGCGCTGACGATACCGCTGACTCCGGGGAGAGTCGGCAATTGGTAGGTGAGACCCGCCCCTATGGATATCCCGGAGGCCAGTTGGTCCCACTGGGGAGTTGGCGGGAGAGTCACCACAAAACCACCCACGGGAATGGAGGCCTTGCCGCCTCGCTTGATAGCAGTTACCTCTCCTGCGACGATGGTTAAGAGGTAGCCTTTGTGGTCGGGGGTAACGGAGAGGGCTGCCCGATTGAAGGCGACTGGCATGGCCTCGGTTCTGCGGGCCGCGTTGGTCCCGCCAATCCGGATGTGAGTGCCGTCGGGCCCCTTGAGGATGATACCCTTGAGGCCAATAGTGGCAATGTGCACCCGTCCCTCATCATCCTGGATGAATGCCGGTCTGGCATAAATCGGCGGACTGAGGATCTGGCCATCCGAGACAAGTAAGCCAACGGGATCATAGCGAGCAGCGGGCGGCTCAATTGCCGGCTCCGAATAGAGAAAGAAACCACCGGAGAATCCTGCGACGGCGCCCACTCCTTTGATCGTTTCAGCGAAGGAAAGCCCGGACTCTATGTCGGGGCGGCAATCGAGGGCCTGAAAGTGGAAACGTCCCCGATCGAAGCGCAGCGCATTCAGATTGACGGGTCCCTTCCTGGTGTTGCCCGAAATGGTGCGTTGAAAGAGCCCCCTCCGCACCTTGCACCACTGCGTCCCGTCGACCAACCCACGCAGGGTCGGGGTGGTTTCGGCTTCTCCTCCATGCCAAATATGGTGTCGGATACCGGCCTGGGAATAGTAGAAGTCGATGAGCGCACGAACTCGCAATGCAGATGGGCTGCTTTCCAACATCTCGGTCAGACGGGCGGCAAAGCCTGCTTGCAAGACGCGAGCGGCAGGATCCCCTGGTGCGAGGTTATGGAGAATCTCTGTAACCGCCTCTGCCCGCCGAGCGAACATGGAGGCTTGGGCGCTGTCGATTTCACCGGCCAGATGCGCTTGGAGGCCCTTAGTCTGACATTTCTGCAATACGGGGACCAGCGTCTCCAACTCGGCAAACGAGGCGGTCTCCAGCCTGGCAACGGGTCTTTCCCTGTGCGGGAATGCAGCGAGGACGTCGAGCACCGATTCCTCAACCCCCTGGTCGGCCCCGAACTTCTTGCAAGCATCCAGCCAGTTCATTTCTCCCCCTTGCAGTGGCTTCCATATCTATCATTGCCTGCGTAGTGTGGCAACGGGAGAGGCGCTGTCCGGGTGACATTTTTGGGGGATCGTGTAGAATGGGCGAAGCGTCGATTGCGCAAGGAGAAATGGGATGCGAAGTCTAGGTTTTGCAATCTTGTCGATGATGTTTGCTGGCCCGCTTGCGGCACAATCTGTTGGGTCAGCGGATCCAGTCTATATTGGTGAGAAGGTCCAGGAGAAGAGGGTATTTGCGCATCCTGACCTGGCCGATGTGGAGCGGGCAGGCAAGGCCATCTGGGACCCGTCGTCGAAGGCCTGGTACGCGGCTGCCAACGGGACGTTGGTCCGAATCTCTGAGGACGGTCGTTTGATTGTGGTGGCAGACGGTGTGCAGGGGCATGACATCGATGTCCGCCTGGCCGCCGGGGTAGCTGTATCCCGGGAGCCCGATGATAGAATCCTTCTCCACGATGCCGGTGCCTCTCGCGGCCCTGCCCATGTCCTGATGGAGGGGCCCAGTTTCTTCAATCCAAGGCTTTCACCGGAGGGCAAGAGCGTGCTCGTGCATGAGAGCCGTGCGACGGGTTCTCGAATCTGGTTGGTGGCGGTTGAGAGTGGGGAAGCCCGGGTCTTATGCGAGGGCGTGTCCGCAGCCTGGCACTCCGACGGCGAGCGGGTGCTCTTCGCGAGAATTGACCATGACTCCCGCCGTATCCTGGGAGGTGTGCTGGCAGAGATTGAGCTGGCGACAGGGATTGAGCGTGTGCTGAAGACTCCGGACGGAGTGGCGCCAGTCGAACCAGCCAGCTCTCCCGACGGTTCGCAAATCGCATTTGTTGATGCCTTCACCGACCGCATCTTGACGATGCCCTATCCGAAGTCAAGAAGGGGGGTGGACGATGCGCGCTAGATTAGTAGCTCTGGCAATTGGACTAGCGTCACTGGCCCCCGCCTCAGCTTTGGCCCAGAAGGTCATGCTTAACCCTAGCAACCAGACCGGAAACCTGGTGGCAGGGGGTGGCAACGAAGCGCAATACGCACTCATCAATGCCAACAACATGAAACCCATTTTGGAAGGGGCCGGGCTGACAGTGAAGGTCGACCAGGATTTCTATAATGCCCCTCTGAATGCCAATTCCTGGGGAGCAGACATCTATGTTTCCATCCACTCCAACGCTGGCGGTGGGCACGGTACCGAGACGCTTTACAAGACCGCCGGCGGGAAGAACCTCGCCACTCACGTGCAAAACGGGATGTTGGCGAAGTTGCCCTATACCGACCGCGGATTGAAGTATCGAAACGACCTTTACGTGCTCAATAAGACCAACATGATCGCCTGTCTGCCCGAAGTTGTTTTTCATGACTGCTCTTCGCAAGGTGGGGTCAAGGGCCACCCTCCTGCAGAGTCGGATTTTCTTAAGAGTGCGGATGGGCAAGCGAAGATAGCGGCGGGCCTTGCTGGGGGAATTTGTACTTACTACGGCAAGAACTGCGGTGCCGGCGAGCCGCCTCCTGCGAAGGGATGGTTGAAGGGAGTGGTCTATGAAGACCCCGACCTGGATGCACGCATCCCTGGGGCCACCGTAACTCTGGACAATGGTGACTCTGCACTTTCCAATGACCTCGGTGCCTGGGAGTTCCACCTTACTCCCGGAACCTACACGGCCACCGCAACCAAGGAGGGCTACGAATCCAATTCGTCGACCCGCGACGTGGTGGCCGGAGCGGAGATTTGGGGCAGCATTGGATTGACTAAGTCCAGCCCCCTCCCAGATGGTGACGGTGACGGGATTCCTGATGGGGAAGACAATTGTCCTGAGTTGGAGAATCCTACCCAGATTGACAGTGACTCTGACGGTTCAGGTGATGAGTGTGATGACACACCATATCCGGCGGAAATCATTACTGTAGACAGCATCATTGAGGAAGTCATCGGCGGGGTTGATGTCCCGCCCGTTGAGGATAGCTGTCCGGTGGGTCCCGAGTCCACGAAGTTGGAGTGCCCTCAGGCCTTCAGCAAGTGCCCCGGATGTGATTGTGAGTGCTCCGGCCCTGATGGGTGTAGTGGGTCGCCCTATGCCGCTGGCGGGGCGGTCGCCTGGTGGCTCGTTTTGGTGCTCATGCTTACGTGGGGAGGGTACCGAGGCTACCAACGCTTCCGTGGCTTCTCAGGCTGATTCTTCGCCCACCACTTCTCCCAGGCCTCAGGGTCCATCCCGATATCAAGTCCGGTTACGTCGATGATAGCCTTATGGACCGCCGTCTTAACCGGTCCCGAGGAGTCACCAAGCCCCTTGATGAGAGCTGGAACCGAGAGCATGTCTTTCTGCGTGCCAATAGCTTTTGCAGCCTCGATGCGTACCCCAATGTTGCTGTCGCTGGTAAGCAGTTTCCCCAGGGCGTTGCGGGCCGCCTCGCCCTGAAATGACCCCAGGGCGCGGGCAGCTTGCTGTCGCACGGAGTAGAGACCGTGTCCGGCCGCACCAACGAGGGTGGGAATGGCCTCGTCACTTCCAAGTATGGCGAGGGCTTCACACCCCCGCTCCCGGTCGTAGGGCCGACCCGTGTTAACCAGCTCCTGAATCGCCGGTAGGAGTTCTTCATACTTGCTCTGCGCAAATGCCACCGCCAGGGGCCCTCGGTTGTCGGCATCGCTATTCTTGAAAGCCGCTTTCGCCACCGAGATTGACTCCGTGCATTTGATGGCAACCATCGCCTCGGCCAGGGCCGTTTGGCCGGTCTCGTCCACCGTTGGCAGGCCTTTGGCGAGGGCGGGGCACGCCTTCGTGCCAATGGCCTCAAGAGCCTCCCGATGTTGGCGAATGCAGGCGCTATCCCGCTTAGCCCCACATTCAGCCAGCCCGGTGACATGGGGTTCTACTGCGGGGCCCTTACCCTTCCGACCTCGAGCCGAGATGGGGACGGCCACCAGGATAATGCAAAGTACGATGAGAAGTCTCAGGCAGTATTGGCGATGATTCATCCGTTCTCCTTCAAAAGGGCCGTGAGAATGTGACCCAATCTATCTACGCCCTCCTTAGTACGGGCGCTGGTCGTAATTACCCGGCTGGTGGCACCGGCAAATTCGGCGATGCGGGCCTTGAGCATCTTGCTCCTTTGGGCCGAGCGGACCCGGTCCCATTTCGTGAAGACCACCACCGGTGTGATCTTCGCATCATTGAGAAAATGGATGAAGGAGATCTCTTCTTCCCCAACTGGCCGCCGCGGGTCGAGGAGTAGCACGCAGGCGCGCAGTTGCTCGTTCCCTTGGAAGTAGCGGTCAACAAGGACCTTGAAGTATTTCCGCTGGCCCTTTGATACCTGAGCGTAGCCGTAGCCGGGCAGGTCAACGAAGTGCCAACAGTCGTTGATGATGTAAAAGAAGATCTGCTGAGTCTTGCCCGGTGAGCCACTGGTGTGAGCGAGCTTCTTGCGGCCTGTCAGGGCGTTGATAATGCTCGACTTGCCTACGTTTGACCGACCCGCAAAGGCAACCTGCGGCAGGGCGGTATCCTCCATCATTTCAGGCGTAGCAACGAGAAAATCGAGATGTGCTTCTTTCACCTGCATGCGACTCCCTTGGCAGCCGCAATGCGGCGCACGATTGCTCATTCTAGTCGGAGCGGCGCGGCTTTTCAATGGTCGGTGCAGTTCAAGGGTGCGCGATGGGCTTGACCGAAGCCGTTACTTGTAGTTAGTATGCCCCCGCCTTTAATTCGCGGGCTCGCAGAAGCGGGCGCGTGAGAAGGGGCTGATTGGATAACTTGGAGCTTGCAAGGAGAATTCAATGAAGGCATTGGCACAGGCCGTACTGATCTTTACCGTAGTTTCACTGGCTACAGTTGGTTGTGGCAAGAAAGAAGCCGACATGAATAAGGGTACCCCGGCACCCAAATTCAGCGATAAGGCCGAAGCGCCGGCAGCTAAGGGCGGGCCTGCCCCAACGGCAGCTCCAGGCCAGATTGTCGGGGTCGTTGTGGAGACCATGGCTGGCGGCGGATATACCTATGTTCGTGTAGAAACTGATGGTGGCGAAGTCTGGGCCGCTGGTCCCAAAGCCGAGGTTGCAGTAGGTGACCGCGTGGTCATGCCGCAGGGAATGGCTATGAAGGATTTCACCAGTGACACGCTGGGAAAGACCTTCGAGTCCATCCTCTTCGTCGACTCTCTACAGGTAGCCGGCGGCATCCAGCCCAGGACTGGTCACGGCAAAGACACTACGATGGGAGGGATGCGAGACAAGGCTCTCAAGCTCTCCTTTGATGGAATAGAGAAGGCCGACGGTGGCTTCACTGTGGCAGACGTAATCGCCGCCGGCGGAGAGCTCGTGGGTAAGCAGATATCGGTGCGGGGCAAAGTGGTGAAGATCAACCGCCAGATCATGGAGCGCAATTGGATTCACCTCCAGGACGGCACCGGTGAAGAGCCCAACAACGATCTGACTGTGACGACGCAGGATGATGCCAACGCCGGGGACACGATTCTGGTTGTTGGCACCGTGGCTCGCAATAGCGCTACCTTCCACGGCGGTCCCGACAAAGTGGTCCTCGAAGGGGCCAAGGTGACCATCGAAGCGAAGGCCGAGAAGGTCAAAGAGAGTGGGGCCCCCGCCACGCAACCCGTAGCCCCGGCACCCGCTGAGGTCGCACCGGCACCGGCAGAAGCCGCCCCGGCAGAAGCAGCACCGGGCGCAACCGCCCCCGCAGTTGAAGCCGAAGCCAAGCCGACGGAGTAAGGAGAGCAAGCATGAAAGGTAAGGAACGTTTTGTAGCCGCAGCCTTCGGGCGAGAAGTTGATGAAATACCTGTTTGGATGATGCGCCAGGCCGGACGGACGCTGCCAGAGTACCGGGCTCTCAAGGAGAAGTACACCTTCTGGGAGTTGTGCCACAGTCCCGAATTGGCGGCCGAAGTTACCTTGCAGCCCGTACGTCGTTTTCCACTGGATGGGGCGGTGATTTTCAGTGACATCCTCGTAATTCCCGTGGCTATGGGCATCAAGGTCGACTTCACACCGGCGCCGGTCATGGATCGGACGATCGATACGTGGGCCGATGTGCAGGGGTTGCTGGAAGTTGACCCGCAACGGGATTTGGGTTTTGTCGGTGCCGCCATCCGCAATGTCGCCGACGAACTGGAGGATCAGTGCGCAGTCCTTGGCTTCTCTGGCGCCCCTTACACTCTCGCTTGCTATATGGTGGACGGAATGGGGGCCAAAGGGTTCGTCAAAACCCGAGCCATGATGCATCAAGCGCCAGAGTTGTTTGGGGCCCTTCTCGATCGCCTCACCGACGCGGTTGGTGACTATCTTGAGATGCAGATTGATGCCGGCGTGTCCGCCTTCCAGATTTTCGATACGTGGGCTGGCGACCTCTATCCGTCCATCTTCCGTTCTGTCGTTCAGCCGCGCGTAACTCGCCTCTTTGAGCGACTTCAAGCGCGCGGCGTGCCGGGTATTTACTACATCAATAACGTCAGCCATCTGTTGGAAGACGCGGCTGCTTGCGGCTCCCAGGTGATGGGGATTGACTGGCGGTTGCCCCTGGCCAGAGTACGTGACGTACTTCCTGACCGCCCGGTGCAGGGCAACCTGGACCCTCTGGCCCTCTTCGCCTCGCCTGACTACATTCGAGAACAGGTTTTCGAGATGTTGGATGCCACTGGTGGCAGGGGACACATCGCCAACCTCGGGCACGGCTTGACGCCCACCACTCCGATCGCGGGAATTGAAGCCTTTGTGGGGGCCGTGAAAGAGTGGAGGGCCACGTAATGAGCCGGATTTCACCCCGCACCTTGCCCCAGGCTCTCCTCGACCGTTACCAGACCAGTGGGCCCCGCTACACCAGCTACCCAACGGCCCCGCAGTTCCAAGCAGACTTCGATCGTGAGGAAGTGCTCTCCCGGTTTGAGCAAAGTAATCGGGGTGATGCCGGGCTCTCTCTCTACCTCCATCTGCCATTTTGCAAGAGCCGCTGCAGATACTGCGGCTGCTACACGCTGTTGGGCTACGAGGAAGATGGACGCCGAAAGTATGTAGAAGCAGTTTTGAATCAAGCAGATTGGATCCTTGAGAGCCTCGACGGAGCCCGTCCTATGGAGCAACTGGCCATGGGCGGCGGGACTCCCACGTCCCTGGCCCCAGAGACGATGCGTTATCTGGTGGAGGGCTTGCAGCAGCGATTTTCATTCTCGCCAACTAGGGAACAGGCCATCGAGGTCGATCCTCGCTGGGTCGATAGCGCCTACCTCGATCTTCTGCTGGAGCTTGGCTTTAATCGGGTCAGTTTCGGTCTCCAGGACCTGAACTGCGATGTGCAGGAGAATATCAACCGGGTGCTCCCCTTTGAGCGGATTGAGGGGCACATGCGACACTTGAGGGACCGCGGGCTGGAGGCAATCAACCTCGACCTTATTTACGGGCTTCCCGGTCAGACACCAGAGACTTTTGCCCAGACAATTGAGCAGGTGATAGCACTCCGACCCTCGCGCATCGCCACGTTTGGCTATGCCCACGTCCCCTGGGTCAGCCCCCACCAGAAGGAACTCGAACCCTTCGGTCTCCCCTCCACTGAGGAGCGCATGGAGCTATTCGGGTTGGCCTACGAGATGTTGCTGGATGCTGGCTGGCGCCATGTCGGCATGGACCATTTCGCGCTGCCCACCGACGAGCTGGTACTCGCCCTCGAGAGTCGCACCTTGACGCGCAATTTCATGGGCTATACGACCCGCCACGGGTTGGACCTCGTGGGATTGGGGGCGTCTGCCATTGGTTCGGTGAATGGAACTTACGTGCAAAACGAGAAGGTGGTGCCGTCATTTGAAGAGGCCAAAGGCGTTGACCGCTGGGTACGCGGCTACGCAATGAGCGATGAGGATCGCTTGCGGCGAGACGTCATCATGGCGCTCTTTTGCAACTTCCACCTCGACATCGGCTTCATTGAACAGACTCACGGGGTGGACTTCAAGGAGCATTTTGCCTGGGAATTGGAGCAACTTGAGCCCATGCGGGTCGATGGATTGTTGACCTGGGACGAGAAGGAGATTCTGGTTTCCAATATGGGCCACTTCTTCGTGCGAAACATCGCTATGTTCTTCGATGCCTATCTGCGCAAGGAAGGGACCCGAGAGGGCCGCTATTCCAAGACTTTGTGAGGGTTGAGGAGGCCGTTTGAGCGGGAGCGAATACGGGGTTGTGCTGATGAACATGGGGGGGCCGTGGTCTCTTCAAGAGATTCAGCCCTACCTGCAGCGGGTGCTCGGTGACAGGCATCTGGTGCGACTCCCTGGCGGTTGGTTCTATCAGTGGCTTTTCGCTCGGCTTATTTCTCGCCGGCGGGCTCGGAAAGTAGTGGATCGATACGAGCAGATTGGTGGCGGTTCTCCCCTTTTGAAGGAGACTGAGAGGCTGGCGAAGTCTTTGGGCGAGAGCCTCGGAGTCCCGGTGAAGATCGCCATGCGCTATTCCACTCCCAACGCCCGTGATGCAGCTCGCTCGCTACAAAGTGGAGCGGTGAAGAAGTGGGTTGGCGTTCCCCTCTACCCGCAGTATTCCACCTCCACTTCGGCTTCGTCGTTGGAGGATTTCGCCAAACAGGTGCCTTCGGACATCGACTATCTGGTGTTGGACCGCCACTTTGACAATGACGGACTTGCCAGGGCACTGTTGGAGGGGATTAGTGAGGCTATGGCCGACCCGGACCGACCGGCAAACACCGCCATTCTCTTTACGGCTCACTCAATTCCGACTTCATATACCGCCGCCGGCGACCCTTACGTCGCCGAAGTTGAGGCTACTGCTGTCGCCTTGGAGCAGGCATTGGGCGACGGCATATCCACCGCTTTGGCCTTCCAGAGCGCGGTCAGATTCGGGACCTGGCACGGCCCCTCCGTGGAGGAGTTGCTGCCCACTTTCCGGGCGCAGGGAGTGGAGGGTCTGATGGTCCAGCCGCTGACCTTTGTCAGCGAGAATCTCGAGACGCTTTACGACCTCGATATTGTTTTGCGTCGAAAGGCGCAGGAGGCGGGTTTCACCTGGTTCAAGCGGGGACCGGCCCCGGGCACCAATCCGGCGTATGTGGAAGGGCTGGCCGAGGCCATCGAGGAACGAGTGGCCGCAGGGAGGAATGACGATGCATGACGTGGTGGTAGTTGGTGGCGGCATCGCAGGACTTACAGCCGCGTGGGATCTGAAGCAGGCGGGACTGGATGTGAAGGTCATCGAAGAGGGTCCGGCTGCGGGGGGCAATATCGCCACTGTCGGGATGGAGAGCTACCGCATGGAGAGCGGTCCCCACAGCTTCATGGGTGCAGCGGAGCATGTCTGGCGACTCCTGGAAGAGATGGGCGTCGCCGGAGAAGCGCTTGCGGCCGATGCCATCTCCAACAACCGATATATCTTGCGAGATGGTAAACTTCACGTTCTGCCTACTGGGGCGTGGGCTTTCATCAGCACCGGGTTGCTCGGTTGCGGAGCCAAACTAAGTCTCATGTGCGAACCCTTCAAACGAAACCGGGCAAAGGAAGAAGATACGGCATGGGATTTCTTCAAGAGGCGCTTTGGGGAGGAAGCGGCCACCTATATCATGTCGCCGTTCATCAGCGGAGTATACGCGGGTGACATCAAGCAGTTGGGAGCCTTGGCCGCCTTTCCGAAGTTCTGGAAATTTGAGCGGGACTCCGGCTCAATGATCCGTGGTGCTATGAAATACATGAAGGCCAAGCGGCAGCGACTCAAGGCGGAGGGGAAGCCCTATCGAAAGGGACTCTTCTCGCTTCCTGGAGGTTTGGGGCGAATCACTTCGACCCTCGCCGACCGCCTTGGTGACGCTGTGGAAACGGGACTGAAGGCTGATACCATTGTGGCTCTACCAAATGGCGTCGAGGTCCGGTCTGGCGATCGCATCTGGCAGGGTAGGGCCGCCCTGATGGCGGTGCCCCCAAATCGAGGGGCCGAGATTCTGAGCCGCTCGCTGCCCGACGCGGCCGAGGCACTGCAACGAATACCGATGGTCCCGGTGGCAGTGCTCCATTGGCGGTGCGAAAACCCGGCCGCAGAGCTACCCCATGGATTTGGTTTCCTGGTACCCCGGGTAGAGGGTGTTCGGTTGCTGGGGACTCTTTTTCCGTCACAGCTCTTTGCCGATCGGGCTCCTACGGGCTCTCATCTCCTCGCTTCGTTCTACGGTGGGGCGCTGGATCGGGAGGCCTATGAGATGGACGATGATGCTCTCACCGAATTGATGCGGGCAGAGCACGAATCGGCATTTGGCGTGAAATTGCAAGGCCTGAAGGTCTTGCGAATTGTGCGTCACCCCTTTGCCATTCCCCAGCTCATCCCTGAGCACCCCTCGACGGTGGCTGCGCTACGAGAGGCGGTTGCAGCGATTCCAGGGCTTTCACTCGCCGGCAACTATCTCACGGGCGTGGGTATCGAGCAGGCCGTCGAGAGCGGATATCTTGCGGCAACCGAGTTGCGGACTTATCTGGGAGGAGCGACCTCGTGAACAACGGATCGCCACAGTCATCTGGCCGGCGTAAGGCCAACCTGCCCCTGGTGGTGGTCGGATGTGATTTTCGCAATGCCCCGGCCTCGCACCGGGAGTTGTTGGTGACCACCAAGGAAGAGCGGGCCACCCTCGCAGAGTCGCTGCGCCGGATCGACCCTACTTCGGGGTTTCTCGCGCTGGAAACCTGCAATCGGGTGGAGTGGATCGTTTCGTGTGAATCTCCGGCCTGGATGAGTGAGCTACTAAAGGCGCAAATGTTGAGCCGGTGGGCCTCCCGCCTGGTTGAGTTGGGTGAATTGCCGGAAGTCTATGGTCACTTGGGGGACGACGCTGCACGACATATTTTCCGAGTGGCTGCAGGCATGGAA
This sequence comes from uncultured Myxococcales bacterium, assembly GCA_964522395.1. GTDB lineage: Bacteria > Myxococcota_A > UBA9042 > CAIXZC01 > CAIXZC01 > CALGBT01. Next base: position 19,313 of record CAZFVN010000059.1, read on the forward strand.
TCGCTAGCCACCGGCGAGGCTGAAATCGCTGGTCAATTCCAGCGGGCTTTGCAAAGAGCCATGGAAGAGCAAACCTCGACCCGCATTCTGAACGGCCTGGGTCGTTTCACCGGCGGGATCGCCAAGACTTCCTCGAAGGCCGGTTTCAGAACGGGCCGGACCCGTGGCATACATGTTCTTTCCGGCCTTTTCGTAAAGGAGAAACTCGGGGGTCCGCAGGCGGGGACCGTAGCAGTTGTAGGGATGGGTGAAATCGGGCGCAAGACGGCTGATTTCCTAGAGCAGTCGGCCGATTTTGAGGTGATCCGCATTAACCGAACTGTGCGGGAACAGCATGTCGACTCTTGGCGACCTGTTAAGGAGTTGTTCGATATCAGCCGGGAGGTCGCGGGGATCGTTATCGCCTCGGGAGCCCGCAGCCCTATTGTTGGTCCGGGGAAGCTCGATTTGCGCGATCGCAAGACGCCACTGGTGGTTCTTGATATTGGCATTCCACAGCAAGTTGATCGGTCGGTGCGGCAAGCAGAGGAAGTGCGATACTTCGATGTCGATAGTCTGCTGGAAGTGCATCGGGTGGCCGTCGACCCTGCCGCACAAGAGCGCATGCGCACGGAAGTCGAGAAGCAGGTGGCCCGTTTCCACAACTATTGCATGGAGCGAGAGTGGATCGTGCTCCTCAAGACGACCCAATCAAAGCGCTTTGAGATGTTGGGAGATGACCTCGAATCATTTGTGATGGAGAGACTGGGGGACATCCTCGATGAATCTGCCCGGCAGCGTGTGGCACAGTCCATGCGGGAACTGGTGCGGGAGTATTCCGGGGACGTTTTCAGCGCGGTCCATAAGACACTGGAGGAACAGTGGAACACCGAGTAGAGAAGAATAAACTTCGCGTCGGCACCAGAGGAAGTGCCCTGGCCCTCTGGCAGGCCCACACGGTGCAGGGTCTCCTGCCCGTCCCCACGGAACTTGTGATTATCAAGACGGAGGGGGATCTGCGTTTGGACATCTCGCTGCAAGGCGGCACCGCGACGGGTTTCTTCACCAAGGACATTGAGCGTCGGCTCATTGATGGTGAGGTTGATATCGCGGTCCACTCGCTAAAGGATCTGCCGACCCAGTGCGATGAGCGACTGGATGTTATGGCCTTTCTACCCCGTGGACCGGTGCAGGACCTGCTGCTGGTCCATCCCGATTGGCATGATGACGACTCGCTCCTGCCGCTTCGGGAAGGCTGTCGAGTCGGTGCCGGCTCCTTGAGGCGCCAGTCATTGGTGCGGCACTATCGCCCGGAGGCGTCTCCCGAACTTATCCGGGGCAACGTCCCAACGCGCGTCGGGAAGGCCGTGGATGGCAGCTATGGAGCGGTTGTGCTGGCCCGAGCAGGAGTGGAGCGACTGGAACTCAACGTCGACCCGCTGATCGTCTATGCCTTGAATATCGACCATTGGCTTCCAGCTCCTGGGCAGGGGGCCGTGGCAGTGCAGATTCGCAAAGATGACGACAAGGCGCGTGCCGTGGTGCGAGCCATCAATGATGGACCGACCGAAACGGCCATTTCTCTTGAACGTCAGCTCCTGGCCAATTTTGAAGGTGGTTGTCACACAGCTTTCGGGGCCTTCGCCCGAGCCAGGGGTGATGGATGGATAGTAGATATTGGGATGGACCTTGGCGAGGCTGGTTGGGGAACCATGGAGCTTACCGGGTCCGCCGAGGAATGCTCCCAAACTGGTCCCGAGCGGTTGCCCGAATTCACCGGTCCTGAGGGAATCTCACGAGAGGAGCTATGCCAGCGGATCAAATGGTCATTTTGACCCGCGCAAAGGCGGACAACGTAGTCCTTGCAGAAGCGTTGTCCAAGCGCGGTCTAGACGTGGTGCAGGTACCTTGCCTGGCCACCCGAGTACGATCAGTCGAACTGTCTGACCTCGGTGGTTCTCGTCTCGATGACTTTGCCGCGGTCGCCTTCACGAGCCGTCGGGCGGTGGAGGCGGTGGCTCAATATCGGGAGACCTGGCAGGCCTATGGTGGTTTGCTCGCAGCCGTGGGTGATGGTACTGCCCGCGCCATCGGCCACGCATTTGGCCGTGAACCCGAGATAGTATCTGAGGAGGGGACCGGCGAGTCGCTGTCACTCTCGCTAGGAGCGCGGCTACCGGCAAATTCCACCGTCCTTTATTTGCGCGGCACCAAGAGCACCGGCTCCTTCCAAAGTGGATTGTCCACTGCCGGTATCGGGTTGCACGAAGAGGTTGTCTACGAGAACGTTGCTCCGGCCATTTTGAGGCTAGAGCAGATCCCCGACGGTACCCTGGCAGTTTTCGCCAGTCCGTCAGCCGCACGCCGTTTCTTTGCGGTCAACGAACACCTGTTGAACGGACTTCAACCGGTGGCCATCGGTCCAATCACGCAGGCCGCTTTGCGATCGCTTGGAACGAGGGAGCCGATTATGGCTCCGCGGCCCGAGGTTGAGGCTCTGCTTGAATGCATAATCGAAATTACGGGGAGGTAGCAGATGCAACGAGTGAAATCAGAAGCACTATTTGAGAGAGCATGCGCGGCGATTCCAGGCGGCGTTAACAGTCCTGTTAGAGCATTCAAGAAGGTTGGCGGGACGCCGGTCTATTTCGACCATGCTGCCGGGGCACGGGTGACCGATGCTGACGGAAATGAGTATGTGGATTTCTGCCAGTCCTGGGGCCCGCTCATCCTGGGCCACTCCCACCCCACAGTAATTGGTGCGGTCTGCGAGGCTGCGCCAAAGGGGCTGAGCTATGGTGCCACCCATGCCGGTGAAGTTGCCCTGGCCGAACTGGTTCTTGAGGCATTCCCGGAGTTTTCGCGAGTGCGGGCAGTTTGCTCGGGTACGGAGGCCGTGATGACTGCGCTTCGCATCGCCCGAGGCGCAACCGGTCGGGATATGGTGGTGAAGTTCAATGGTGGCTACCACGGTCACTTTGACGGGATGCTGGTGAAGGCCGGTTCTGGACTCGCTACTTTCGCCATCGCCGATTCGAGCGGGGTTGCGGAGGGCATCGCCAATACGACGCTGGTTGCTGATTTGGACAGCGAAGATTCAGTCAGAGATCTCTTTGCCAAGCATGGTGACCGGATTGCCGCCGTAATCATCGAGCCCATGCCCGCCAACAACGGCCTCCTGGTGCAGCGCAAGGAGTTCCTTGAGTTTCTACGCACTATCACCACGGACAATGGTGCCCTGCTAATCTTCGACGAAGTCATTTCCGGTTTCCGACTCAAGTTCGGGGGCTACGGCCAGATTGTTGGCGTGCAGCCCGATTTGGTGACCCTGGGTAAGATCATCGGCGGCGGCATGCCCATCGGCGCGATTGTCGGTCCGGCGAGCACAATGGACCTGCTCTCGCCACTGGGACCCATCTATCAGGCGGGGACATTGAGTGGTAACCCGGTTTCCCTGGCCGCGGGGATTGCTACTCTGAAGATTCTACGCGACCAGGGCCCCTACGCGCGCCTGGAGGAGTTGGGCCAGATATTCGAAGACGAATTGGCCGCTAGCGGCCTCCCTTACGCCCGCGCAATTCGGCGGGGGTCGGTTATCTGGCCCTATTTCTCGGAGGGTGAATTCCCCCGGGATGCCGATTCCATCGATAGTGTTGCCGGTGATCGCTTCAATGCCTTCTACGGGAAGTTGCTGGAGGCTGGGTATTATCTGCCACCCTCGGCCATGGAAGTGCTCTTCTTGAGTGCCGCCCATAGCGAAGATGAGGTGCGGGGGCTCGCTCGTGCCATGGTCACCGCGCTGCAGGCAGTCTAGATGGATTTGCGGGCCAAAGGGACGGGCCGGGGACGGCGCTGGCGGTGGGTTGCAGCTCAGCGCTTCCATCTCTTCTTTGGGAGCTCTCTGCTCGCACTTGCGGCGCTGGTTGCGTGGTGGGGAGTGCTCATCCACAGTGGTGCGGAGGAGCGCAAGGAGAGTAAGCTCAGGCACCTCGACTTGCAGGTCCGGCTTGTGGCTTCGACCCTCGGTCATCTGCCTGGTCGGCCGAAAATTCCAACCGACATTGAGGGTGGTGAGCGGCTGGAAATCGCCGCGTGCAGTGCTGACGTCGGGCCGATGCAGCAAGCCCTGGTGCCGTTCCATCCCACATCATGCGTGCGCCCGCGTGAGGGCGTGCGAGCTGAGATCCAGCGGGAAGACCGGCGTCAGACCGTGATGTTGGTGGGAGAGGCCGCGCTGACTGTCTTGCTCGTTACCATCAGCGGCATCATGCTCTTTCGAATGATCTATATGGAGAATCGATCGGCGCGGGAGTTGCGGGATCTTTGGGCGCGGGTGACTCACGAGCTGAAGACGCCCATCACCGGCCTGAAGGCACTGATCCAGACTTTACAAAGCCAGGAGCTTTCGCGGGAGGAACTGGTGCCTCTCCTGGGCATGGCGATGTCGGAGGTGGAGCGGCAGGAGAGACTCTCAGAAAATCTCCTGGTGGGGCAGCGTCTGGGCGGTATTGACAGTCAGGTTCTGCGTCCGGTCGAGCTCTGCCCCTGGCTCCACGAGTACTTCGCTCGACCGCGCTTTCGATTGCCGGCTGAGCGAGTCCGGCTTGACTGCTTGTGCCAGGATGATCTTATGGTGACCGCGGACCCAAACGGACTCCGCATTGTCTTCGATAACCTGCTCGACAACGCGGTCAAATATGGCGGCGAGGATCTGAAGCTGGCCATCACCGCGAAAACGAAGGGTGATTGGGCCGAGGTTGAAGTCGCTGACAATGGACCAGGTTTCGCAGCAGACGTGGCGGAAGATATTTTCAGGGCCTACCGGCGGCTGGCCGATGAACCGGGCGGCAGCAAACAAGGAACTGGGATGGGGCTCCATATTGCTCGTCGCCTCGCCCGTGAAATGGAAGGGGACCTCACTGCCGCCAGTGACGGACCCGGCACGGGTGCACGGTTCGCGCTCACATTGCAGATTCGAGGAGGAACCGTCGATGGCTAAGATCTTCGTCGTAGAGGATGAAATGCTCATTTCCACTATGTTGCAGATCAACTTGAAGCGGAATGGTCACGAGGTCACCTGCTTCACGGCCGCCGAGCCGATGTTGGAGCAGGTAGCCACCCAAAGCTGCGACATCTTGCTCCTCGATATTATGTTGCCTGGGATGGACGGAGACGAGGCATTACAGGAACTTCGCAAGGCCGGGCACTCGATGCCAGTGATGATGTTGACGGCACGTCAAGATGTCGGTACAAAAGTTGGAACGCTGCAAAGTGGGGCGGATGACTATGTTACCAAGCCCTTTGACATGAACGAGCTGCTGGCGCGTATCGATGCGCTGTTGCGCCGGCATCAAACTGAGCAGTAGTGAGGAGGGATGATGTTTCCGATTACTCGTATGAGGCGTCTTCGAGAGCATCGCGTGGTGCGGGATATGGTGGCCGAGACACGCATCACCCTTGACGGCCTGATCGCCCCACTTTTTGTGGTCGAGGGCATTACCGAGAAGGAAGAGATTCGCTCTATGCCGGGGCAGTATCGGCACACGATTCCGTCATTGGTGGATGAGTGTAAGCGGCTCTGGGACCTGGGTATCAAGTCGATGATCATCTTTGGTGTTCCCGCCCATAAGGATCCGGTCGGTTCACAAGGCTATGCCGCCGACGGCATCACGCAGCAGGCGATGGCTGCAATAAAAAAGGGCGTGCCCGAGATGTTGGTGATCGGCGACGTATGCCTCTGCGAATACACCTCTCATGGCCACTGTGGCGTTATCGAAGGAGAACGATTGCTCAACGATCCGACTCTCGACCTCCTCGCCAAGGCTGCGCTCACTCAAGTTGAGGCGGGGGCCGACATGGTTGCTCCATCAGACATGATGGACGGGCGGGTGGCAGCGATCCGGGAGACCCTGGATGAAAACGGCTTCACGCATATTCCGCTAATGTCCTACGCGGCGAAATACTCCTCCGCATATTATGGCCCCTTCCGGGATGCTGCCGACAGCGCTCCCACTTTCGGCGATCGTCGTTCTTACCAGATGGACCCGGGCGCGCTGCGCCAGGCGCTGCGCGAGGTTGAACTGGACATTGAGGAGGGGGCTGACATCGTAATGGTGAAGCCCGCATTGGCATATCTGGACGTAATCAGGGCGGTTCATGAACATTTCCCGCTGCCCGTTGCTGCCTACAATGTGAGCGGCGAGTTCTCTATGGTCAAGGCAGCCGCGGCGAAGGGCTGGATCGACGAGAAGAGGGTGGTGCTGGAGACCTTGACTTCCATGAAACGAGCGGGGGCTGACATTGTCCTGACTTACTTCGCAGGCGATGTGGCCAAGTGGCTTGTCGAGTAGTATCTGTGCGGATTTGGTAAAGAATGGATGACTTCCCCAGCCTTCTTTGGTAGACCTGCAATACGATTCATTCTTTTGGCATCATGGTTTTCTGGCCTGGGTTTTGAATAGTTTGGATGTGAAACGTCTCACGGGCAGCTTGATTGGTTGGTATTTATGTTCCATTACGGAGGGATGAGATGAAGAAGAATCTAGCGACATTGGTTGCAACGTTTGTATCCGCAGTGTTCCTGCTTGGCGGTTTGGCCCTGGCGGGCGAACCTGGCAAAGTGAAACTTGACAATGGTCCTGGCAAGAAGAGTGCGGTGGAATTTGACCACAAGGCTCATACCACCCATGTGGCTGACTGCAAGACCTGCCACCACAAAGAGAAAGACACCAAGTGCTTCAAGTGCCACAAGCTGGAAGCCTCTGACACCAGCAAAGTTACCTTGAAGAAGGCCGCTCACAAGAGCTGCAAGGACTGCCACAAGAAGGAAAAGAAGGGACCGACGAAGTGCAAAGAATGCCATAAGTAGTATCGGTTCTTTCCCCCCAAATTCATCGCGGTTGTCGGCATCCGCTTGACACTCGTGCCCCCCCCTTATATATACTGCGACTATGAAAGAGACGACCATTAGATTTCTGCACAGTATCATCCTCGTGGGGGCGGTATGCGCCATCGGTTGGATGGCCGATGCCATCGAGATGCCTTGGGTCGCAGCCCTCCCGTTCGTCTTCCTCCTTTTCCGGGCGGAGGTCAGGCCGCTCCTGTTGAGCCACCAGTTGCTCATCATATCGTTGGTGGTGATCGCGATAGGAACGGGGGTGGGCACGTTTTCCCAGAACTCGGCCATCTACGGCAGTATGTGGTTTGCGTCGGCTATCGGCTTGTTGGCGCTCAACACATTGCTCTGCGTGATTACCCGGCTGAACCGGGAACGCTTCTTCTGGAGCGCTCTGGTTCACACGTCCATCTTGCTAGTGCTGGTCGGTGGTCTGGCCAAGGCTCATTGGAAGCAGGAGGGCATGGTCAACCTGCTCGAAGGGCAGACCGGTTCCGCGATGATGGAGACCGTGATGGGACAGCCCACCGGTTACCAGCGTGAACTCCCCTTCCCCATTCGGCTCGACGACTTCACCGTTGAGTTCTACGAGGAGAAAGAGGAAATCTATGTCTATGACCTCAATGAGAGCATGGACAAGCCTACCGCGACGATGGCTCTCGACGGTGATACGGCCGTAGAGGTTGGTGGCAAGAGGGTCAAGTATGTCGGACGGAAGAAGCAGCAGTTTGCTCCCGCTCCTAACCACCCCCCCATCGAAGTTGATGGTATAGAATTGGATGTTGGTGGTACTCGCATCACGTTGCCGGTGAACGGCAGCGGCGTGCGGGAAGGTCAGCTCGGATTCATGTTCCATCAGGCGCGCGGGGCACCGAAACTCTACAAGTCCAAAGTCTCCGTCCTCGATGAGAATGGCAAAGTTGTTCAGACCAAGGAGGTCGTGGTCAACGACCCACTCATCTTGGATGGCTGGTGGGTCTACCAGTCCAGTTGGGGTGAGTCCAAAAACGGACTCTACTCCGGACTGCAGTTTGTACGCGACCCTGGTTTGCCTTATGTTCTCATCGGCATGACAATCCTGATGGTCGGCCTGATGGTTCAGCTCGTGATCCCCCGCAGGAGGGCGAAATGATATACAATCTTATGGTACTCGCCTATTTCCTCTCTGCGGCCGCGTTCACCATTGGCATGTTTCTGGTCTGGCGCAAGAAGCTGAAGCCCGGGAAGATATTCCACGTCATGGGAACTTTGCTGGTGGCTATCGGAATGTTGATCGGCGCCGGCATGATGACCTACTCGTGGATGATGACCGGGGAACCCCCCTTTCAAACACTCTACCAGTCGTTGGTCTTCTTCTCCGTCTCGACCGCTGCAGTCTATCTTGTCTCCTCGCGAAAGATCCCGATTATGGGGTGGGCATCGGCAGGGTTCATCCTGCTCATTCTCGCCTACGCTTACCTGAAGCAGGATGGGGAACTGACGCAGCGGATCCCGCCAGCCTTGCAGAGTGCGTGGTTCGTACCCCATGTCGTCGTCTACTTTCTGGGCTACGCGGCGCTCTTTGTTGCCTTTGTGGCCTCGATTCTGGCGCTCTTCTTCCCCGACCCGAAGCAACTTCAGGAGGGAAACCCGCTGGGCGTTGCAATGCGCGACTTCAATCTGTTCGCTTATAAGGGCATTGCATTTGGTTTTGCAATGATCTCGGCGGGTCTGCTACTTGGTGCCGCCTGGGCCAAGTTCGCCTGGGGTGACTGGTGGTCGTGGGACCCGAAGGAAAACTGGGCGTTGATCACGTGGCTTATCTACGCCGCCTATATGCATCTGCGGTTCTTGCCCGGAATGAGCAAGCGGAGCCTTGCCTGGTTCTCGATTATCGGCTTCATCGCAGTGATGTTTACATATCTGGGTGTCAATTATCTGCCTGCCGCACAGGACGCTTTGCACGCCTACCAGCAGAACTAGCATACCCTTGCCAGCCAATGGTCGCACTACCTTCCGGTTGACGCCCGTCGGATTCTCCTGTTATCGTCTCCGAGAGTTGAACATGGAGGCTGAATTCTTATGAGCAAACGCATCTATCTGCCGTTTGTGGCAATCTTTATGGTGACGAGTCTTTGCGGTGTGCTTTCGATGGTCGGCTGCGACGGCGAGTTGTCAGATGGTTTGCCCGAGGTAATCGAGTCGAGTGGTGATTCCTGCAATACGTGCCACCTGTCGCCCCCGGGCCCCCCTCATCCGGCAGACGATCGATGCTACGCCTGTCACGCCGCGACCGTCGATGCTGACGGTGAGACCATTGCTGGCGGTGCGCATTTCAATGAGACAACGGATTATGCCGTGGTCGGTTGCGACATTTGTCACGGTTTCCCACCGGCTGCTCCCCACGTTGACGTCACTGTCTGTTCGCCGTGCCACGCAGCCAGTGTAACCGCTGATGACGCAATTGACTGGAAGGGGGGCAACCACGCCAACGGTACCGTCGAAGCGGCGGTCTCCGCGGCAAGTTGTGAGCTGTGTCATGGTTATCCGCCAGCCGATCCACATCCCCAGAACGATGACTGTGGCACCTGCCACGGCAGTACGGTGGGGGCTGATGGTTTGCTCTTGGCTGATTCCGACAAGCACAACAACGGCGAGGTTGATCTTCTGGTTGCCGTTGGTTCCTGCGATGTTTGCCACGGGTTCCCGCCGGCCGATCCGCACCCGGCTGAGGCAGCCTGCGCCGAGTGCCATTCTGGCACCGTCGATGACGCTGGCGAATTCGTCGGTGATGCTCACGAGAACGGTACCGTCGACCTGAAGATGACGCCGGCAGCTTGTGGCAAGTGCCACTCCATGCCGCCGGGAGGTGACCACCCCCCGAAGGATAACTGTGCCACCTGCCACGGCTGTGTCGCCGATAGCGACTGGAACATCATCACGGAAGGAATGCACATCAACGGAAAAGTGGACTTCGTCAGCCCCCCAAATTGCGAGTAGGTACGGGCCTATTGCGTCGCATCCGTCTCATCATGCTTGGCCACAGCGGTACCCACAGAGCAGCGTAGCGAGTTGTCGGTTGTGGACCGCGCCAGCTACTTGGCAACGTGACATGACGCGCAGGGCCGATGGTGCGTGTGGCAGGTATTGCAGGTGTCGCTGCCCGCTGCCTTGATGGTGAGGCCGTGGGTCTTGCTCCAGGTTGCCGTGTGGTTGAGGGGAGTGGTGCTGACATGGCATTGAGTGCAAAGGCCCGGCTCGTGGCAGGTCTTGCAGCGGTCCCGGTCCCAGGTGGCAGCGCGGCCGTGGGTGCGCATGCGCCACAGACCGGTGTGGTCCTTTGGCCGCCGTGTCTTATGGCAGGTCTCGCAGGAGTCGTTGCCGTGGCAAGTGCCACACTCTTTGCCATGCTCCTCAAAGACTCGCCAGCGTGATTCCTTGCCATGCCTGACCTGCCAGAGGGTGGTGTGGTCTGGCGGGCGAATTTCTTTCTCATCTTTGCCGTGGCACGCCTTGCAGTTGGCATCAGAGACCTCGACCTCATTCTCTTCGTGGCAAGCAGCGCACTGACTCTGACCGACCAGTACTTCACTCCGCATGTGCTCGTCCTTGGCTGTCCTGCCATGGCAATCGGTACAGTCCAGGTCCTCATGCGCGTCGTGCGGAAACTCAATGGGGGCACGCTTCGACAGCGCCGAGACAAACTCGGGGACGTCATCTTCATGACATTCCGCGCATCCTTCGGGGTTGAGCTTCATTCCCGCCTCGGTCTGGTGGCACATGTCGCATTCGGCCCCTTCTTCAATGTGGAGTGCGTGGGAGAAATCGGTTCCCTCATTTGCAATCAGTGCCATGGCAGCCAGGGCGCTGATGGCAATGGCGAGGGCGGTCCAGATAGTTCGATTTGGTCTCATGGTCTGCCCTCCTAGTAGCTCTGAGTCAGGGTAAATAGAACGGTGTGGAGATCCCGGTCGAGCTGCTCTAAAGTGTAGCGCGCTCGCACACTAAGCCAGTCGAGGGGTTTCACGGAAAAGGAGCCATAGAAGGTCCGCACGTTTTCGTACTCCTTGACATCATCGTAGTAGTCGTACTTGAAGCGCTGGTAATAGCTGCCCGCCTCGGCCCGCACCGCGCGGTTCCTATATCCGGCCGCTCCCCCCGCCGTGAGGACTCCCTCTTCGTCGAAGGTGGGGGTAAGGTTGGCGAAGTGGTTTTCCACAGTGAGGCTCACAAAAGGACCTTTGATGCCGATGTCGCTCGCTTCGACGAGGAGGTAGAGCTTTCCATAGTCTCGATTGAAGGTTGTTTCATCTTCATGATTCGCTCGCCCCGTCCATCCGGCGTGAACGCCGTAGTCCCCGGCGGAAGTGTTGAAGCTCTTCCAGAGGTCCAGTCCCCAGCGGGTGTGGGGTAGGCTGGCCCCCAGAATAGCGAAGTAGGGATTCTCAACCTCGTTGACTTCGCGTAGCTCGGAAACCTGACTGTCCACCTTCAAGTCAATACCTAGACCGAGGTTGTGCCAGGCCATTCGTGTGGCACCTCCAACATGGGATGCTTCGGAACCGATACCGCGACCGTAAGCCTTAGCAGAGAACCAGTCGAGGGGCGCATACCAGGCCTCCAGACCGTAGGTATGGTCCGTCAATTCCTCGACAATTCCGGTCTCCTCCAGGAGGAAGCGGTAGTCAACAACAAGGCGTAGTCGCCTGGCCGGCCGAACTACCAGACCGGCAGATCCCACCCAGTCTTCCAGCAGGTCTTGACCTGCTTCGAAGAAGTGCACCGACCGGCCGCCGAAAGCGAAGATGTCCAACCAGGGAGCAGGAGCGAGTGGACGGACCTCAAAAAGGGCCCCATCAATGACGATGGGGAGTCCGAATTCGACCGCCTGGCGTCCCACTCGTGCCAGCCGGAACATACCCTCCGACTGATACTCACCATAGAGGGAGAAGACGTCCAGCCAGAGCGACGAATCGAGGTCATAGGAACTGGCGAAGGCTGTTGAGTCGCCCGTTGCAGGCCGCCCATCCACATCCAGCCAGGCGCCGGCGGAGAGATAGCCTCTGAAGTGGGCCGAAGAATCTCTGATGCCGCTACTTACGAGCAGCCGCACGTCATGGTCCGATTCTTCGTCAGAATAGAGGTTTGGATTGACATAGCTCGAGGCGACCCGTCCCCGGTACTCTTCTTGGACCTGGAGCCAGAAGAGTTTTTCCCCTTCGGCAGCAAGTCCGGTCACTGGAGCAATCAAGAAGGCAAGCAAGGGCAGCCAAATGGCGGCCCGGGTGGTGTTAAATCCCATGGCGAGAACTCCTCCGCGAGGCGATTGTTCAAGATGCTGCAAGTGCGACGTAGAGTAGCACCCAGGCCGCGGCAGTGTCAACCGATTGACCTGCACACACAGGCTATGCTAGGTGTTCAGGAGGACTGACCGACGTGATCCAGGGAGGAGATAATGGCGCGCACACTACTACTCGACCGTAAACCGCAGATTGATGACACCGCGTACGTCGCGCCAGGGGCAGTACTGCTGGGGGATGTACGAATCCGGGAAGATGCAAGCGTCTGGTTCAACTGTGTCTTACGTGGAGATGTCAACTACATCGAGGTTGGGAAGCGGAGCAATCTTCAGGATCTGGTGCTCTGCCATGGGCTCTATCAGACGAATCCTGTGGTGGTGGGAAACGATGTTACTGTGGGCCACTCTGCGATCATTCATGGCAGTGTAATCGAGGATCGCTGTCTCATCGGCATGGGGGCCAAGGTTCTCTCCGGCGCTGTGGTTGGGGCCGAGTCCATAGTGGCGGCGGGGGCGGTAGTACGCGAAGGAGAGCACATTCCGCCTCGTAGTCTCGTGGTCGGGTTGCCAGGCAGAGTAGTGAAGTCCTTGGGTGAGGCCGAAGTGAAACTCATTGCTGCGTATGGGCGAAAC
>CAZFVN010000060.1:0-32019 GCA_964522395.1 uncultured Myxococcales bacterium
TAACGCCATACCTCCCTTCAAGAACGGACCGGGGTACAGCCGTGATCAGATCGTAGCAGCCAGCGTAACAACCCTTTTTCGTTGCAGCACAACCCACCTTTGTCTAAAGTGATCCGGCACCTTTGCTGTGAGGGAATTATGGCTCGCCTCACCCTGCTCGGCCTTTCCTTGATAATGCTTTTTGGCGGCGGGAGTCTGACCTGGGCAGAGTCTGCTTATAAGCCCCAGCCCGAGGACATGCAATGGTGCGCGATAGAGAGAGGTATTGAGTACACAACCTGGTCCTTCGAGGGCGTCGAGAAGCGAAAGGCCAAGGAGGGAGAGTCCCCCTGGAAAGTGCCTCCCATCTTCGCCCACATACTACGGGTAGACCTGGATGATACTGGCCTCTCAGTCCGGTCCCTTCGTCCGTTAGGGCACAGCGAGCGTCTCGAAAAGATCGTCGAGATCTTCCGCACTGGTGGAGTTGATGTGCGAGCCGCACTGAATGGTGACTATTTCAGCTTCGCGCAGGCCCAGAAGAATCCTCTCGGACTCCACGTTTCGGGCGGTCAATTGCTCTGGTTCCCAGCCAACACGACGAGCATTACAGTGGACGGGGGCAACAAGCTCCACATCGACCGCTACACCGTCAACCAGACCATCGCCGGCGAAGGCCTGGAAGTTCATGTCTCCGGGGCCAACCGCAAGGCCAACAAGCAGGAATCCGTAATCTACTCGGGCTACTACCTCCAGAAGACGATTCCGCAGGGGAGTTGCACTGGATTGCTGCTGCAAAGGAAGTCCCTTGGACCGATGATAAACGCCAAGGTCGAGGTCACCGTTGCGAAGATCTTCCCCTCCCGTGCGGCCCAACGTCTCAAGCCCTTGGAACTCGCCCTCATTGTCTGCGGCGACTCCCGACCCGCGGCCAAGACGATCCCAGTAGGCACCGCGCTTACTATCAAGACGACAATCCCTGGTTTCAAGGGAATCATGCTCGAAGCAATTTCCGGAGGCCCACGTATCCTGCGGGATGGCCAGATCGTAAAGGAGATGAGTCAGGAGGGCTTCACTCTGCCCCTGCGTCTCTACATTCCGCAGCCTCACCCGCGGGCTGCCGTGGGGATCTCCAGCGACGGCAAAACCATCTTTCTGCTGGCCGGAGAAGGTCGGGTGAAGCGCTCTGCCGGTCTCTCCTCTGACGATACCGCAGCGCTCTTCAAGGCCGCGGGGGCGAGTGATGCCATGCTTTTTGACGGCGGCGGCTCGGTGGCCCTGCTAGGCCCTGATGGGTTCTACAACAAGCCGCATATCCGGAAGAACCGCTCCGCCCGTTCCATGGCTAACGCGATCGCTGTAATTCGCCGCAAAAAAAGCGGTGGAAAAGCCCCAGCCAAAGTGAAATAATCGCGGGCCGGACGACGAGGTTCCGCATGTCGACAGCCAATGGCCCTACCAACATCTTGCGAGCAGACTCCACCTCCCGTGGTCTGGCCGCGTGGCGCAAGGTTGTCATGAGTTGGGCTCGGCAACTACACGTCTATACTCTGGTAGGGGCCTTCGTGTTCCTGCTCGATCTTACCGCGTACTGGGTCTTCATCCGTTACTTCGACCACTGGTTCCTCTATGCCCACTTCATCTCCCGCACCATTGGCGGCGTCTCCTGCTTCGTCCTCAATCGCTATGTGACCTTCCGTTCCGTGGAGAGCCGCGGTTTCTGGGAGGATCTGGTTCGATTCAGCATACTCTACGGCGCGTCCTTTATCCTCTCGTCGGTGCTCGTCTACCTGGCGGTCCGGGCTGTCCACCTGGCACCGGTACCGGGCAAAGTTGTCGCGGAATGTACCGTCTTTCTCTTCAACTACACCGTGATGAAGTATTGGGTAATGAAGCCGCGCACACCAATCCAGTGAGGGGCTATGAAAGAACCTAAGGTCTGCGTCGTCATCCCCGCTTACAACGAGGGGAAAGCCATTGGCCGGGTACTGACCGCCGCAGTGGAGGCGGGTCTCGACATCCTGGTGGTCGACGACGGCTCCTCTGATGACACGGCCGCGGTGACCCGTCAGTTCGATGTCCGGCTCATCGTCCACGAAACCAACCAGGGGAAAGGCGTGGCCATCCGTACGGCCATCGCCTGGGTACTCGAACAGAGTTATGATGCCGCCCTCTTTATGGATGCCGACGGCCAGCACGCCCCCGAGGAGATTCCCCGCTTCTACGACTGTTATGCAGCCACCCGTGCCGATCTCGTTTTGGGCTCCCGCATGCACTCCAACAAGGGAATGCCCTTGGTGCGAGCACTCTCCAATCGCTTCAGCTCACTCCTTGTCTCGGGGCTGGCAGGCACTCGGGTGACCGATAGCCAGTCGGGGTTCAGGCTCCTCTCCGCGAGGCTCCTCTCGCAGCTCCAGGAGACGGGTGGTGCCGGATTTGACTTCGAAACCGAGATGATTATCGACGCGGTCTGGAACGGGCTGCGCTTCTGCGAGGTGCCGATATCCTGTATCTATGCCGACGAAACGAGTCACTACCACCCGGTCAAGGATTCTCTTCAGTTCTTTGCCCTGGTGGCGCGCAAGGGTATCGAGCGGTTTCGACGATGAGCCGATTGCGGACCGCCACGGTCGGTCGCTACTGCTCCCTCTTGCTGACTGTCTGGGCCCTTTCCAGTGCGTGCAGGGCAAAGCCAGAAGCTCCCCAGGGGACGGCACGAGAGGCAGCAACGGCACCGCGTGAACTGTCAGTTGCCATGCGGGAACCGGGCTCCATCGACCCGGCATTCCTCAATGGCAGCAACGATTTCCAGGTTGCGGTTAATATTTACGAGGGACTCTACCGTTTCGACCCCTTCCACGGACGCGCCGAGCCGGCTATTGTGGAGCTCCATGAGAGCGACCATGAACACCGCGTCTGGCAGTTCAGGATCAAACCGTCAGCTCGCTACGCCGACGGTGCCCCCATCAGAGCCGCGGATTTCCTCACCGCCTGGCAACGGATCCTCGCACCGGCCACGGCCTCCCCTGGTGCGGACGCGCTCTTCATCATCCGCCACGGCCGCAAGATCGCCGCGGGGGAAGAGCTGAAGTTAGCGGTGACGGTGATCAGCGATGAGTTGCTCCGGGTCGAGTTGGAAGCGCCTCAGCCCTATCTACCCGAGATTCTCGCTTCTCCCCGCTTCGCACCACTTCCCGAGGGGGCCATTGCGAAGGTCGGAGAGGATCTTCACGTGCAGGGACTAGACCTCGCTTCCGGCCCCTACCATGTAGTGGAATGGAAGGCGCGTGAGAGTATGGTCCTTGAACCAAACCCACACTATCGCTTCCCCGAGGATGAAGCACCCTTCGAGCGAGTGACGCTACGCTTCAGCGACAGCGAAGAGACGGCCCTGACCTGGTGGGATGCTGGGCGAGTTGACTTCGTCCAGGGGCTCGTTCCATTTCAGAAGCTTCTTTTCTTGCGCGGCAAATATCCCGGGGCGTTGGTGAGCCAACCGATGCACTCCGTCTTCTACCTCTTCTTCAACGCCAAGAGTGAGGCCTTCGCAGACGAAGATGTGCGGCGGGCACTCTTTGGGGCCATTGACCGTGAGGGATTGGTAGATGACGTTCTTGGCGGCGGCCAATTGCCGGCCCTGGCCTTTGTCCCACCAACCTACGCCACGGCCACCGGATTCGACGCAGAGCCCTGCCGGAATCTACCTCCGGAGAAGGCCAGAAAGAAGATCGATGAGGCGCGGGACTACCTCACCGGCACCGAGATGATCTGCAACGCATCCGAGACTCTGCGCACCATTATGGAGTACGTCCAGCAAGGGTTCAAACGGGATCTGGACCTCTTCTTGCCCATCCGCATGCTGGAGTGGGGGAGCTTCCTGGCGAGCCTCAAGCAAGGAGATTTCCAACTCGCCCGCATGTCTTTGAGCGGTGGTCCCGACCCGCTCGATTTCTTCGAGAACTTCACCGGGGAAAGCTCCAATAATTTTGGCGGCTTCGCCAGCAAGGAGTATAACCAACTTGTGGCCGCTATCCGCACCACGGGAGACGCTGAGGAGCGGGCCGATGTCATGCAACGGGCCCACGCCGTCCTCTGCCGGGAGCTTCCGGCAATTCCCGTCTATTTCTCCACGCAAGTCTATCTGGTGCGGGAGCATTTGAGAGAGAAATTCAGACCGACGGCGCAGGGGTACGTCCTCTTCCAGTCGTTGCGATAGCATTTCAGGTGGGCTAGAATGCCCCGGAAGGGAGGATTTCATGGCCAAGAGTAAGAAGAAGAGGAAGAAACACGGCTCCTCGGGACGCTTCTCAACCAAAAGTAGCAGCGGGGTCTTTTCATCCATGCGTGGCGGCATGAAAAACATGGTTGGGAGCGGCAAGAAGAAGAGCACCAAGAAGAGGGGTGTTACCTTCTGGGACGTGCTCTTCTGGATCGCTGCCGGACTCCTTGGTGCGGCCGCCCTCTACCGCTTCTTCGACTAGATCATGCGCCTCGGATTCCATCTGATCATTGCTCTCACCCTGTCAGGCACAATCGCCTGCCAGCAACCCGCCCGCGCCGAGGGCAACCCCAAATCCTGCCCCACCATGAAAGAGATCACTATTCGCGCTTCAAAGGATGGCAAGGCAATCAAGAAAGGGGGGATTCTCTATGCCCGAGGTGATGAGGCGGTGGCCCTCCATGCCGTGGTAAAAGGCACCTTGGGAGGGCGCAAGGTCAGCTACGGGGAAGTGCCCGACACCACGGGTATTTCAGATCCGGGGAACTGGCCGCGTGAATGCCCGGTAAGTGTGCAATGGGCCAAGGTTGAGGCCCTCCCGGAGGCCTATAATAATGCCTACTCCGCCCCCCCGGCAAAGATCGAAACCACTGAAAGCGAATGGCATAAGGGGTGGTCGGTGACGGCAGACGTGCACCCCACGAAGATGCACGACGAGTATCCCGAAGTACCGACCGGCTACGGCACCATGCGCTACAAGGTGACTGCCACAACCGTTGCCGGAGAAGTTGCGTCGCCGGGCCAGGAGTGTCGTCGTTCCGGGGCCGTCTGCCCCGACGTCTTCACCCTCTCATATCGCCCGGATGACACCTACCTGGGATACCTCCATGAGCTCTTCAATACGCCGTACATCTATGGCTCCAAGCGCATTCGTGGTGGCCACCAGAGCGATATCCTGGTGGGCTCCGACTGCGCCGATTTTGCCGTCTACGGAAAGCGCCGTCAGCGCTCCCGCAAGAAATTCGGCTACACCTATACTGGCGGCCTCTACAAGCTCTCTTCGAAGCGGACCAAGGTCCATTTGGACGACGAAGGCTTCTACGTCAACAAGAAGAATCGGCGGTTGAGTTTTTCAAAGGACGGGGACGTTCGGCCAGGAGACTTGCTGAATCTGCCTGACGGACACGTTGGCGTCCTGCTGCGAGATGACGGCAACGGCTTCCTCGATACCGGCGACTTCCTTATGCACACCCTCTTTAGGGAGCCCGAGATCGTTCCCATCAAAGATGCCCGCTGGAGCAACATTGACGGCAAAGAAGTGCTCAGACTGAAAAGGTAGATTGACGAATAGTGTCCTCCTGCGCGACAATGAGACGTTCCCGTTGGGAGGCCGCTCATGCCCGTGAAGCTTGTTATTCTGTCCGATACTCACCTCCGCACCGCCGTCGGTCTGCCTGAGCCCTTGGAGAGAGCCATCGACAACGCCGATCTGGTAGTTCATGCCGGGGACTTCGTGACCCAGGAGTTCTATGATGCCCTGATCCAACGCAAGCCTCTCCTTTGTGCGCTGGGAAACTCTGATCACGCTTCTCTGGGCAGCCGCATCCCAAACGTAGGTGAAAGGGTGGTACTAGGCCATCGCATCGCGGCCATCCATGGCTGGGGTTCGCCCCGGAACCTGGTCGAGCGTATTGCCAAACGCATCGACTGCTCTAGATACGCAATGGTTGTCTTTGGCCATTCCCACCTGGCCGAAGTCCGCGGCCATGCTGGAACGCTCTTCCTGAACCCCGGCAGTCCCACCGAGAAGCGCTTCGCTCCGTACTGTACTTATGCTGAAGTGGAGGTAACGGAAGAGGGGATTGGGGTTCCGCTAATTGTTGATTTGTAGAGGAAGATGGACCGGATGGACTGGAATGAGGGGAAGCGGTTGCCGAACATGTGATGATGGGGCGGACAGGCCCAGAGGGTAGTAAGCCGGGTTCTGTTCCTGGGTCGGGTCACCCCAACTCAGGCGAAGGTCATTCGTCTAGGGCACGTGTTGCCACATGCCTCGAGCGAGTACCCGGAAACTTGGGGCGGGCAACCCGTACGGGGCGAACCCCGGTGTTTCCATATTCCTCTTGCTCCAGGTGGGGTTTACCGACTGCAACGTCACCGTTACAGCCCGTGAGCTCTTACCTCACGCTTTCACCCTTACCACGCACAGCCCGAAGGCTGGCGGGCGGTCTACTCTCTGCGGCACTGGCCCTGGGGTTGCCCCCGGTCGGCGTTACCGACCACCCTGCCCTATGGAGCCCGGACTTTCCTCCCGTGTGACGAGCACACCGGCGACCTTCTGACCCTCTGGTCCTGTCCGTCGCCGAGCATACGCGAAATTGGTGGCGGCGTCCAGGCCCCCACCCAATCATATCATGCTTGCCCAGCACCCATTCTCACCATGCTGGATTGCCTCTACCCATCGTATGCTTGAAATAGCGTACGTGGTTCCACGGCTGTGCTGACCATGCTCGGCATTGCTTATCGCTGGCCTCCCGGGGGAGGCGAGCAGGGAGCAGGTGGGCGACGCTCCGCACTTGCTTGTGGGGACGTTCGCACCCTATTAGATCGAGTGGTGCGCTATCTGACTACATGGTCCGCAATCCCGTGACGCTAGCCGTTAACGCAAAGACGGGGCCCGATTCGGGCCCCGTCTTGCTTCCCGGTTGCGGGTGCCAGCCGCGCGTGGGAATGGGGGGAGGGAGGGGGGATTTCTAGAAGTACATGTTGGCGCCAACCATGAATTGGGCACCAGCGTTGAACTTTTCAGTCTGCTTCACACCACCGCAGTTGATGGTGGCTCCGGAAAGGCCCATGCATTTGGATTCGATGGAGGACTCCGATTCGATGTTCTTGTAGAGGCCGATGAACCGCAGGTCAGCACTGATTCCGAAATCCTGAGAGAGACGCAGCTCCATTCCAGCGCCGGCCTGACCGGCGATCTCCACTAGATCGTGGCGGAACCCGGTGTGGTACTCAAGCTTGGTCAAGTGAACACCGCCACCCAGCACGCCGTATAGTTTGAACTTGCCCCGGGGGATCAAGTAGTACATAGCAGAGAGCGTGATGGGAACAGTCGTCTGGTCCATCACATCCGTCTGCCCGTAGAGAACGTCGGTAGCCAGTTCGAGCCCGACGTTGCGGGAGAGCTTGCCCCGAATCTGCAGCCCGAGGCCACCCATGGTGGGATTCTCAACCGAGGCCAGATTGAGCTTATCGCCATCCACCGTGACACCGCTCAGCCGCACGCCAATGCCCAGGAGACGGTCTTCCACCGGGCGACGAACATACTGACGATGAGTGACGGAGCGACGACGGGCCGGCACGTGACGCACGGTCTCGACTACCGGCGGGCCACTGTGCACAACAACCTTGCGGCGGTGACGGACAACGGGACGCACAACAACGCGGGGACCGTGGTGGCCATGGCGACGACCGCGAACGACAACCTTCTTATGCTTCTTGTGCTTCTTGTATTTCTTGTACTTCTTCTTGTGGTGGTGTTTGCCTTTGCCGTGTTCGGCGGCTTCAGCTACTTCGTTGGAGTTGGCGGCCGACTCTCCAGCACTCACTGCCGCTGGGGCCAAAGCCAGCATCAAAAGAGTCGCGTATGTCGTGAGCCGTTTCATGGTTTCCTCCTGGTTTTCAGCAAGCCTCAACAGGGGCCGCTTCGCTTTTGCAACTGGGGCAGAGAGACGCCTCAATACACGCCCATATTCACTTCCTCGAAAGCGAAAATCGTAACCCCCTGAAATCACAGTAAAAACAAGAAATAATGAGCTTTTGGGGTCGCTCCTCCCGATATAGAGAGTGAGGAGTGAGGAACGGCGTCATGCCCAAACCAACCTGGAGGTGCACCATGAGAGCATTGACAACAATCATCTCGATTCTGGCCCTGCTGACCGCTTGCGGCGGCAATCCTGCCAACCCTGAACCCACGGCCGCCGATGCGACGGAGTGGGGGGACGTGGACCCCGGCGGGGCAGCATTTCTGCCCGCTGATCTTGACGAGGATGGGGGACTCAACTTCGGCGATGCCGCTACGTGGGACCTGGCGAACTTACCGCCCGGCTCAACCGGTGATAGCTGCGTGAACGCCGCGGACTGCAATGGCCTTCCCTGCGTAGACGAGGGGCACGACTTCGTCTGTGCGGCCCCCTGCATCGAGGAGTGCCCGACGGGCTATGATTGTCGCGCCGTCGGGGCGAAGCAGGATGGCATCGTCAACGTCTGCATTAGTCGCTTTCAGCCTCATTGCCGCCCTTGCCGCGACTCCGTGGACTGTGCCCGCTTTCCCGGCGATGATGTGACGTTTTGCCACGATGGCGGAGCAGAGATCGGTGCCTATTGCACCAACGACTGTGGCAGCGACGACGATTGCCCTGACAACTTCCTGTGCCAGAAGAAGGTCTGCGTCGCTGTCAATGACGAGTGCCACTGCAACGATGCGCTAACGAACCTCGGACACTCATCGGCCTGCTCGGCCGGTGATCAGATGGGAGTCTGTGTCGGAGAGCGGATTTGTACATCTGATGGACTCACTGAGTGCGATGCGCCTGAACCGGCAGACGAGATCTGCAACGGACTCGACGACAACTGCAACGGCAAGGTGGACGATGATATCCCTCCCCAACCCTGCCAATCTACCAATGATCAGGGTAGCTGTTCGGGAGCGGAGGTGTGCCTCTCGGGTGAGCCGATCTGCGATGCCCCAGAGGCTCAATTTGAGGTCTGCGACGGTCTGGACAACAACTGCGACGGCAAAGTGGACAAGGACGCCGTCGACTGCCTTGCCTACTTCGTTGATGCCGATGGCGACGGACACGGCGGACAGACTATCAAATGCGCCTGCCAGCCCGGGCCCGACGCGGTGGACAACAGCCTCGATTGCGACGACAGCGACATGGGTGTTTACCTGGGTGCGGTGGAGCTCTGTGACAACATCGACAACAACTGCAACGGGCAAATTGATGAGCAATGCGACTTCGACGGAGATGGCTACTGCATAAAGGTCCCCCTCGCATATGGGCCGGAGATGGTTTGCCGTCACCCGCTGGCAGACTGCAACGATCTCTCCAGCAGCATTTACCCGGGCCACCAGGAATGGTGTGACGGGCAGGATAATGACTGTGACCAGATCGCCGACGAAGGCTGCGACAAGGATGGCGACGGATACTGCCATGGGCCAGTGCTCAAGTGGGGGGATGGGGAGGTTTGCCTTTCGCCCGAGGTTGACTGCAACGATGACGACGAGTCAATCCACCCAGGGGCCCTGGAATTGTGCGACGGCATCAATCAGAACTGCAGTTTCAAGGTAGATGAAGGCTGTGATAATGACTCTGACGGCTACTGCAAGGATGCACCACCAAAGAGTGTAGCCAACTGCCCTCAGGGGATTCCCGATCCGGACGATCCCGAGTGCCTGGCGGTGAAGAAGAGCTGCCCCAAAGGGTTCTATGACTGCGACGACTCCAACTTCACGATCCACCCCGGTGCGGCGGAGTCATGCAACGGCATCGACGACAACTGCAACTCGAAGGTGGACGAGGATTTCGACAACGATCAGGACGGGTACTGTGCAGAGGGTGCTGCCGTTACGCCCAATTGCATCATCTGCCTGGCCGGCGCACCGGCCGACTGTAACGACTCCTACGCGGCGATCAATCCGGGCGAGGACGATCTGCCTGATTTGCTAGGCGTGGACCAAAACTGCGACGGCATCGACGGCAACATCAAGCGGTCACTTTTCGTCTCGACAGCGGGAGGTTTGGACACTAACCCGGGGACGATGGCAAAGCCCAAGAAGACAATTCAATCGGCCATTGAGGCAGCGTATGGGAACTTCTCCAAAGATACGGTGATAGTGGCCACGGGCATGTACCCCGCCAGTCTCAAGCTTCGAAAGGGAGTCCACCTCTGGGGGGGCTACGTCCCGGCCAAGGGCTGGTCAACCAGCGCGACGGCAAAGACTTTTATTATCGGGGGTTCGACTGCCGTTGAAGGGTTCAAGCTGGTCAGTCAAACGAGCTTAGGACGACTTTCTATTCAGGCTGCCAAGGCGCTCTCTTCCGGGCAAAGTTCGGTAGGTCTCTTCGCCTCAGAGAGTCCCGGTCTAAGCCTGACTGACATGTCTATAAAGGCAGGCAAAGGGGCCAACGGCGCCGACGGGATGGACGGTGTCAACGGCATGGCCGGGAAGAGCGGAGAGAACGCGTCAAGTGGCTGCTTGAACAGTTCTTCGCCCGTCTGCAACAACGCGGGCACAGATAATACGTGCCCAGGGTTTGCGGATGGAGCGACGGGCATGGAATTCACTTGCGGGGGCCGCGGGGACGGCCTGGGTAACATCCCTACCAGCGGCCCCTGGACTCCCGGAATCAAGGCCACATGGACCGGAATCGACGAAGGCGAGCCATCCTGCTGCTACAAGAAATGGGGTGCGAGCAAAGGGGGAGCGGGCGGAATCTACGCCGGCAACGGCAAGGACGGCACCAGCGGCGGTGATGGTATCGATGGCAAATTTGGCAACCACGGTAAGGGCGGCCACACAGTGGGGGTCCTTTCCAAGTACAAGTGGTTGGGAGACGCCGGCGACAACGGTGGAGATGGCGTAAATGGCTGTGGCGGCGGAGGCGGAGGCATGGGGAAGCAGAAGAACGATGCCTACATCTGGTGTGATGCCAAGGGTGGCGGAGGCGGTGGCGGTGGTGCTGGTGGCACCCGCGGCAAAGGGGGCAAAGGAGGCAAGGCAGGTGGCGGCTCCCTGGCAGTAGTTCTCTACCATTCACCCATCGCGATTACCGCGTGTGAGCTTACTGCAAACAGTGGGGGGAAAGGCGGCAATGGTGGCGACGCAGGTGAGGGCGGCGTGGGCGGCAAGCGCGGCTTGGGCGGCAAAGGCTACAAGGGCTCAGGCAAAGGCGGCTTCGGCGGCTTCGGTGGCAACGGTGGCGGCGGTGGAGTCGGCGGTGGCGGGTCCGGTGGGCCGAGCGCAGCAATCATGTACGATGGAAAAAGCGCACCAAAAATAGAGGCCACGACCTACGCACTGGGGGCCCCGGGCCAGGGCGGTAAGGGCGGGCACACGCCACAGGGCAATCAGGTGTACGGTTCCAACGGCCTACCAGGCAAGAAGGCCAACATGGTATCGACCCCTTAGCCCACCTCACGCGGGGAGAGGCGGGCGTCTTGCCGACCATGCACCCCTCCTCCCCCTCTCCTCGCGTTTTAGCCAGCTACCCGTCAGCCCTGAGGAGTTCCCATGTCAGGTATATCATCCAGCGGGAGAGGCGCAGCCTCGACCGAGGGAACTTTCGGCACCAGATGGACCCATGCCAGGTATGTCATCCCGCGGGAGAGGCGCAGCCTCGACCGAGGGATCTCTTGGCACCACAGGGAACTACCACTCGCCTCTACGAATCACTTTCTTCCCGCCAAGGTAGGGTTGCAAGGCGGTGGGAATGAGGACTGTTCCGTCGGCCTGCTGGTAGTTCTCCAGGAGGGCGACGATGGTGCGACCCACCGCTAGGCCGGAGCCGTTCAGGGTGTGGACGAAACGTGGCTTCATCTTCTTCTCGCCCACGGGCCGATAGCGTATGTTAGCTCGTCGAGCCTGGAAATCTTCGAAATTGGAGCAGGAGGAAATCTCACGGTTGAGCTTCTGCCCAGGCAACCAGACCTCTATGTCATAGCACTTAGCAGCGGAGAAGCCGATGTCACCGGTGCACAGTGCGCTTACTCGATAGGGCAGCTCCAGCCGTTGCAGCACAGTTTCGGCATTGGCGGTGAGCTTCTCCAATTCTTCGTAGGAATCCTCTGGGCGGGTGAACTTCACCAGCTCAACCTTCTGGAATTGGTGCACCCGCGTAATCCCCCGGGTATCCTTACCGGCGGAACCAGCTTCACGTCGGAAACAGGACGAGTAGGCCACGTACTTGATGGGAAGTTGGTCCTCCTCGAGGATCGCCTGCCGGTGCATGTTGGTCACCGGAACCTCGGCAGTGGGAATCATGAAGTAGTCATCTACCTTGAAGGCATCTTCTTCGAACTTGGGGAGTTGCCCGGTGCCGATCATGGCATCACGGAGCACAAGATAGGGAGGCATCACGGGCTCGTAGCCAGCTTCGCTGGCGATGTCGAGCATGAACATGGCGAGGCCGAGTTCGAGGTAGGCTCCCATTCCACGGTAGAGCGCAAAGCGGGATCCGCTGACGGTGGCTGCGGTCTCCAGATCAAGGATGCCAAGGTCGGCACCGACATCCCAGTGTGGCTTCGGTTCGAAGTCGTAGCTCTTACGCTCGCCGACGGTACGAACGACAACATTGTCATCTTCCCCGCCGCCAACGGGAGTTGATGGGTGGGGGATATTGGGCAGGTGGAGCATGAATTCTTCCAGGTTGTCTTCCAGTTCACCCTGACGCCGCTCGAGATCTTTTATGAGGTCGGAGAGTTCCTTCAACTCGGCTCTCCGCTTCGGTCCCTCCTCCGGGTCTCGAGCGTAGCGACCGAATTCCTTGGATTTGACTTTCTGCTCGTGGCGCTTGGCTTCGAAGGCCTGAATGGCCTGCGAGCGCTCTTCGACGAGAGCGGAAAAGCGGCCCCAGTCTACCTGGGCGTTGCGCTGCGCCAGTTTCTCTTTCACCAGGTCGAGATTCTCATTGACGGTGCGATGGTCGAGCATTGTTGCCTCCCTGTTGGGCGGATTTCTAGCAGAATCGGGCAATCCTTGCAAGGTTACGAGAGAGGAGAGGGGCCTTTTTGGACGGTCGGCAGAAGCTGTCGTATTCTGAGCCTCGGAGTTAAAGATCGGAGATGTGCGCGCGAGCGCTTCTTTGAAGGAGGACATCATGTGGGAAGGCATTCTCGAACCGCTGCGACGGCTCGCAGAGATAATGAACGAGAACTGGTCCAACATTCTGGCCACATTGCTGCTGCTCTTCGGAGGCTGGGTGCTGGCCCGGGGAATAAGAGTGCTGCTCGTCAGAGGATTGCGCATAGCACGCATTGACCTGGTGGCAGAAAAGGCGGGCATCGAGGAGTTCCTGCGCAAGGGCGGCATCAAGCAAGATGCAGTGGAGTTGTTGGGGGCCCTGGTCTACTGGATTTCGATCATCATCATCTTCCTGATGGTAATGCGAGTCTGGCACATTGAGGTTGGCCTGTCGGACACGCTGGTTCCCTTCTTGCCGCGCATCTTTGTCTCGTTGGTAATTCTCATTCTCGGGCTCTACATCGCGAGCTTCGTTGGTGACATGGTACGTACCGCGGCGGCCAACGCCGAGGTCGCCTACGCCCGCCTGTTGGGCCAGACCATCCGCTATGTGCTTGTCGTCTTCGTAGTCCTGACCGCGCTCCAACAATTGGGCATTGAGACAGAACTTATCTCATTTGCGTTCCTCATCATCCTCGCCTCCATCTGTCTTGGCATGGCCCTGGCTATCGGCCTGGGGGCCAAAGATGTCGTGGCCCGCAAACTCCAGCAATGGGTCGACAAGGTCGAGACCGAAGGCGGGGAGTAATCAGCAACATCATTGCCAAGGTTGACTTCGCGAGTTGGCATCGCGTTGCTTCATGGCGGCGCTGGGAACAAATCTCGTCTGCCACGATGTAACCTTCGGCGCAGTCGGGTCTCCCGCTCCACCCCCACCTACAAACACAACGTCAGCCGCCGTCCCCGGCCCATGCCACCCCCACACTCCATGCTTCGATTGGTTCTACCCAATGTATGCTCGCAACAGCGTGGGTGGTTCCACGGTTCTTCCCGCCTTACTCGGCAGTGTTAGTCGCCTGTTCCCAGCGGGAACGGGGACGGGGTAATGGGAGGGCGCTCCGCACTTAGGCCTCTTCCCCCCCTCGCTTCACCACGCCCCATCCACGGCGTAGCCGGGCTAAGGCAGCGCGCACCAAAGGCCGCGCGCACCAAAGGCAGCGCGCACCAAAGGCAGCGCGCACCAAAGGCCGCGCGAACCAAAGGCCGCGCGCACCAAAGGCCGCGCGAACCAAAGGCCGCGCGCACCACCCGAGCCATCCCTGGTGCTGAATCTGATGTTCGTGGTGCACAATCGTATCGTACCACCCAGGCCGATAGTTCCCGTGATGCCCTGCAATTAATTGCGGAGCGCCCTCCCATTACCCCCCGCCCATTCCCGCTGGGAATGAGCGATAAGCATTGCCGAGCATAGCGGACATAGCCATGGAACCACGCGCGCCTTTCCGGGCATACATTGGGTAGAGGCAATCGAGCATGGCGGATTACTTCAGCTGATCGACCATAGACGAGATGATCTCTTCGACGGGGAGGTCGGCTAGTTCTCGGACGGGGGGGGAAGGTGCCCCACGGGCCTCGGGTCCAAGACCGGCGGACTTGCGTTTCTTCATTAGTTCGGCCACCCATTCATCCTGAATGAGGCGGAGGTTCCCCAGGAGCATCGCCTGCTGCTGCATGCGGGCCAGATGCTCGACGAGTTCGGTGCGCAAATAGGCCATTTCCAGATTGTCACCAGCCGCGACGGTGCCGTGATTGCCTAGCATCACGACATCGTAGAGATTGCCGAGACTACGAATCTGCTGCTTGGCAGCAAGTGAGCCGGGTTTGACGGTGGGGGCCAGAGGAATGCGGTCACCAATGCTGACTACGGCTTCAGGAGTGATGCGCGGGTCCACTTCAAGGCCGGCAATGGCAAAGCCGCCGGCCGTGGGCGGATGGGCGTGAATGACCGCCTGCACGTCATCCCGAATCTGATAGTACTCCAGATGCAGGGGCAGTTCTGAAAAGGGCCGATGGCGGCCACTGAGTACCTTGCCCGTCCAGATCTCGATGAGAAGCAGATCATCCTCCCGCACCTCCTCCTTCGAAAAGGCAGTGGGAGTTGCCAGAATGCGGCTCTTGTCAACTCGGACCGAAAGGTTGCCGTCGTGGTTTGCCACCCAACCGCGATCCCAGATGCGGCGGGAGTACTTCACAAGTTCACGTCGTAGTGCATTGGCTTCGTACATGATGCTCCTTACCATCAAAACCGTTCATGGTTATAGCCGAGCCGGGTCGTTCAGGTCAAGGACGAGAGCTTCTATCTTTCCCACTTCGCCCCGCTTCTGTTATACTCCCATCGGACAAAGCAGGTCGGTCGCGTCATCTACCGCGCCGGCCCCGCCAATTACCTGTAGGAGAACAATCGTTTTGAGTAATTCCCAAGAACTGCGCCTGGCCTTCCTTGGAGGCGTGGGCGAAATTGGCATGAACTGCCTCGCCCTGGAAACACCGCAAGGCATCGTGATCGTTGATTGCGGAGTCATGTTTCCTGACAACCGCTATACAGGTCCCGACCTGATAATCCCTGACCTCCGGTACTTTGCGGTCAACCGGGACCGCATCGTCGCGGTGGTCGTCACGCACGGACATGAAGACCATATCGGGGCCATTCCCATTATCTTCGGCGATCTTCATGTCCCGGTTTACGCACCGCCCTTTGCCGCGGCAATCATCCGGGAGAAGACGACGGAATACACTACCTCCCCCGCCTTCGTGCTACATCCGACGAAGCCTGGGGACCAGCTAACGCTGGCTGGATTGAAATTCGAATTCTATCGGGTAACACACTCTATTCCCGATGCGCTGGCCCTATCAATCGAGACGCCCTTTGGACGCCTCGTTCACACTGGCGATTTCCGCATCGACTTGAAGCCTAGCCTGGGGGAACCATTCGACCGAGCAGGACTCGCCCGGCTCGGAGAGGAGGGGGTCTTTCTTCTGCTCTCAGATTCCACCAACGCGGAGGTGCCCGGACGAACCGGTCCCGAGTCAGAGGTGGCGGCCAATCTGACCAAGTTGACGAGTGGCCACAAGGGGCGAATACTGGTCACCATGTTCTCATCGAACATCGAGCGCGTCAGTCTTTTTGCCAAAGTGGCTGCGAAACTCAAGCGTCGTATCTGCCTGGTGGGTCGCTCCCTCAACACCTACACCAAGGCCGCAATCGAAACGGGGTTCAAGCCCCTCGATCCGAACCGGCTGATAGACCCTCGATTTGTCGAAGATGTGCCAGATGATGAGATCTTCCTCCTGGTCGCTGGCTCTCAAGGGGAGCCGCGCGCGGCACTGACCAGAATTGCCAACGGCGCACATCCCGATGTGCGGATTAAGTCCAACGATTTGGTGATCTATTCAAGCAAGATCATTCCCGGTAACGAAAAGGCCATTCAGCGTGTCACCAATGACCTGGTGAAGGCCGGAGCGAAGGTGCTGCACGAGGGCAACGCCGATGTCCACACCTCGGGCCACGGGAAACAAGAGGAAGTCATCGAGTTGTTGGAGTTGCTGAAACCGACCCACTTCATCCCGCTTCACGGAGAGTACCGATTCCTACATGAGCACGCTGCCCTGGCCCGCGAAACGGTTGGGGCCCAGACACTCATTGCCGATTGGGGAGATGTCATCGAGGTGACGGAAAGAGGGTTGGAATACGCAAGCCAGCACGACCTGGAGCATTACTTCGTGGAACGTCCGCTGGTGGGCAATGCGGAAGAGTTGAGACTGCGGGATCGAAGAAAGCTGCTCCATAACGGATTGATCACCGTCCATGCTGTGGTGAAGAAACGAGGCAAGGGTATCTCCGTCCACTCCGAAGTTACATTGTACGGAGTTCCTGACCCTGACGAGCACCTGGCCGAAGTGATCGAGGAACGCATCCGTTCGGAGTTCGCCAAGCGTAGGAACGGTTTCTCCGAGCGGGACATAGAGGAGGAGATTCGCATCATCGCCCGGCGAACAGTCAAGAAACTGCAAAAGCGCAAACCGCAGGTGCATGTCTTCTTGAGCGGAGGTAGGGAGAGCCGGTGAGTAGTTTCCTTCCAGCAATGGTCAAGGCGGCCGTTGACAACGGCATCCTCGGTCGACCTCGCCCGCTAATGCTCCTGCTGGAACCGTCTCAGAAGTGCAATGCACGCTGTCCGTTCTGTTACCATTGGCAGGAAGAGGATGCTCCCGAACTTGCCCTCGATGAAATTCAGCGTCTCCTGGTTGAAGCGTGGGATCTCGGTTGCCGCTTTCTCTATTTCTCGGGTGGTGAGCCGACCCTCTTTCGGCATGCCGAGGCGGCTCTCGCCGCGGCCCGCACCGTGGGTTATAACGTCTCCTTGACTACTAATGGCAGCCTGCTTCGCCAGCGCCTGCCCGTGCTCGCTCCCTACCTCGACGGCATTACTGTTTCATTGGATTATGGGGACGAAACGCACGACGAAGTGCGCGGCATACCGGGACTCTATCAAGCTGCCGTGGACGGCTTGGCACTGGCAGAACGGTATGGGCTACCGACCCGTATCAACATGTCCATCTCCCCTGCCAATGAGGGTCATGTCGAACGTCTGGCAAAACTTGCCCGAGCGGTAGGGGCCGGCCTCCACGTCAGGCTCCTCACCCGGGAGTCAAGCACCCTCCAGATCGCTGCGTACGATAGCGTCGGGGCATCGCTGGCAGCTCGCCGACTGCTGGTGCTCCGTAGGAAGTATCGCGACGTGCTGTTGACCCCAGCGACCTATTTTGAGCACATCGCAGAGCAGCGTGTCTTCACCTGCCGCCCGCTCTCTCTGCTGCTGACCGTGGACTCAAGCGGTCGACTATTCGTCCCTTGCCCGAAGTGGGAAGGAACCAAGGAGCGCATTGCCGGCAACATCCGTGAAGCGCCGCTGGCAGAGCTCTGGAACTCGCCTGAAGCCGAAGCAATTCGCCAGGAGGCGGCCAGTTGCACTCCGGGGGTAGACTGCTACACTTCCTGCATTCTCGACATCTCATTGCTTGCCAATCTGGCCGGCGGCATGCTCCTTGAACAAGTTGCCGGGAATCACGCGCTGCTCCGCTACTTCTGGCGCTCGCCATGAACCGCTTTGGCAAGTTCAAACGCCTCGCACGCGCCCTCTCGAACACCGCCGAGGCGGCCACGTTTGACTGGCTGGGCAAGACCCCCCCTGCACCGCTCATGGTCTACGTGGAGTTGACTCGACGATGTAATATGAAGTGCCAGCACTGCGATATCTGGATGACGGCGCAGCAGCATAAGAATCTCTCGGAAACGGAGGTCCCTGGCACGCGGTTGGTAGAGGTGCTCTCCGAATTGGCCCCAAAGGGGCTGTTGGCAGTGGACCTGTTCGGTGGCGAGCCGCTTTTGCGAAAGGATCTCCCCGACATCATTCGGGGACTCAAGCAGGCTGGGCTTCACGTTACCGTTACGACAAATGGCGTGCTCCTGAACCGGCAGCGCTGCTTCGACATTCTTGATGCCGGTTTAGACCAGCTACTGGTTTCCATTGATGGCCCGGACGCTACAACCCACGATTCCATCCGGGGGAAGCCGGGAACGTTTGAGAAGGCTATGGAGGGCCTGTCCAGGTTCAACGAGATGGCCGCTGGTAAAGCTCGTACCGGTATCAATACGCTGGTTTGCAGACCCAGCTTGAAATGGCTCGAGCGGATGCCGGAGCTGGCCGGGACGGTAGGGGCGAGCCAACTGCGACTGCTGCCCTACCATCAATGCTACCCCTTCAATCAGTTCGTGCAGGACGACGAATTGATGCCTCGCACCGAGGACCTCCCGGTGTTGACGGAGGCACTACGGGGTGTTCTTGAGCGGGCCCGGGAGATCGGCCTCAATACGAACAGTCAGACCTATCTGGAAGGCATTGAGGGGTGGTATCGGGGACGACCCTTGGCAGTCCGATGTCAGGCCGGTTTGACGGTTTGCGATATCAACGGTTTTGGCGAGGTTTATCCCTGCTATACCCTGGCTCAGCCGGCGGGCAATATTTTGGAGCAGGATTTCGATGAGATCTGGCAGTCCGCTCAACTAGCGGCCCACCGAAAGGAATCGAACAACTGTGACAAGTGCTGGCAGTCCTGCTACATCGAGCCGGGCCTGCGACTTTCCCTCGCCGCCCTCTGGGCCGACCGGCAAGCTGTCCTTCATGATATCATGGAGTACTTTCTGGGCCGCTGATTTTAATCAGTCGAATAGGAATCGGGCATGAAATGGAGATTGCCGTTTGAGTCGGCGGCGGCGGTGGAGTAGAGCAGATGGACCGGGACGGGGGTCTTGAGGCGGTACTCGGTGGTCTCCCCCGACCTCAGAACCTTCCTTAGCCTCTCCCAATTAAATCCCTGGTCAAGATTGAGCATGAGGGTGGCTACTTTGACCGCCTGCTCTACTCTAACGCAGCCATGTGACAGGAGTCGTCGGGGGAGGCGGAAGAAGCGTTTTTGGGGAGTATCGTGGAGATAGACGTCGTGGGAGTTGGCGAAGTGAAACTTGACTCTTCCTAGCGCATTGTGGGGTCCTGGGGACTGGACGAATCGGACCCGGTCCTTGCCGGAAACTTCGCGACGGTAGGAATTGCGTGTGAGGTAGCTCGGATCCTTCTCGATGGCGGGTTTGATTTCGTTTTCAGCAATGGACCACGGGACATGCCATTCGGGATTGAAGATGACCGCAGTGATGGTGGAATTGAGGGCTGGTGTCGCCAGTGGCCGGGCACCTTCGCTATCTCGTTCGGGGCGACCGAGAACGGTCCGTTGGTGACGACGCAATTCGCCACCGACGTAGAACTCCAGGAAGGCCGCGGGCATTTGAACCAGGACAAAGGTGGATTCCCAGGGCGGTACCGCCTGACGGTAGGCGACCAGGGCCCGGCGCAGGGCTGCTGCTTTCTCCGTGGCTGTGATGTTGAGGGCCGCGAGGGTGGCGGGGCCGACCGCTCCGGTTTGGGTGAGGTGGTGCATTCGCTGAAAACTCTTGAGCGCGGTTTCCACCGTCTGGACAAAGGGAATTTCTTCGCGCCCAGGAGGGTCTTTCGACAGCAAAGATTCTGCGACCAGTCGAGTGGCGAGAATCCGATGTCTGCCATCCTTGCGACGGCTGCGACGAAGTCCTGCAAATCTAGCGGTCAAGGTTACGAACCCCCCGCTTGAGGCGATTAAGCGATAGCGCCCGTATGCTTCGACGAGATTCCGGTAGGCATCTGAGCCAGGAACAAGACGGTGGAGGAATGAAGCCGGGTCTACATCGGTACGCGCCAGCTCGCCGCGGACGAAACGGGGGGCCCGGGTATCTCCTTCCATTAGTTCCAGTGCGGTTCCGGCAAGAGACTGGGCGTATTCCACTGCCAGTTGGCAGCGATGGTCGGCCGCCTCCCTGGCCAACTCTTGATGGCGGTGAAGTGCAGAAGCCACCGCCGGGGCGTGCTCGGGGAGGTGTCTTGCATAACGAGTGACCGTCGTCGACCACTTAGAAAGAGGAGAGAGGAGGAGGGGGGGCTGCCAATCCGCGATTCCCCGTTCCAGGTCTGCGAGCTCATCCTGGCGGGTCCGACAGCGTGCTGCGTGCCCGCAAAAACGTTGCCAGATATCGGCCCAACGACCCAGGCCGTGCTCCCGCACAGCGATGCCAGCAGTGCAGATGCTCTGCAGAGTGTCACATTCCTTGAAGATCCAACGGTTTGCATCTGCGGCAAGGAGCGCTCGGATTTCGCCATCCAACCTGGAATGCTGCCCGGCGGCCACCAGGGCAACCCAGTCACAAGGTACTGAGCCCGGCAAATCGGCCAGGAAAATGTCGAACACTTGCTGTCGGTCGGGTTTCGCCGAAATCCAATTGGGGGCGGAATTCTGATGTGCGGTGGCACAGGCAATTTGGGAACAGAGTATAGCTGCGAGAAATAGTTGGCAGGCCCAGGTAACGGGCGGAACTGCGCGGGACAGTTTAGGCTGGGGATCTATTGGGTACCTTCCTAGTGCACTAGCTATCGTCCTTCTTGCCCTTCTCCTCGACCTTCTCTGCCGGGGCATCGGCTGGTTTTTCTTCTGCATTCTCGGCCGGGGCATCGGCTGGTATTTCTTCTACTTTCTCGGCCGGGGCATCGGCTGGTTTATCTTCTGCATTCTCGGCCGGGGCATCGGCTGGTTTATCTTCTGCATTCTCGGCCGGAGGGTCGGCGGGTTTTTCTGCATCGGGCTGTTCCTCCGCCTTTCGCTTCTCCTCTTCGGCCTTTCTCGCTTCCTCTTCGGCCTTCTTCGCTGCCGCTTCGGCCTGCTTCTTCTCTTCCTCGGCTCGCTTTAGTTGGTCGGCTTCAAACTTCTCCTTCTCGCCGGCCTTCCATTTGGCGAACTTGTGCTTCTTATGGGCTTGCCACTGACGGGTCTCCTTGTCGAGACGTTTGAGCTTCCAATCCTTAGCGGAGAGTTTGATCGTGGTGGGCTTCAACTCGTCATAGGTGGGGACCAGATCGATCCTATAATCCTGCGTCCGATCAACTCCTTCCAGCACGAGGGTCGTGCCATCGTCCTCGTAGTAGAATTGCTCCCAGGACTCACCGTTAACCGTTAGCATTACATACTCCGAATCGAGGACGATGTAGGCAACCCCGATCACGATTTGCCGCGGCTTCGTCTTCTCCTGGGCCGTGGCCAGGGACGCTCCGACCAACAACAGCCCGACAGCCACTACCAACGCCAACCGTCTCATACCTGCCTCCTCTCAGTCGTTCTGTCTGCAATGCCATTCTATTGTGGCTGTTCTTGATGTCAATACGCGTGCGCCCATCCGGGGGGCTTTTACGTCGCACCGCCAGGAGGCCACTTCCAACGCCGTATGGTCTCTCTTTGCACCAGCAATGCCCGGCCTCTCCGGATCATCCTTTTACTATTGCGTGGGAGTTACTGTGGGGTATGATGTTGCGGATCGCAGGCGGAGTGGTCCCGCCAGCAGTTTGGCTGCCAGCCGTCTCTGCGAAGAATCATCGGTTGCTCTGGCGACCCGGGAAGGTAGCTTGCATTTCCTAGCTCCTGCAACGCTTTATGGCGGCTTCTTCGCTGTGGACCTGCGTCTACTCGGCTTTCTCGTGCTGTTGGCTCTCCTCCTCTCGGTGGGAACGGTCCTGGCAGTTCGAAAGCTGCGGTTCGGCAGAGGGATGACAGCCTGGGTAGCAGTAGGCTCGCTAGTCTATTTAGCTATTCTATTGCTGCTCTTTCATTGGGTGCTGGACTACCCCGCTCTGGTAATTCGCTCATTTTTCGAAATCAAATAACGAAAGGAGGGATACTCCATGTCGATGGCAACGGATTATGCGGCTCTGGGAAGGGCCGTCTACGAGACGGTGGCGGCAGCTTCGACGCGCATGCCCGCGGATATTGCGAGTGCGCTCGATTCAGCTTACCAGAAGGAAGTGGAGGCGGCTTGCCGATCTGCCCTGGGCTTCATTGTCGAGAACAATGACCTGGCCAATGGACAGCGTACGCCCATTTGCCAGGATACTGGCTACCCGACGTTCTATGTCTCGCTGCCAGCGGGTTGGGATCTGCAGCAAGTAGCAGAGACGATTCGCGCACAGCTTCCCACGGCTACAGGCGAATCGCTGCTGCGACCAAACTCCGTTGATATCGTAACGGGCCGGAATGCGGGAGACAACACGGGCACACTTTACCCCGCGCTCTACTTCGACGAAACCGACGGCAACGAGCTGATAATGAAGCTCTTGCTCAAGGGTGGCGGTTCCGAGAACGTCTCGACTCAGTACAAGTTGCCCATGGCCCCCATCGGTGCCGGGCGGGATTTGGACGGCGTGCGGAAAGCAGTACTGCAGGCGGTACTTGAGGCACAGGGGTACGGTTGTGCGCCAGGAATCCTCGGCGTCGCCATCGGTGCCGATCGAGCCCAAGGGTTCGCACTGGCCAAGAAGCAGTTGTTACGACCGCTCTCTGACAACTCGCCGATACCTGAGTTGGCAGATCTGGAAGGCAGGTTGCTCAAAGAAGCTAATGAGTTGGGCATTGGGGCTATGGGATTTGGTGGTGCGACCACGGTTTTGGGCGTAAAGATCGCGGCCGCACATCGCCACCCGGCATCATTCTTCGTTACCATCGCTTATGGTTGTTGGGCTCTGCGGCGCAAGACATTGCGCTTTGGCCCCAACGGTCATGAGATCACGGACTGAGGGGGATATTATGAAATCGGTCAGAATTGACCTGCCGGGAAGCAGGGAAATCGTTAAGACTTTGCGCGTCGGCGACGAAGTACGCCTCTTCGGTCGAATCGTCACCGGCCGCGATGCAGCCCACAAGTTCCTGGTGGAAGAGGAGTGTCCGGCGAATATCAGGGAGCTGCTCAAAGAGAGCATCATTTACCATTGCGGCCCGGTTGTGAAGAGGGAAGGTGATGGCTGGGCAGTGGTAGCTGCTGGCCCCACGACGTCGATCCGTGAAGAACCCTATCAGGCAAAGGTGATCGCAGAGTACGGTTTGGTGGGAGCCATGGGCAAGGGCGGCATGGGCCCTCGCACTCTCGCTGGTCT
This sequence comes from uncultured Myxococcales bacterium, assembly GCA_964522395.1. Taxonomy (GTDB): domain Bacteria; phylum Myxococcota_A; class UBA9042; order CAIXZC01; family CAIXZC01; genus CALGBT01. The sequence goes on from CAZFVN010000060.1 coordinate 23,567, forward strand.
CACCGAGAGCGGTGCGGTCTACCTTCACGCGGTGGGGGGAGTGGCATCACTTCTGGCCCAGCGCATAAAGAAGGTTACCGAGGTCCATATGCTGGAGGAATTCGGGGCACCGGAGGCGTTTTGGGTACTTGAAGTGGAAGATTTTCCGGCGTTGGTAACCATGGATAGCGAGGGCGGCTCCATCCACCAGCAAGTAATGGATCGCTCAACCCAGGCTTTCGAAGAGCGAATAAGGGGCTAGCAGAAAGGCGCTAGGCCTTAATCGCCTTTTCGAGGGAGGTGACGCGGCTCTTGAGCGTTTTGAACGCTGTAGGGCTGGGACCTGTGGGGCGCTTCGCCAGTTTGGTTGCCCTGGATTTCAGCGTCGTCACTTCCCTTTGTAACTTCTCCAATTTCTCCTGCAAGTTCTCGACGTCTCCGACATTTACCAGGCCGAAGCGGTCGAGCAGGTCCTGCTTGAGTCCACCACCATGTTTGAACATCTCGATGGCGCGAATCTTCTCTACGAAATCAGTAACGACCATAGCTCGCAGCAAATCGTCCACCTTCTTGACGCCATCCGCGGGGCCAGCCAGGACCTTCTCGTGAACGCGGCCGACAAACTTCTGCACATCCTGCTCCAATTCGACGAACTGTTTCTGTGCCGTCTGCATGGTCTCTTTTACCTTCGCACCAATCTCGATTGCCTTATTCTTCATTGCTAATCCTCCCGGCAGGGGGTCATTAGTTCATCTCTCCTACCTGCCATACGGGAAAGATAACGCAGTGCGTCACGAAGTCAAGTTCTTTTTTTTGAGGGTGCGTCATTTTGCCGGCACGTGGGGCAATTTATGGGCTTAGGTATGGAGGTCCAAGCGGTTCCCAGGTTTTTCCATGATCATTCGCCGCAATATCCTTTCTTATCGGAGACTTATAGATCCCTGGTCAAAGACCGCGCATCGAGCTGATCGCCACCGCGCGCGCTTCGCGTTGATCGAAGGTCCCAGAAATACAGGATATTCAAAATATGGGCTTGACAGTGCCCCCAGACCACAATATGTTGTGTGTTGGCCCACAAAGAGGGTCATAAAAAACAGCAAGAGATGTCCGTGGTGATTCCGCAACCGGTCTCTGGTCGGAGTCTGTTCTGGGCAAGAGAATTTGGGACTTACGGCCCGGGTGCTCCATTGGGGAGATCCGGCCTTTTCATGGAGGAGTAGTAACCAGTGACAACGCAACAGATTCGCAAGCGAGACGGCAGCACCGTCAAATTCCAGCAGCAAAAAATCACCTGGGCCATCTTCAAAGCGGCACAATCTTGTGGGGGCACTGACTTCAGTCGAGCCGAAGAGCTGTCCGACGAAGTGCTCGATGTTCTGGCCGACGAATACCGCGGTCGAGTACCGGAGGTAGAGGAAGTCCAGGATGCGGCCGAGAAAGTGCTTATTGAGCGCGGTCACGCGCAGACAGCCAAGGCCTTCATCCTCTACCGGGAGAAGCGGAAGTCCGCCCGTCAATTGAACGCTCTTATCGGGGCCACCATTGACATGTTCTCAGATTACCTGGAGGACCGTGACTGGCGAGCCAAGGAGAACGCCAACACGCAAAAGAGCATCAACGGGCTTAACAATTATGTCAGGGAGTTCTTCACTCAAAACTACTGGCTGCATGAAGTTTATCCAAATGACATAAGGGAAGCCCACGTTACCGGCGATGCCCACATCCACGACCTCGGCTTCCTCGGCCCATATTGCGCGGGGTGGGACCTCCGGCAGTTGCTGCTGGACGGATTTGGCGGCGTGCAAGGGAAGGTCGAGAGTAAGCCCCCGCGCCACCTTCGCTCATTTCTGGGTCAGATAGTGAATTCCACTTTCACTACCCAGGGAGAGTCTGCCGGGGCCCAGGCATGGTCGAGCATCGACACTTACTGTGCACCGTTCATTCGTTTCGATTCGCTGAGCTACAAGGAGGTCAAGCAACTCCTGCAGGAATTCATCTATAACCTTAACGTGCCCACGCGCGTTGGCTTCCAATGTCCCTTCTCCAACCTGACATTTGACCTTACGGTTCCCGCGGCGTTGAAGGATCAAGCGGTGGTAGTAGGCGGTAAGAACCGGAACGAAACATATGGCGATTTCCAGGCCGAGATGGACACCTTCAATCGCGCGTTTTGCGAAGTAATGATGGAGGGCGACGCCAAGGGTCGAGTATTCACCTTCCCCATTCCGACCATCAATATCACAAAAGAATTCGATTGGGATGCTCCGGCGGTGGACTCGTTCATGGAAGTCACCGCCAAATACGGAATCCCCTATTTTGCCAACTACGTGAATTCGGACCTCTCACCTGAGGATGCAATCTCCATGTGTTGTCGGCTACGGCTCGACACGTCGGAGCTGCGCAAGCGAGGCGGCGGGCTTTTCGGGTCAAACCCCCTGACCGGTTCAGTCGGCGTAGTCACCATCAACTTGCCGCGCATCGGCTATCTGGCTCAGAGCAAGAATGAGTTCATGGCTCGTCTTTGGCAGCAGGTTCAGTTGGCCAAGAACTCCTTGGAAACGAAGCGAAAGATCGTGGAGCAGCAGACTGACAATGGTCTCTATCCATACTCCGCACACTACCTGCGCCACATCAAAGAGAGAACCGACGAATACTGGCATAACCACTTCTCCACGGTGGGCATCATCGGCATGAACGAGGCGCTGCTGAACTTGCTGAAGGTTGACATTACGAGCGAGGAGGGTCGCGAATTCTCAGTGGAAGTGATGAACTTCTTACGGGACGCACTCAAGGATGCCCAGGATGAAACGGGACATGTGTACAACCTCGAGGCGACGCCTGCGGAAGGGACGGCCTATCGCCTGGCACGGCTTGATCGTGCCCGCTATCCCGACATCATTACGGCGGGGAGCGACACTCCCTACTACACGAACTCTACCCAGGTCCCCGTCGGCCTGACCGACGACATCTTCGAAGTGTTGGATCTCCAGGACGATTTGCAGTCTCTCTATACAGGCGGCACGGTTCTCCACCTCTATTTGGGTGAGGCAGTAGAGGACATTGAGAGTTGCAAGTCACTGTTGCGCAAGGCGTTCGAGAGCTACAACTTACCCTACATTTCGATCACGCCGACCTTCAGTATCTGCGATGAACATGGGTATCTGCACGGAGAGCAATTCAGTTGCCCCGATTGCAGTCGTGAAACAGAGGTCTGGTCTCGGGTGACCGGGTATCTAAGGCCGGTAGCCAACTACAATCGTGGGAAGCGTCAAGAGTATAAGGATCGCGTCAAGTTCCGACTGCCGGGAGGGACCGCATAGTGCAGATCGCGGGGTTGCAGCGTTGTTCCATGGTGGACTACCCAGGCAAGGTAGCCGCGGTGGTCTTCACTCCCGGCTGCAATATGAATTGCCACTACTGCCACAACCGGGCATTGGTGGAGAGTGGCCCTCGTCCAGAAGACCACGATTGTGGCGACGTACTCGCCTTTCTTACCCGCCGCCGGAAGATGCTCGATGGAGTGGTTGTTACGGGTTGGGAACCGACGCTTCAGCCTCGTCTAGCTGGCTTCCTGGAACGCGTTCGGGATTTGGGACTGGCCATCAAATTGGACACCAACGGTACGCGCCCGGATGTCGTGCGCAGTCTACTCAAGCGAAAGCTGGTCAACTTCGTGGCCATGGATTTAAAAGCACCCTTCAGCAGATATGGAGAAATCTGTGGCGTCGATGTTGATCCATCGGACCTGCATGAGACGGTCCGAGTGGTTCTGGATGATGGCGTTGACCACGAATTCCGTACAACATTCTCGCCACTTCTAGACGAGCAGGACATCCTTCAAATGGCTGGCATCGTCCAGGGGGCGAAACGGCTTGTACTACAGCAGTATCGGCGGCCAGTGAGCGGGGATCTGCTGATTGACTCATCCTATCCCAGAGCGTCACATTCGGCTGAGTTCGTGCGTCAGGTGGCCCTGCAAGTGACTGGTCAAAACATCCCATGCTCTACTCGGGGCCTGTAGCGCCCCCCTCCGATTCCATACCCCTTACACCGGGGCTGACAACATCCGCGGCGGGGGTCCGCGTGGGCGGCGCAATAACGCGCACGTTGCCCTCCTCTTCGGGCACATCAGGAACCACAATCTGCTCTTCTTCTGGCGGTGCGCTGATTCGTGAAAAGCAGCCAGCGGCAGATTCTGCCACCTGGCCTTTGAGCAGGAGAATCATGATCAACATCATCACGAGGAAACCAAGACTCACCCAGGTGTTAAGGTTGCTCCGAGGTGGCCTTCGATGGGGACGGGAACTACGTAGGCTCATTTGAAGCGCACAGCAATCGGTATCTTGATCTTTCGATTAATGGTGGAGATACGCCACCCCTTGAAGATGTCGGCGAAGCACTTCTCCAGGTCGGCTCCCCCACCTTTGATAGAGACACTGGTGATGGCTCCCTTGTCATCGAAATGGAGACTCGCCTTGAGCTGCCCACCGGGGCCGGAGTAGCTACCTGAAAAACGGTCCATACAAGACTTGATGCGATTGCGTTCCGCCCCAACCTTTTTGGAGACCCGGCGACCAACCAAAGCTTTGAGCGCGGAGCCATCGCCGACGCGCTCCTTGACATTGGCCACAATCTTCCGTTCCTTGAGCTTCCTGGAACCTCCGAGCCCGCCGCCCATGGCCGACTCCATACCCTTGCCGACGGTCTTCTCCACTCCCTTTGCCCCACCCGTTCCAGCGTTAAAGGCAGAACCGGCTTCGTCTTTGCTGAGAGCGGCGGACTTGGCAAACTCCTCGAGACTCATCTCCTCGTCGTCATCGGGGTGATGCTTGACCTTCTTGCCGGCTCGTGACTTGTTCTTCTTGCTGCCCGATTTGTGCTTGCTGCCGCCGTTGTTGACGTGCTTCTTGGTGCCAAGCTTGGAGGCCAACTGCTCGCGATCTACGGCCATCTCATCTTCGTCGAGGGAGACCTTCCACTCCTTTTGCTCCATCTTGCGAATAAGCTCTTCGGGATCTTCGCCGGCATCTTGCTCATCGCCGGGAAGTGCGGGCCGATCGCTTGGGACTTCCTCCACTTCCTTTTTCTTGTTTTTCGGCCGATCAGCCAGGAGCCCTTTATGACCCTCAGGGTTCCATGCAACCTCAGTTCTTTCGGCTCCCTTCCAACCCATGGGATCGCCGAATGAGAAGATCATGACGATGGTCGCAAACGAGACGACCGCAAGGGCGACGATGGCAAAAACTCCCTTCCGACGGGACTTCCTGGAGAGGGTGACCATGACGCTGAAGTCTTTGAGGCTGGCGCGGGCGTCTTTATCGACGTGCTGGGCTTCCATTTCAATGGGAAACAGGGGGCCGTCGGAGACTTCGATCTCACCGATATCGCGGCTAGGGCGGGCGACATCGGCGGCCTTTTCTCCCACCGCGAAGAAAGCGTTATCGACGTCGTCCAGGTCGACTTCTTGATCGGTGGGTTCTTCGTCCGGTTCCACCTGATGGAATTTCTCGAGCACGTCGCCGGTGACCTTCCCGGAGAAATCGTCGGGAGTAGCGGCAAGTTGTGCCTGCTCGACCGCCCGCTGCGCGGCTTGGGCTGCAGCCCTGGTTACCTCTTCGGCGGGGGTAGCCGGTTTCAGAGGCGGGGGTTTTGGGGCTGATGGTTTCGGGAGCGGCGGCGGTGCCACCCCGAAGAGGCTGGATACATCGGCCACCTGCGCGGCTGGCAGCCATTCCCCAAGTCCTTTGCGCCAGAGCAAAGTTGCGACGGTGATCTTTTCTTCTCCGACGAGGCGCTTCAGTGCCGCGTACGGCATCGGCCCCAACCGCTTGCCACCAATCACCGCAAAATACTTATGCTGCGGTTCGGGTGGACGGGGCGGCGGTGCTGCCGGCGCGGAAGCCTTGACCGGCGTTGCGGCCGGAGCGGCAGGGGCGGTAGCGGAAGCTGAGCCCGGCAGCCGCATTCGAAAGACCGTGCCGCAAGAGGTACAACGGACACGGAGTTGCTTGCCGGCCAGTTTGGCGGACAGGGCAAATTCCTTCTTACACCGTGGACAGTTGTGCTTCATGCAACCTCCTAAACGGACAACTTGACAAGAATAACACCCTGTTTGTTCCGCGCGCAAGGAAATTGGCTCGCGCGGCTACTTGACTTAGGCCGCCCGCCCGTGTATCCGTTGCGCAGGAGGACAATCCATGCCAGACATCCGCTTTGTTGGCCTGACCCAGGCTGACCAATCGGCGCAAATCCGCCGCCTCTGCCAACAACTCGAAGCTCTGACCGAAGAGGGTAAGAGGGTAGTTGTGGTGGCGGGCGACGAAGCTGCTGCTCGTTGGTTCGACGAGCGTCTCTGGACCTTTGACGAGGCCTCATTCCTGCCGCACGCCAGGATTTCCGAGACCGTTCCTTCGCCTCTTAACCGAGCCGTTGTAGTAGAGCGGGAGGCAGGACATTATCGCGGAGACGTACTCGTGAATCTCTCCGCCGACCCGCTGCTTCCAGAGCAATTGGACTCCAGTCAACTGGTCTTTGAGATCTTTCGACAGGATAGTGAAGAGGGACAGGAGCATGGCCGCCACAAGTGGTCGACCTACAAAGACGCTGGCCGATCTCCGACCAAAGAGAAACTCTAGGAGGATTGCAATGATTCATAAGTTTACTCGACAGACGGCCGCGCGCTTAGTGGTCACCGCAATACTGCTCACGGCCGGTAACGCAACTGCCGCCGACATCTACGTCAATGGCAAGCAGATTCGAGGCATTACTGACCTGACAATTGAGAACTGCACAGTGACTTTCAATGCCCGGGGGGATATCTACATTACAGCTCCTGACATGGACGTCCTTGCTACTGCAGCCCAGGGCGAGCAGGCGGTCTCCACTGACCTGACCAAACCGCAGGGCAGTTTCCTGAAACACCGCTATTTTCTATTTACGCAAGCTACTTCGGCCAGCGCGGTGCCCTTCAAATTCGCGGTGCAGGTGAATGGAAAGGTGGTCAAGGAGATCACCGCGGAGCAGACCCAGACGACGGTGGAGTTGACCCTGCACCTGAAGAAGGGCAGTAACAGACTTGAAATTGTCTCCACTTACCTGCCGGCAAAGAGTGGGTCACCGGCCGACAGTTTCTCGATCTTCGTAGGCCGGGGCGCCCCCAATTCGGGTTCCCTTGAGATCAACAAGGTACTTCTCAACTACACGCGCAAGGGAAGCGATTCCGGAAACGCCACCGACGCCTTCCAGATCGATGCAGAATAGTAAAAGGGCCGTTGCCACGGCCCCCCCCAATATCGCCCTGGTGAAATACTGGGGTAAGCGGGACGAAGAGCTGAATCTGCCGGCCGCGGATAGTGTATCAATCTGCCTAGACTCACCTCGTACGCGAGTCGAACTGGCACCGGCGGCTGAGGATATTGTGACGTGGAATGGGGCAAGGCTGCCGGCCAATCTGCTCCCTCCCTATGTACGCATTCTCAAGGCTCTGCAAAACGACCGGGAACCGGTGGGAATCGGTGTCACCACATCACTCCCAGTGGCGGCTGGACTTGCGGGCTCTGCGGCAGTTATGGCCGCGCTTGCCACCGCGGCGGCAGACTATTTTGAGGCTACTCTCGGCAACCAGGCCCGCTCCGCCCTGGCGCGGTTGGGTTCTGGTTCGGCGGCACGCTCTGTGCCTTCGGGTTTCGCCTATTGGCACAGGGGATCCCTGGCAGATGGGAGCGACAGCTTCGCCAGCTCCATTGCCGCTCCCGAGCACTGGCCAGAGTTGAGGATTGTAGCGCTCTTCCTCGATACGATACCGAAGAGCGTCTCGTCGACATTAGGAATGAAGCGCACCGCCGCCACCTCCCCCCTCTTTGCCGATTGGGTCAGGGCTTGCAACGAGACGGCTCCTCGGATGAAAGAGTATATCCTCGCTCGAGATTTCGCCGCATTGGCCGCGGCTACCGGGGAGCAGGCAATGCACATGCATGCCACCTGCCTCACGGCTCAGCCCCCGATCCTCTATCTTTCCCGTCAGGCCCTCTCAGTCCTGGAGAAACTCCAGAAGGAGCTGCCCGGCGATATGTGGTGCACCACCTTCGATGCCGGGACCAACCCCCTATTCCTGACGGTTGATGCACACCTGCCGGCTCTGCTCGCTACTCTGGACAGATTGGCCCCCGGCAAACGACGATTAGTCGCCCGGGCGGGCGTGGGGGCACGGCTCGAACCCCGCGACGCGGGAGATGGCCCTTGACCACACCAGTTACCTTGCAGGTTCCAGCCAAGGTCTTGTTGGCCGGAGAGTATGCACTTCTGGAGCCACATGGGACTGGACTCGCGTTGGCAGTGGTTCCCGGCTTCCGGATTGAGGCGGCGTGGGCCAACCGCTGGGAAATCTCCTTGCCCGACCTCGCGCTAAGAGCGGGCGGGAAGACGCTGGCCGCCATTGACAACGCGGATATGGGGGTGGGTTACGTTGTTGCTGC
>CAZFVN010000061.1:0-31605 GCA_964522395.1 uncultured Myxococcales bacterium
CACCGCCCACATCGCGACGCTCCTCGGGCTGGTCTTGACCGCAGGACCTTCCCTTGGGAGCGAAGGAGACGTCTTCAAGCCCGGTCACGAGGCTGCGGCCGCAGGCCTCCTTGCGCCCGACGACCCGAACTCCTTCCGCTGCGGAGAGTGGATCCTGGAGGCCCTGGTGCCGGGCCCCGACTGCGCGCTGCACCTGACCTTCGAGAGCAGCCGGGACGGAGCCGGGACCGAGGTCCACGTCTCCAGGGACTTGACGGTGACCTCAGGACCGGGCCGGGGCGCGGTCGGGGACTGCGTCGAGGCGCGGATCCGAGCCAACGCGGGGCCCGACTTCTTCGATGGGAAGTGCGTCCTCCCCGGGGCGGCCGGCGCCGGGGCCCCGGCGCCCGGCCGCGGGCGGGGGGGGCTCGGGCGCGGGGGCGGGCTCCGGCGCGGCGGGGGGGGGGGGGCGGGGGGGGGCGGCGCCGCCCCCCCCCCCGCGGCGCCCAGTGTTGCTGTTTTGTCCTCGGCTGCAGCTGGTTGTAGGCCAGCTGGCTGCAGCAGAAGCTTCATGGATTGTCCACTGATGAAGCGCCGTCCGTCGAGCCACTCGTCCTGCTCTTCCAGCAGCAGAGCGCCAATTAGACGCTCTACCGAAGCCCTATTGGGGAAGATCGAAACGACCCGAGTTCTGACCTTCAAGCTGCGGTTCAATCGCTCGATGACGTTGGTGGAGTGCAGCTTCGTCCAGTGGTCCTTGGGAAACTGCAGGTAGGTCAGCACTGCAGTGGCATTTTCGAGTAGGTCAGCGGCTTCGCCACAGTTCATCTGCCGAAGTAGCTTCGCCACCGCCGTCCTCTGCACCAGGGCCTCGTCTTGGCTGTCCTGGGCGAAAACGGTTTTCACCAGGGCCATTACTGAGGGTTGCTTCTTCCGAGGAAGCCGGCCCGCCAGGTTGCGCAGGAAGTGCACTTTGCATCGCTGCCACATAGAGCCAGGATAGACACGCTGAATCGCCCTCCTGAGCCCCTCGTGGGCGTCGCTGACCATCAACTTCACCCCACCTAGTCCGCGGCGCCGTAGACCCGCCAGGAAGTCGCCCCAGTACGCCTCGTTTTCAACTCTCGCCACCCAGAACCCCAGGAATTCTTTCCCGCCGTCAGGCCGAACGCCGAGCGCAACCATAACCGCCATCTTCCTGACTGCATGGTCCTCCCGCACATTCTCATACCGAGCGTCAACGAAGACGTACGGGCAGTCCGGAAGCGGCCGCTCACGGTACGCCTTCACTTGCTCATCCAGAGTGCCCAGCATCCTGCTTACAGTGCTCTTCGACATGCTCTCCACTCCCAGCGAACGCGCCACAGCCTCGGCCTTCCTGGTCGAGACCCCTTGCTGGAAGCACTCCACCAACGCAGCCACCAGCGCCGCATCAGAACGTTGATTGGAAGACAGAAATGAAGGCATGTAGCTCCCTGTGCGAACACGCGGAATTCGCAGCGGAATGGTGCCCAACGTAGTATCGAATTGCCTTTCACGGTACCCGTTCCGGTGCGTCTCCCGTGTGTCACTCACTTCCCCGTGTCCAGCTCCGGTGATGACAGAAACTTCTCCTTCCATCAAAGCGGCCAAAGCTGCCTCCAAAGCACGGCGTAGAACTTCCTTCGTCTCACCGTTGCCAACGATACTCTTCACAAATCCATCGATGTGTCTCAGACTGTTGTCGGCCATTGCGTCTCCTCCATTCGGTTATGTTTGAACTCAAACGAATGATGGACGACGCCTTGGCCGTCTACAACCTCCTTCGCGTTACACCACAATCTGGGACTCTACCCAATGTTGCCGGGATTGGTGGTCTTGGTTTGGGACTTCACTCAGGGGGGAATGATGTTGCGAACGTCAACTATGTCTTACGCTCTTCGATTTGCCATATTATCTGTCCTACTGCTGGGCTTCTCGCTTCCTGCTACCGGATTGGAGATTACGCCGACCGACGACGTTGAGAAGCTGGAAGCTGCCCTGTTTCCGGGAAGTGGCATTACCGTGAAGTCAGTCGTCCACACTGGCGAGGCGGGTGCGTCGGGGACCTATACAGACGGTCCACTCGGCATCGGCAACGGCGCGATCTTTTCGTCGGGCAGCGTAGCAGACGCTGTGCCCCCCAATGATTTGGATGATACGACCACGGAATGGGGGGGATCAGGAGACTCGCTTTGCGACAAATTGTCCGGCGGCTTCGATACCAAAGACGCAGTGCGCCTCGACATCACCTTCGAACTGCAGGAAGGCTTCGACGGCATCGCGTTTGACTACATCGTCGGCTCAGAAGAATACCCTGAATTCGTTGGTCAGGATTTCAACGATGTCGTGGGGGTCTTCCTGGATGACGGCAATGTGGCTCTGGATGCCGACGGCAACCCGATAACCATCAACGGACCATTCTTCAGTGGCGACACGGTGGTGACAGACAATGGCACCGAGTACGATGGTTCGACCCCACGGCTGGGCAATCAGGTGCCGGTGACGAGCTCCGGGGAGCATACATTGTCCATCGTCGTTTGTGATGCCTCCGATAACGCGTTGGACACCGCGCTGTTTATTGCCAGTATCGTCGGCTGCGCCGGGAGCTGCGACGCGGTGGCCTGGTGCGGTGATGGAAACAAGGACGATGGCGAAGATTGTGACGATGGCAACAACCTCGACGGCGACGGTTGTGACAACGATTGCCAGTTGGAACCTGCATGCGGCGACGATAACTGCACCTCGACAGAAGACTGCGAAACCTGCCCAGCCGATTGCGGCGAGTGCCCCGACCCATGTGGCGACGGCACGTGTGGCGACGACGAGACCTGCGAAACCTGCCCGGCCGATTGCGGCGAGTGCCCCGCCCCATGTGGTGACGGCACGTGCGCCGATGACGAGACTTGCGAAACCTGCCCGGCCGATTGCGGCGAGTGCCCCGACCCATGTGGCGACGGCACGTGCGGTGACGACGAGACCTGCGAAACCTGCCCGGCCGATTGCGGCGAATGTGCCGCGGCAGACCAGGACGAAGATGGCATCCTGGATGTAGATGATAACTGCCCTGCGGTTCCAAACCCCGATCAGGCCGACTGGGACGAGAACGGCACGGGCGATGCCTGCCAGACAGAGGAACTAAGAGTGACAGGCGGAGCATGTAGTGCGGGTACGGGTGAGTCACTTCCCGCCCTGGCGCTACTCCTCATACTCTGCGCACTGCTCTGGATGGGGGCACGATACCGCCCCTTTCGCCGCAACGCGCTGGTGGGAATTCTGGTTGCGGTAGGACTGCTGGCTTCTGCTAATGGTTACGCCCAACAAATAGAGACGCAGGCCTTTCGCCCTTCCCCCTTCATGCACGACCATTGGACCGTGGGCACGGGGGAAACTGAGGGCGAGTATCGCTGGAACGTTGGTCTATTCCTCAACTATCAGAACAACCCACTGGTGCTCAGGGCTGAGGGCACCACAGATTCTATCGTCCGAGAGGTTGTGTCGGGCCAGTTAACTGGCAACTTGCTGGCCGCATATCGCTTTCTGGACTGGCTGGGCGTGGGCCTCGATGTTCCCGTGGTGCTCTTCCAGAGCGGCGACGGAATGGGGGGCTTCGATGATCCGGGAGTCGCCGGCATTGGCGATATCCGCCTCGTCCCCAGAGCTCGCCTGATGCGGTCCGACGATGGCTCCTTCGCCCTCGCTGGTGAATTGGCCCTTTCCTTCCCCACCGGCAAATTGGTAGACCCCTACATGGGCCGAAATGGATTTGGCATTCTGCCACGCCTGCTGGCTAGTCTGGACATGGGCGGCTGGGGGCTGGCGGCCAACGCCGGAGTCTTGCTGGCAACCGCCGACGACAGCTTCGCCAATGTTGAGTTGGGCCATACCTTCGATGCCAAAGCGGGGGCCTGGTATGGAGTGGTGCCGGGCAAACTTGATATCATAGCTGAAGCGGGCATGCAGATGAAGCTGCTGGAGCCCTTTGGCGATCTTGAAGAGAACCCGGTGGAAGCATTGGGAGGATTGAAATGGCACGTCATGCCAGGCCTCGACGCCAGCATTGGCGGCGGCGCCGGGATAACGGAAGGAGCAGCCGCACCGGACTTTCGGGTCTTCGCCGGCCTGATGTACAGTTGCGTTGAAGAAGAAGTTGCTCCGCCGCCACCACCGCCGCCACCACCTCCGCCTCCGCCACCACCACCGCCGCCGGCAAGGGACCCCGACCCGGACAAGGATGGCCTCTGTGACCCCTGGGTTGAGAAAGAAGGAGTGGCCGACAAGTACAAGGATGTCTGCGTTCCGACTGATCAGTGCCCCCAGGAGCCAGAGACTAAGAACACCTATAAGGATGATGACGGTTGCCCCGACGAAGCCGTAGTCATTGAGAAGAAGAAGATTGTCCTCCTGCAAACGGTGCTCTTCTACTACGACGAAACCCGGATCAAGGAAGAGAGCTATCCACTATTGGATGAAGCCGTTACGGTGCTCTCCGAGAATCCCCAGATCAAGAAGGTTCGCATCGAAGGGCACACCGATGAGCGGGGCGGCTCTTCATACAACAAGAAGCTCTCTACCGGTCGCGCTGCTGCAGTCCGTGAGTATCTTGAGAAGCATGGCATCGAGGCGAGCCGTCTGAGTTCACAGGGGTACGGCGAATCCAAGCCTCTGGTCAAGGGCGCCACAACCGAAGCGGACCATCAGAAGAACCGCCGCGTCGAGTTCATCATCACCGAGCAAAGCGAGTAGTCCCGACGAGTAGTACGTTCGAGGTCAAGTTTCCCTCCGTCTAGCGGCTTTTCTTGACCGTGCACGACCACAACGCGCGACCTTCAAGCTTCCCGGCGGAATACTAGGTCATGGCCATGGAAGCCCAGGTGTCGTTCGGCTCAAAGAGTCGCCCCATCGGTAGCTAGGCTATCTTCATGAGGAACGAGTAGAGCAGGAAAGAGACCGTTCCGGCGAGGGTCGGTGTCAACGCCCAACCCAGTCCGATCTCAACCAGTTTGCGCCTTGAGACTGTTCGAGCGCCGTGGACAAGACCGACCCCGATTACCGCGCCAACGATTGATTGGGAAGTGGAGACAGGGATCCCCATCATGGAGAAGAGGTGGACTCCAAAAGCGGCTGATATTTGCGCTGCGAAAGCGCTGGGAAGGTCAAGCCGGGTGAGACTCTTGCCAACCGTCTCTGTGACCCCTTTGCCGAATGTCAGGGCTCCCACCGCCAACGCAAAACCTCCGGCCAGCCCGAGGAACTGCATGGAAACGCTGAATCCTGCGATCTGGAGATCGAGGCTCGCCAACGGTCCAATAGCGTTGCCCACATCGTTGGCCCCCAGTGAATAGGCGACGTATCCCGCAGATCCAACGACCAACGCGTGAAGTACGCGGTGGGAGTGCCTCGTTGGGAAACGGCTCAGGAACCAGCGTAGCCCGCGAAAGATACCGTAGGAGAGGGACATGGTGAGAATCGGGCACAGCACCCAGCATTGCAAGATGGTGAAGAGCTTCGAGCTATCCACCGAAAGCGCACCAGCCATTCCGACTCCGGCGACCCCACCTACGATGGCCTGAGAGGTTGAGGTAGGCACCTTGAAGAAGGTCGCAATCGTGACGAAGAAGCCCGAGCACAACAGTGCGGCAAACACCCCAAGTGGTGGGATCGGATCCGTTACGATCCCCTTGCCGATGGTCTTCATGACATGATGACCCTGAAGAACCGCTCCTGCCACAACGCAGAGGCTGACGAGAACAATCGCGGTGCGGTACCGCATCAATCCAGCGCCAACCGAGGTACCAATGCAGTTAGCTGCGTCATTGGCACCGATGTTCCAGCCCACATAGAGCCCAGCGCAGCACAAAGAAACCAGCATAAGTGTTGACATCACAACTCCAATTCAGTTCTGTTCTCTCATACGCACTGTCTCTACAACCTACGCGCCAATGCCACCAGCGTGAGTGCGTCCACCACGTTCTCAATACGGTCGCTCACGCTGCAGAGCGCGTCAATCGTGAATTTGAGCAGCATCGATTGGGCCAGGTCGACTTCTAGCTCCTTGAAGACTTTGCGCGTAACGTGGAATTGGATGGCATCGACCTCTCCCTCCTTGCCCTCCACAAATGCGTCCAATTCGACGAAGTCAGTTTCGCCATCGAGTGCCCGCTCAATGGCATCGGGTATGGGCTGGTAAGCGAGTTGGGTCAAGCGGGCGATTTCCGCGAAGTCGCTTCGGATTTCCTCGGGAATATCGGGACGCATGAGGAAGAGATTGTCGCCGATCTCCTCGGCCTTGTTGGCAACCTTGTCCAGGGCTTCAAGCAGCCCTATGTAGTCAGCTCGGTAGGCTGGGAGGAATGCACCTTCGAACATGGCTCTCTCAATCTCTCGGCGGAGGCGATCTGCCTCACTCTCCATTTTGTGGACCTTCTTGCTCTGCTCCTTGAAGTGACGATCCCAGTCCAGGTACTCGTCAATCATGCGCTTGTACTCATCTACTGTTCGACCGATCAGCCGACTGAAATCCACGATCTGTCGCCCAACTTCCCTATCTCTTTGACTCTTACCGAAAACCATTTTGTTCACCCCTTTGCAACAAGAATTACATGGCCCCACCATGCTGCTCTCGGGCAGCCCTGGATAGCCGGACAGATAGGAGAATATATCAAAGTATCCAACTAAGGAAGTGCCCTGTGAATCGCTTCACAGGATCAGGGCTTGGGTCAGACCATTCCTCCATTCCTTATCAGCTACGACCTTCGTGCGTTCTGCCCCCGGAGCGCGTCAGCGTGTCAGCCGGCTACCATCTATGAGTCGGCCGGCCAATGCGGGTGCAAAGAGCCGTCACTGCGTTCGGGACGACACGCTGCGTTTGGGACAATATCGTGGGGTGCCGGACAAAAAGCCTCCTTAGCTTTGCTAAATACTCGACGCCGGGGACGCGGAGAAGTAATGTAGGGAAGTGCTCGTTGCGTAGGGCAACGAAGTTGACCCTTGGAATGATAGGATGGTCATGGTCAAACAACTCTCTCTTGTACTCTTCGGGCTGGCCACGCTGCTTGCTGCAGGTTGTGACCAGAGCAATCAGCCGGTGGACGAGGAGCCCGTAACTCCGCAGTTTGATGTTCTCTTTGCCCAGGACATTGTCCATTCGGTGTCCATCACCACTACTGATGGGTGGGCCGCGATGTTGGCTGCCTTCCTGGATTCCGGGTCAGAGGTTTACTGGCAAGCAGTGGTGGTCGTCGATGGTTCCAGTGCCGATGCTGCGGGGGTTCGCATCAAGGGAGCGGTCAAGGATGGCAAGGGAAAATCCGAGAAGAAGTATGCTCTCAAGATCAACTTTGACTACTTTGGCGAAGAGCGGCTGATGGGGGTGGACAAGCTACATCTGGAGAACAACAAGCCGGACCCAAGTAGTCTGCGTGAGGCGCTGGCATCGCGCACCTACCGAGCCATGGGAGTGCCGGCCGTCAGAACCGCCTTTGCAGTGGTGGAAGTGGATGGCGAGGACTTTGGCAACTACACGATGATTCAGGACATCGACAAGCGATACCTCAAGGATGCTTTTGGTATCGAGGAACACGCTGACGACGGCAACCTCTACGAATGCGTCCCGCCAGGTTGCACCCTTGAGTGGGCCGGGGATTCGGTGGGAGATTATCGCTTCGGCAGTGGCGACAATGCCCAGGGCCTGGTGCTGACCACCAACAAGAAGGACCCCGACAAGAACGACTATGCCGACCTGATCAACTTCCTGGATGTGCTCAACAACTCTTCCGACGCAGACTTTGAGACAGCCATCAAGGAGGTCTTTGACGTCGATACTTTTCTGCGCTGGCTAGCTGTCGCGGTGGCCATCGGTGACTTTGACAACTACCTGAGCTGGCCCGACAACTTCTATCTCTACCATCGGCCGGACAACGACCTCTTTGTCTACCTCCCGTGGGACCACAACAAGGCTTATGGCGGCAAGAAATGCAAGGGCAGCTTCGAAGCGACCGGGTCCGCGGTCGACAAGCCGACCTGTGAAATCCTCGAGCGGCCGCTGGTTGACCGCATTCTCGCGGTGCCTGCCTTCAAGGCACTCTACCTGGGATATCTGGAAGAGATGACCTCGAAGTGGCTGACCGAATCGAAGCAACGAGAGTGGATGGATGAACTCAACGTCCTGGTCGGTTGGCAGATAGCCATCGATCCCTCCAACTATCATACCGAAGAAGAGTACTATCAGGCCATCTCCGACAGCGCCTCCCTCGATTCGCCTCCCAATCTCATGGACTACGTCAAGCGACGACGAGCCTATCTGATCGAGGTACTGGACAGTCCTTAGTCTGGGAGCTGAAATGCGCCGACGCTTCGCAACAGTCCTGGCCACCTTAATGGTTCTTGCGACGAGTTCTTCGACGTTTGCCCAGGTTGACGAGGATGAGACCCCACGCCTGAGCGGAGAAGCCAATCTGCACACGTTGTGGACTCTTTCGGAGCGAGAGGGCGACCCGGCAAACGAGTTTGAAGTTGCGATGGCCCGGGTAAAACTGCAGTGGCGTGAGGGCAAATGGCTACGCACGCGGCTCCAATTCGACGCCAATCAGATCTTCAAGGAGGAGGGGGCCAGGGCCTCATTGCGAGATGGCTGGGTCGAATTGCGCTTCGGGCGTTACCTGCACCTCAAGATGGGACAGTTCAAGCGGCCCTTCAGTGCGCTGGAATTGCGCGGTCGCAGCCGCCTCGAGATTATCGGGCGCGGTCCTGCCAACGGCTTGCTCATTGAAGACCTCGGATTCGGTGACCGGGATCTGGGATTGCAACTGAGCGGCAACTTTGGGCCGGGCAAGCGTCGGGTCTCTTATGCACTGGGTCTCTTCAATGGACCGGGTCGCAACCGGCCCGAAACAGATGGCAACGGGGCCAAGGACGTGGTGGGACGAGTCGAGGTTCGAGCCCGCCGTTGGCTTACCTTTGGCGCCAACGCATCAGTGAAGCTCTTCGATACGGACACAGTGGAGTACTACCCCTCATGGTCGTGGATGACGGGGGTCGACATGACCATCGAGCGCAAAGGTCTATTTGTCCTGATTGAAGGCCTCTATGGACTCAACCACGACCGCTGTGCACTGGCCATCGATCCCGTCGAATGCCGCGCTGACGGCGATAGGACCGGGCTACCGGCGGCGACAGCAGTGAATGCACTAATCGCCTATCGCATCAAACTTGGCTCGAAGTTAAAGCTGGCTTTGGAGCCCGTTGTCAAAGGCGAGCTTCTACTCCCGGACGATGGCCTGGACGAGGCCCTTGTCGGGCAAGGTAGTATTGGCGCTAACTTGCATATCGGCAAGCACGTCCGCCTGATGATTCATGGCGATCTGCGTCGGGTCGACGAGTCCCTTGCGAGTGCGTGGTCTGATGAGAGTCGACTCTTCGTCCAATTGGCGTTGAGGTTGTGAAGATGAGCGACGGTGTTCAGCACCGTCAGTTTGACTCACTTTTGGTGATTCCATAGGATGTCACCTGGAGGATGGGGATGGTGATTGAGAATCGAAGATGGGCCCGCAGACAGGCAAATGGTGTGCTGACAATCAGCCTGACCGTGCTCCTGGGTCTTGCGGCAGCATGCGACAACACCGAGTCTACACCGGTAGGGACGGACACCACTACCCCCGAGGCCGATGTCACTGTGGCTGATGACTTCGATGCCCTCGACCCTAACAAGGACAAACCGAAGTGCGCTGGCATCTTCCGCGTTGAAGACCTTGACGGGAATCTGGTGGATGAGCCTGAGGGGGACGGAGATCTCGTCTTCGACATCGCGCAGATGCGGGAATTCGACATTGAGATGACGGCAGAGGATTGGGCGTGGTTGCAGGCCAACGCGCTCACTGAAGAGTATGTTCCCGCCAACGTGATATTCGAGGGGCGTCGTTACGTCGGAGTGGGCATCCGGTTCAAAGGAGCCTGGTCGAGTCTCGTGGGCTGCTTTGATGATGAAGGTGAGCAGACCTGTCCGAAGCTCAGCCTGAAGATCAGATTCGATAAGTACGATGGCTGCGGTCGCTTCTACGGCTTGCGTCGTCTCGTCTTCAATTCCGGTTTGGCCGACGTCACGATGATGCGGGATACGCTGATGTATGGCCTCTTCAACCACGTAGGCATCCACGCCCCTCGGGCCAGTCATGCGCTACTGCGGGTCAACGGGGAGCCGTGGAGTGTCTATGTACTGGTAGAGCCCATCGACAAAGAGTACATCCAGGCGCGCTTCGACGAAGATGAAGGAAACCTCTACAAAGAAGCCTGGCCCAACCATAACGATGAGTGGATATACTCTCTGTCGTTACGAACCAACGAAGGAACTGGCGACATTTCCCGCATCCTGGCATTCTCCGACACTGTGCAATCTTGTGAAGAGGCCAATTTCGAGGCGGAGGTCTCCCAATTCACAGATCTTGCTCAACTGGCCAAGACCCTTGCTGTGGGCCGGGTCATCAGCGACGAGGACGGCATCACCCGCTTCTGGTGCTTCGATATGTTCGGCACCTGCCAGAACCACAACTACTACTGGTACGATGAGCCGGGGGGTGGTTTCCACCTGCTACCGTGGGATATGGACGTAACGTTCTACGGCTACCATGAGCCCCATGAATTCGCCCAGAGTTGGTGGAAAAAGCCCGACGAATGCGGGCCAGTTCCAAAGTGGGTAGTGGAAGACCCCGGCTCCCCGGACCCGGAGAATGACTCGCTGGTCCTGCCGCCGCAGTGCGACCGTCTTATGTATCAGGCTGTAACTCTCCATCCTGAGGCATACAACGAACTCCTGGCAGACATGATTCCCGCCTTGGAGCAGGCCGAGGTCAACCTTGAGAGCCACCGCATCAAGCTCGAGGAGAGACTGCTGGCGGACCCTCTCTACCCCCACGACCTGGCGAAGTTCACCAACTCGGTGGACTGGTTCAAAAAGAAGATCGGCCAGCAGATTGAGTCCCTCAAGGCTCACGTAGCGACCCTCCAGTAGCCGCTGGGACAGGCCTCATAAATCTTTCAGGTTTTGTTGTCACGCGTGGTATACTGGCGTGTCTGCAAGCGAGGTGGTGTGCATGAAACGACGCATGACGATCGCATTTCTGACAGTCGCCAGCCTCTTACTGGCATGCGGTCGCAACGACAATCATATCGGCCCCTGTGGCGACGGTGTCGTTAATTCCCCGGAAGTATGTGACGACGGCAACACGGTGGGTGGCGACGGTTGCTCGGCCGACTGTATGAGTAAAGAGAAGTGTGGCAACAACATTCGCGATTTCGGGGAGCAGTGCGACGATGGGAACACGGTTTCCGGGGACGGCTGCGACGAATGGTGCCACTCCAACGAGACCTGTGGCAACGGGATCATCGATTGGGACTCAAAGGACAACGACCCCGATGAGAAATCCGAGAATTGCGAGCCCCCAGGCACCGACGTGTGCAACAAGAATTGCCACAAGCCTGGTTGCGGCAACCTGGACATTGAGCCGGAACTGGGGGAAGAGTGCGACGACGGTAACTGGACGGACGGCGACGGCTGCTCTCACGACTGCAAAAAGACGCCCGATGGATGCGGCAATTTCATAGTCGACGACGGGGAGTTTTGCGACGACGGTAACAATCAGCATGGAGACGGCTGCAGTTTCGATTGTAAGAGCGACGAAACCTGCGGCAACGGGATTGTCGATGCCTACCCGGGCAGCACCAATCAGGAAGTCTGCGACGACGGCAACAAGCTAGATGGTGACGGCTGCTCCCAACACTGTCACTCGGACGAGACTTGCGGCAATGGCGTTCTCGACTACAACATGCTTGAGGAGTGCGACCCGCCCGCCTTCACCACCCTTTGTGACAACACGTGCCGCGAGACAAAATGCGGCAATGGGAAGATCAATGGTGACGAAGAGTGCGACGACGGCAACTGGGACCACGGTGACGGCTGTGCACCCAACTGCAAGATCCAACCGGACGGTTGCGGAGATGGAATAATCAAGCCAGGCGAGGAGTGTGAGCCGCCCGGCCTGGAGGCGCTTTGCCAGTACGACTGCACTTTGACCACCTGCGGCAATGGCGAGAAGGACCCCGGCGAAGTCTGTGACGACGGTAACTGGACTTTCGGTGACGGCTGCAGCGTCGACTGTCTCAGCAACGAGACTTGTGGCAATGGCTACGTCGACGAGTTGATGGGCGAAGCGTGCGACGACGGCAACAACAAGGACCTCGATGGCTGCTCTGCCGATTGCAAGAGTGACCAGACTTGCGGCAACGGGTACGTTGACGAAATCCTGGGTGAAGATTGTGAACCGCCCGGGTCAGAGATCGACACCGAGCACATGTGTGACCCGACCTGCCAGGAAACACGTTGCGGCAACGGTATGCTCGAAGGCAGTGAAGAGTGCGATGACGGCAACTTCGAAGATGGTGACGGTTGCTCCTGGAAATGCAACGATCAGGATCCCGACTGCGGCAATGGCGATCTCGATGAGGGCGAGGAGTGTGACCCACCGGACCTCTCTGCTTTCTGCCTCGATGACTGCACTGCGACACCGTGCGGCGATGGCTTGATCGATCCGGGAGAAGAGTGCGACGACGGCAACATGAACTCGGGAGATGGTTGCTCCGCCGGATGTTACAAGGTTCCCCTGAATTGTGGCGACGGCATCTTGGATCTCGACGAGGAATGCGACGACGGCAACCAGGAGAACGGCGACGGCTGCTCCTGGAAGTGCACGCTCCAGGCGATCGGCTGCGGCGACGGCAAACTCGATGAAGAGGCCGGTGAGGTTTGTGACGACGGCAATAACGTAAGCGGTGACTGGTGTTCCGCTGACTGCAAGAGCACAGAGAGTTGCGGCAACGGCATTGTCGACACGGCACAGGATGAGATGTGCGACGACGGCAACAAGGAGTCCTTCGACGGTTGCGACAAGTACTGCAACTCCGATGAGCAGTGCGGCACGGGTGTTGTAGACTGGCACCTGGCTGAGTCATGCGACCCGCCCGGCATCGACAACCTCTGCCTTCCTGAGTGCAAGAAGACTTTGTGCGGCAACGGCGTCATTGACGGCAGTGAGAAATGTGACGATGGCAATTGGGACAATGCTGACGGCTGCTCTTGGAATTGTAAATTGCAGGCCCCCAGTTGCGGTAACGGGACGGTGGAGGCGGTGGAAGAGTGCGACCCCCCCGATGTCGCCCTGGTCTGCCTCTTTGACTGTACCTGGAACCTCTGTGGCAACGGGATAATCGACCCGGAAGAGGAGTGTGACGACGGCAACGCCATCGACGATGACGGCTGCACCGACGACTGCAATGCAGTGCCGCCCAATTGCGGCGACGGCGAACTGCAACTGGACGAAGGTGAAGAGTGTGACGACGGCAACCAGGACAACGGCGACGGTTGCTCCTGGAAGTGCGAAGACAAACCAGTAGGCTGCGGAGACGGCGAACTGGACGAAGAGGCCGGCGAAGTCTGTGACGACGGTAATAACGAGGATGGAGACTGGTGTTCGGCCGACTGCATGAGCACCGAGAGTTGTGGTAACGGCATCCTCGACCTCGCCCAGGGCGAAGTCTGCGACGACGGTAACAAGGAGGATGGTGACGGTTGCAACGAGCACTGTAGCTCCAAGGAGAAATGCGGGAACAACTTCATCGATTGGGATATCGGGGAGAAGTGCGACCCGCCTGGCCACGAAGGCCTCTGCCTCGACACCTGCATGACCACCAATTGCGGTGACGGCGAGTTGAATTCCAGTGAAGAGTGCGACGACGGAAACTGGGACAACAACGATGGCTGTTCGTACAATTGTAAAGTCCAGCCGGCTGGCTGCGGCAACAACGTTGTGGAGCCTGAATTGGGGGAAACTTGCGACCCTCCATTCCTCCCTGGCTTCTGCCTTTGGAATTGCACCATTACCATGTGCGGCAACGGCGTCATTGACGCGGGAGAAGAGTGTGACGACAACAACTTCGTGGCTGGCGACGGCTGCTCATTCAACTGCGTGAGCCAACCTGTGGGTTGCGGCAATGGCGAAGAGGAACCAGAACTAGGCGAAGTCTGTGACGACGGCAATGACGTCGACGGTGATTGGTGCTCGGCCGACTGCGCAAGTACCGAGAGTTGCGGCAACGGCATCATTGACGAGGCGCAGGGCGAAGTCTGCGACGACGGCAACAAGGACGATGGCGACGGCTGCAACGAGCACTGCAGCTCCGACGAAAGTTGCGGCAACGATTTCATCGACTGGGACATTGGCGAGAATTGCGATCCTCCAGTGCCGGACGAATGCTCGGCGCTCTGTCAGAAGATCTCCTGCGGCAACGGCATCCTCGACCCGGGCGAAGAGTGCGACGACGGCAATTGGGATAGCGGCGACGGCTGCGACTGGGACTGCAAGCTGGAAATCAACTGAAGGTATCCCGAGCCCCCTGGGAAACCGGAAAGAGAGCGACCGGAGCTACTTGGGCGGAACATGGCTCATGGCCTGTTCTGCCATGGCGGTAATCGTCAGACTCGGATTGACGCCCAGATTGGCTGGGATCATGGAACCGTCAACCACCATCAGTCCGTCATAACCATAGACTCGATTCTGCCCATCGATAACTCCCTCTTCAGCAGTTGAGCCAATAGGACATCCGCCCAGGATATGGGCGGTTATGGCGGTGTTCAAGAAGACTTCATTGAGGGCATTTTGCGGAATACCGTTCATCTGCCTCCCGAGTTCACGGGTGAGCGGTTGGGCCACCGCAATGGTCGCCGGCACTTTGTCATGCTGGTCTTCCCGTTCTGAAACGAGGGTCCGCTTGAAGGGGAACCACCAGCGCCGCTTGCGAAAGACCCGGATGCTGTTGTCGAGGGACTGCATAACCAGCAAGATGATGCTCTTGCGTGCCCAACCGAAGGGCCACAAAACGCGCAGGAAATCGAGGGGATGACGGAGCACCTGGCCAAGCCACCGAAATGGCCGCTGCCAGGCCCGAGGCGTAACCTCGGTCTGCAGCGTGGCCAGGAAGCTCAGCAGCGAAGAACCGGGCGGATAGCGAACCGGTTCAACGTGGGTCACTTCGTCTGGGTAGACACTGGAGGTGATGGCCACCCCCTCGGAGTAGTCCACCTCGTGGGTCCTGGCCGTGGACCCGGTAAGAGTCTCGCTATTGGTCCTCACCCGCGCCCCAAGGGCCGGGGATAGATTGGTCAGGGTGCCCTGCTCCCGACAGCGGAAGAGCAGGTCAAGAGTGCCCAGGACCCCGCCTGCGAAGACGACCTTTCTTCCTCTATATGTCGGCCCCTTCCGGCGCAGCCATGAAGTGGTCTTCCGGGTTTCCACCAGATAGCCCCCATCGGCCCCCTGGCGAACCAGGTGGGCCCGAGTCTCGGGGAAGACTGTGGCACCATTTGCCTCGGCGAGATGGAGGTAGTTCTTATCAATGGTGTTCTTAGCGTTGTGCCGGCACCCGACCATGCAGCCACCGCAGTGGTGGCACCCGGTTCGCTCCGGGCCCGCGCCGTCGAAATAGGGATCGGGAACCGTCACCTCTGGTTCGCCGAAAAAGACCCCTACATCCTGCATTCGAAACGTGTTGCCATAGCCGAGGGTCGTAGCTGCATCACGCAGCACTTTGTCAGCGGGAGTCTCCCGCTCATTGCGCGTCACCCCCAGCATGCGTCTGGCCGTTTCGTAGTGCGGTGCGAGCGTGGTCTGCCAATCGGCCATTCCGGCCCACTGGGGATCTTTGAAGAAGGCATCGGGAGGAGTAAGAAGCGTGTTGGCGTAGCCAAGACTGCCTCCCCCTACCCCCGCACCGCTCAATATCAAGACGTCGGAAAGCATGGTGATCTTCAGGATTCCAAAACAGCGCAAAGAAGGGGCCCAGAGATGGCGGAATATGTTCCAGTTGGTCCTGGGAAAGTCGTCGGCCCGATAACGCTTTCCAGCCTCCAGGACAGCTACCGAATAACCCTTCTCAGCCAGACGCAGCGCACTGACACTGCCACCAAAACCGCTCCCGATAACAAGATAGTCATATTGTGGTGTGGTCATACGGTGATTGTAGGGGGTTGCATGAGCGATGGCAACTGCGGCCACGAATCTCTCGACGAACGAGACAACACGGTCTAGCATGGTTCATGACGATGAATTGCTGGAGGCATATCTTATGCGCAGCGCCCGAAGGCTCCTGCTTGTGCTCCTTCTCTGCCTGGCCGCGCCAGGCGCCGCCCTGGCAGAGGATGACCCTAACGCTCTCTTCAACCAGGCATTAGAGCTGGCCCAGGACGGTAAGACAGAGCAAGCAATCGGTCTTTGGCTCAAAGTTCTGCACAAGGTGGAAGATCGGTTCCGTCCATCAGTTCACCGCACACTTGGCCTCGGCTTCGGCAAACTGGGACGGCTGCCCGAAGCGGCATACCACTTGCGCAAACACTTGGAGACGCGCCTCGAAGCACAGTCCAAGAAGACGCGGCAGAAACTGGCGGCCATCGAGGAGAAGCTCGCAACCACCCACTTTCTGATGACCATCGCATGCGAACCGGCCGATGCTGCGGTCCACCTGAACGAAGATGGCACGGGGACTGGATATTCCTGTCCACTGAAGTGGTGGTTCCCGAAGGGGCGACACGCGGTGCGAGTGGCACGAGTCGGCTACCGTCACTCCATTACCGACATTACGGTTCAGGAAGGCCAGGAGGCACGGCTCCATACGGTTTCACTGGAAAACGCACAGCCGGGGAGCGACGAACAGCGTGAGGCAAAGGTGGCTCTTCTGCGAAACCTCAAGCAAGCCGCCAAGGCAGGGCAAGATTCTGTGGTTCGAGCAATCTCTCTGGAGCACGAGGCGCTGCTGAGCGAGTTACCATGCGAGTTTGGATGGGATGCTGCTAAGGGGAACGTCAACATCAACGGCTGCAATCGGCGCGTCTTCGCCACCCTCGTTGAAGCAGGGGCGAAGATCTGTCCAACCAGTGGGGGGCTCAAGAACGCGGTTGAACTGGGCTGTCCCGAGCTGGTTGCACAGCTACTACCACTACTGGAGGACGAGGTTGTTTACCGGGCCGTAAGCTCCCTCTCCCCGACCTCGCGGTACCATCCCACAGTAGCTCAGGCCAGGGATTTCCTGACTGGTATGGAGCTTGTATCTAGGAGAGTCAACGATGCCTGCCGCAAAGCGGATTTGGACTCCCGCCCATGCAAAGTGTCGGAGCTGCTGGACACCGAACTGGCCGAATTCTACGGCGCAATATCCGTTCGGATACCCGACGAGACCTTACTGGAGATTCTGGCGCTGCGTCCCAAGCTCGCACGCAAGCATCACTGCGCTATCGTGCAGTCATTGATCGGCGGAATGAATTACAACAACCTCGACGAGCGGGTCAAGACGCTGGCCCGTTTTCATCCCAACGACGGACCATCCTGTGACTACCGGCAGAGCCTCAATCGGGCCGTTGTATATCGTTGCATGAAGGCCATTGAATTGCTCCTGAAGAGTGCCGCGGCAGAAGATGTGGCTGCGGCATCCCGTGAGTATAACAGTGGGGACCGCTGGCTACCTCGTCTGGAGGTCAATGATGGGCGTCCACCGGTCAAGGAAGTCCTGCGCTTCGGCAAACGCTTGCACCAGATCAACCTGGGCCTCTGCAAAGATAGTGGGCCTGATTCACCCTCTTGCGCCTCAGCGCGCTACGTAGAAGAGCAGATTGACCGGATCAAAACAGCACAGAAGCAGGTTGATGACCCGGCCACGATCCTCAAAGAGCTATGCGCCTACCAGCATGATCTCGATGTGAGAATGGCGGAGTTGGCCAAGATTCGTAGAGTGAGTGAGCTTTCCGGCGTTCCGAGCAGAGGGGAATCAGTTCAGTTGGCCCAGTACATTGTCACCTTCGAAGCCTCCATTGAGGAGTTCTCAAAGCTCTACAAGAAGGCTAGCAGAAAGACTTTCACGCCGAAGCTCTGTAAGTAGACACTAATCGGTCGGCAGTTTCTCCACGTCGTCAAACCAATCGTCCTGGGCAGGCTCTTTCGCCTCTTCCTTCTTGACCGATCCGCCACCCGAGCCCCCAACGTGCTTCGGCTTCCGTTCGACCTTGCGGACCACTCTTGCCTTCTCGGGGGCTGGCCTTATCGGTACGTCGTCACTTCGAACCTCCCCATGAAAGTCGCTCACAGTCTCTCGTCGCGCGCTGTCGGCAGTAACCTCGGAGGGTGGCGAGGCGATCTCACCTGGCATCAAATCAACGTAGTCCCGGCCGGTGTCACCTCCCTGTGTCACATCTGGACTCGGCAAATAAGAGTCAGCGACCTGTGCCGAAGAAACCACATCAGGGGCAAGGTCAATCAACCGCTCGACTACCGTCACATCTTCACGCTCGACAATTCCGGCGGGAGCCGCTACTTCCACATGCACCGGCCGCTCAACCATCGGTTTCTCCGCTTCGCCCTGGCCAAAGAGCCCGGTCACCCACGGTACAACAACCAACAATCCCAGACCACCAACCAGCAACATCCACCACGGCCTCTTGCGGTGAGCAACGACGTTGGACTCTGGCTGCTCATACCCGTCGGTCGGGTCCATTTGCACGGGAGCCGTGGGCACACTCCCCAGGGGAGCCGTTTCGGTTTCAGGAGCGACTTTGGTCTCTGGAGTTGTGGGTGGAGAAGTAGATTCGAGGGGCGATGTCACGGTACGCTCGGGCATCCCAGCAGCGACAAGAGTTTCATCGGTCCCGGCCGTGGCCCCGAGAACCTGATGGGCAAGATCCAGGTCGGTATTGGCGGCAGCGGCAACGCCACTGTCGAAGGACCCATCAATGGAAGATGGGCCATTCGCCGACGACGCTGCCCCGGCACCGGCATCGGCTACCGCGTTGAGAAGAGCCTGTCTGAACTCATGAGCGGTCTGGTAGCGCTTGCGGGGATCCTTCTCCAGCGCAGCACGAATGAGTGTGTCCAGCGCGTCGGGAATTGCCGCACCAGGGTTTCGCTCCGGCACAGGCTGCGGGACGTCCTGCACGTGCATCATCATGATTTGGGCGGGCGTCTCACCTGAGAATGGTGGGGTGCCGGTGAGCAGTTCGTAGAGCACAACGGCGAGGGCGTAGAGGTCAGTCGTCGGTCCGACCGGCTCCCCTGCAACCTGCTCAGGACTTAGATACCGGGGTGTTCCAACAAGCATTCCGGTCTGGGTCATGGGACCGTCCGCAGCCTCCCCCAGAACCTTGGCAATTCCGAAGTCCACGAGCTTTGCAAATTCCCGGCCCTTCTCCCGCACCAGGAAGATGTTGTCCGGCTTGATGTCCCGGTGGAGGATTCCCATGGCGTGAGCTTCCTCCAGGGACTCGCAGACCTGCGCCACGATTTCGCCCGCTCGCCGGTAATCCAGCGCACCCTCTCGCCGCAGGGGGCGTGAGAGAGGCTGTCCGGTAAGCAGTTCCATGGTGTAATAGAGCGCGCCATCATCAGTAACGCCTGAATCATAGATGGTTACGGTGTGCGGATTCTTGAGCGCGGCGATTGCCCGAGCCTCTGTTAAAAACCGCTTCACCGCCGTCTCGTCCTGGACGACATCCCTACGGACAACCTTCAGGGCCACCTCGCGCTGCAGCATCTGATGCTCAGCGCGATACACAATGCCCATTCCTCCCTGGCCAATAATCTCGCTGATGCGGTAGCGGCGATCCACCGTCTTGCCAACCAGGTCTTCTTCCGGAACCCGCAGCAGCGGACTGCCATCGTCGGGACAGACCTCGGTGCCATCTGGGAACCGTTTGGAGCAGGTCGGGCAGTAGGTTTCGAAGGGCACGTTTCTCCTCTCTCTCCAAAGCTACGCGGGGTCGCCGTCGCGATGCAAGCAGAAACGACCCGGCGAATCTGGCTGCGCCGGCTCAATGCGGCTATACTGGGCCGACGGGAGGGTATCTGGTGAACAACGGCCGTGACCAGGGAAATGCGATTCGTGACTCCATTGCGACTCCGGATGATGGGTCCTCTCGCCGCTTTGCCGCCATCTTCTCTGGAATTTCGATACTCGGTGTGGTGGCAATTGTTGCGCTCAACGTCCTGGTGGACGCTCACGGCGTCCACATGACCGGATGGTTCCGTCCGGTGGTTGCCAATCACCGTTTGCAAAAAGAGTTCCTTCTCCGTCAACTCGAGGTGCCCGTGGATCTGCTGGTACTGGGCTCGTCACGAGCCATTGCGGTGGATCCAGCGGCCCTGGAAGAGCTGACCGGTTACGCTGGATTCAACGCCGCTGTGGGCTCGGCCGAAACCCAGGACTACCTTGCCTGGTTGAACCTCTTCATCGAAGTCAATGGCGGGCCGCCACGAATGATTGTATTGGGCATTGACGAAGTTGCGTTTTCGAACTCTCGCCCGGTGGCAGAGGCTTTCAACGGCTCCGATGCACTGCTTGCTACTCTGCCGGAAATCGGCAAGGCCCAAAGCTTCCTCCCAATCGACGAACATGACCTCGGTTGGAGCCGAACCTGGGATTCGCTTAGGGCAATCTACTTCACGGTGGTAGGATACCCCCCTGAAAACGAACGCTTCGATGCCAATGGACTGGGCCATTACATCGCCAAAGAAGTCGCCGCAGAAGCTGGCTCCTTAGACCGTGAATCGGGGATTGCAGAGAGTCTAACCGATTACCGCCATCGATTTGAATCCTATAGCGCAATCAGCCAGGATCGGGTCGCCTACTTCGACCGATTCATGGACCTTATTGCCGAGCACGACATTCAGGTGGTGGCTTTCCTGACCCCCATGCACCCTGACTTCCTCGGGCGGATCGAAGCTGAGACTGTCGCTGGTGAGAGGAAGGCCGAGGTGCGCAATCTCTTGCGCCAGCGTTTCGCTGCCCGGGGCTGGGTTTTGCATGAAGCGACGCAGCCTGGAGACTACGGGGGGGAGCCTGACAATTTCTACGATGGAGTGCATTTGCGACCGGCAGAGATGACGCTGCTGCTGCAGTCCATCTTCCAGGCTCGGCGTTTGGAAAGGAAGACGAACGATGCTCTTTAATAGCTACACGTTCATCTTCTTCTTTCTGCCTGCCATTCTGCTCTTGTGGTGGTGGCCCGGACTGACGCGAATCCAGCGCCTGACATTGCTCACTATCGGCAGTTACGTCTTTTACGGGTGGGCCGAATGGTGGTACTGCCTGTTGATGCTGGGCTCCACCGTAGTCGACTTCATCGCCGGGAGACGCCTGGGAGCTGAGAAACCGAATCGAGTGCGACGACGATGGTTGCTGGCCTCTCTCGGTGCCAATCTGGGGTTATTGGCCGTTTTCAAATATGCGGGACTCCTGGCTCGCTCCATCAACGAAGTCACAGGGTGGTTCGCAGGCGGTGGGTTGGAACTCCTCGAGGTGCCGGATATCATCTTGCCCGTCGGAATCTCGTTTTACACCTTCCAGTCCATGAGCTACACCATCGACCGCTACCGCAGACGAGTACCGGAGGCCCGCAGCTTTCTCGAATTCGCGGCCTACGTCTCCATGTTTCCACAACTCATCGCCGGCCCCATCGTTCGTTACTCGGCCATTGAACAGCAGCTAAGCGCCATTCCTGTGCGTCTGGCTTCGTCCAGGATCGCGTTGGGTCTCCATTTCTTCGTCTTTGGCCTGAGCAAGAAGCTGCTGGTAGCAGATCCCATCGCTCGGGCCATCGACCCGCTCCTTAAACAGTGGGAGTGGCTTGGTTTTGGCGAAGCGTGGCTCAGTATGACCGGCTACTCGTTGCAGATATACTTCGACTTCTCTGGCTATAGCGACATGGCGGTGGGGCTGGGGTTATGGCTCGGTTTCCAGTTGCCACGCAACTTCAACTCCCCGTACAAAGCGCTGGGTCCTTCAGATTTCTGGCGACGGTGGCACATCACCCTTTCGCAGTGGCTCCGGGACTACCTCTACATCCCCCTGGGTGGCAATCGACGTGGCCTTTCTCGCACGTCGGCCAATGTTCTGGTGACTATGTTTCTCGGCGGCCTCTGGCATGGGCCGAGTTGGACCTTCGCCGCCTGGGGCCTTTACCACGGTCTCCTCCTGGCGGTCGAGCACCCACTACGGAGCCTGAAACTACGGTTCCATCCGACCGCCCTGATTCGTCTTCTCACCTTCGTTGCAGTAGTCATGGGTTGGGTGCTCTTTCGAGCCGATTCCTTCCCCATGGCCATGCACCTCTGGTGGGTCATGGTTGGGGGGGCAGGTATTGCCTTCGTACCAGACGCTCAGCCTCTGCTGCTGGTGCTGGTCGTTGTGGGACTGATGTGGTGCTGGATGGCCCCCAACACCTGGGAGAAGACCGCGTCGCTCCGTTCCTGGCGCGCGTGCTTGCTGGCGCTGCTCTTTCTGGCCTGCATACTGGTTATGACACGACCCAGTCCTTTTCTCTATTTCCGCTTCTAAGCTGACGCTGCAAGGAATTCAAATCGCCCCTTCGATTGTGAGGTCCAATGGCAGTGTAATCTTGACCGCAGTTCCAGGCTCCACGTTCTCGACGGTCAAACTCCCGGACATAGCAGACACACGTTCGCGCATGGCACGGATTCCAAAAGAGCCGTCCCTGGTCAGGGCTTCTGCTGGAAGCCCGATGCCATCGTCTCTCACCACCAGATTGAGAACCTCGGGTTTCAGTAGTAGCTGAATGTCCACGGATTTCGCGTGGGCGTGCCGGGAGACATTTGCCAGACACTCCTGGACGATCCGGAAGACTGCTATCTCAACGTCTTTCGCTACGTGCACTTCGGTGCCCTGAATGACAGCTCGACAGCGGACGTCGAAGCGGCGCTGAAAATCTCGCCCCAGCCAACGCACCGCCTCGGCCATTCCCAGTTCGTCGAGGACCGCTGGACGTAAGTCGAGGCAGATTCGGCGCACAGCATCAAGACCATCTTGCACCAATGCAACTATTCTCCCCCCTTGCGCCGCTATTCCCCCACCCTCGTCGCCCAAACTCTTTTGAAGCGCCTCAACCTCGGCCATCGTCTCCGTGAATTTCTGACCCAGGTCATCACGAATCTCACGGGCCACCGCCAGACGCTCAGCTTCCCGAACTTCACCGGCATGGCCATAAAGGGCTCTCAACTCATCCCGTGATGCGCGCAGTTGCTCCGTCTTCTCCGCCACCGATGCCCGCAGTCGGTCGTTTGATGCCCGCAGCGCATTCTCCGCCCTGCGAAGGCGAATCATGACTCTCAGCCGCGCCACCAATTCGCTGTTATCGATGGGACGGCAGATGAAGTCATCGGCCCCCGCCAGCAGGCCCTCGGCACAAGCTTCTGGAGTAGTCCCGTGGGAGGTGATCAGGACAATCGGTAGGTTCTTCGTTCGTGGATCGTCTTTGAGCACCCGGCACATTTCAATGCCGTCCATTTCCGGCATTTGCACATCGGCCAGGACACCATCGAACTCTTGTTTGCGAGCAAGAAGTAGCCCTTCCATCGCTGAATCTGCCGTATGAATATCGGCCTCGGGCCAGGCGCTACGCACCACTGCACTCATAACCAGCAAGTTGTCTGGACGGTCGTCGACTAGCAACAACCGAACGGTCTCAGGGAGCAACATAGCCTATCCTCCAATCCATTTGCTTACAATTGCCAACAACTCTGCAGGCAAGAAGGGCTTGGCCAGGTAGTCATCAAACCCCTGCCTCATCATCTCGTCGCGGTCACCAAGCATCGCCCGCGCCGTAACTGCCACGAATGCTGTATCAGTCAGCGCTTCCATCTTCCGTATCTCTCTCATAGCCTCAATGCCGCTCATTCCCGGAAGTTGAATGTCCATGAGAACCAACGTCGGTAACCACCGTCTCGCCATCTCAAGTGCATCCTCGCCGTTGCTGGCAAGCATTAGCTCGTACTTATCCGCAAGCACCGACTCCATGACTGCAGCGTTGTCCGGGGAATCCTCCACCACCAGCACCGGCCCGTTTAGAGTCCGATTCACGGTTGCCTGATGTGTCGATGTCGCCTTCTCCTCGCCGGGAGGGCTGTTGGTAGCTTCTGTCGCAGGATTTGCGGAATCACGGTGCAGGGCTGGAGCTTGGCGAGAGACACTACTTTCAGGTAGGTCCTGCAGCGAACGATTCGGCAGGTGAACAGTAAAGCAACTTCCCTCTCCGAGGGTGCTCTTCAAAGCAATCGAGCCTCCCATTAAAGCAACCAATCGACGACAGATGGCAAGCCCGAGGCCAGTCCCACCGAACCGCCGAGTGGCCGATCCGTCGACCTGACGGAATTCGTCAAATACGTGGCGCTGGTCTTCCTCGGGAATCCCGATTCCGGTGTCAGCAATGATGAATCTGACTTCTCTCTTATCTGCCTCTACGGCTACGGTAATCGTTCCAACATCAGTGAATTTCACCGCGTTGGAGAGCAGATTCATGAGTACCCTGAGCAGCTTCTCCTCGTCCAACGCCATTTCCGGGATCTCGTCGCTTTCGACTATCACATCAAGCCCCTTGTCGGTGGCCAGCGGACGGATTGTCCCCAGGACCCGCTCCAGGGCTTTACTCGGCGAGACGTTTGTGAACTCAACGACGACGGTTCCGGCCTCTATCTTCGAGAGGTCCAGAATGCTGTTGATGAGGCCGAGAAGGTGCTCCCCGTTGCGGCCGATGACCTCGAGGAATTCCCGCTCTTCAGAAACGTTCTTCCCGGTGCCACGCGTGAGCATCAACTGCGTCAGCGAGATGACTGCGTTCAAAGGAGTGCGCAACTCGTGGCTCATGTTGGAGAGGAACTCAGACTTCAGCCGATTGGCCGCTTCCAACTCGGCTTGCTTCCGGACAAGTTCTGTTGCCTGCTGGCGCATCTCCCCTGCCTGAGTGCGCAATCGCAGGTTGGCGCTGACGAGTTCTTCGTTGCCTGCAGCCAATCGCTCCGCTAGTTCGATTGTAAGTTGGTTGGACCGCATGTTG
Source organism: uncultured Myxococcales bacterium (assembly GCA_964522395.1). Taxonomy (GTDB): domain Bacteria; phylum Myxococcota_A; class UBA9042; order CAIXZC01; family CAIXZC01; genus CALGBT01. The sequence continues at coordinate 24,929 of CAZFVN010000061.1, forward strand.
ACCAATGCAACCGCAATCTGCCGAGAGTTGGCGTCCATGATGTCCTGGTAGGTCTGGTCGAAAGAGCGTTCACCCGCCAACACCACGACCGCAACCACATTCTCACCAAGGACCAGGGGATAATGGAGGATGCAATTGGGAAGGCCCTGTCCAGCCGGACTGTACATCGCCACTCTAGTCTCTTCATCGACCTCATCGATTACTGGGGCCCGTCGTAGCACCGCCAGACCGCCGGCTCCCTGACCCGGCTCCAATGTTTGCGGAAGGTGCTTGCCCGGGGCCAGACCGCGGGCCATGGCTAATGTAAGCCGATCCTCTTCTCCGGCTTGGTAAATGGCTGCTATTTGACCGTTAGTCACTTCCATCAAGGCGGCAATGCAGCCATCCAGCAGCTCTTCCAGCGTGCGGGCGGAACCGACCGCGCCGGAGACCGCCAGGACTGCTTCATGGCTACGCTGTCGGACGGCCAGATGTGCTGCCGTCTCCTGGAGTTCCCGAGTCCGATTGCTCAGTCCTTCCACCGTCAACTCAACCGAATCGGCCATCCCGTCAAAGGCTCGAGATAGTTCACCCAGCTCATCGGCACGGTTGAGGCCAGTTCGTATCGAGAAGTCTCCTCCAGCAATCCGTGTCGAAGCCTGGGTCAACGTCCGCAACGGAAAAGTGATACTCCGAGCGAAGAGGAGCGCGATTACAAACCCGAAAACAAATAGCCCTACCACATAGCTTGTAGAGGCTGTCAGTGCGTCGGACTTCTCTTTGCGGGACTCGTTTAGAAACTCAGTAGCCTTGGTGTTGGCGAAAGCGATCATGGCATCAGTGAGACGTAGCATCTTCTCTACGTGATTCGCACCAACTCCGCGAGTGATATCTACTGCCTCCCGGTATTTGCCATCCCGCACAAACTGCTCAACGCGGGAGCGAATTGGCCGCCAATTGACGAACGCCTCTCGCGCCTCTGTCACCCGTGACAGATCGCCCAAGAAGCGTTCTTCAACCAACGAGAAACCTGCCATTGCCCGATCATCGGCATTGTCAACATGGGTCAAGAAACCGGCCAGCTCCCCCTCGGAACGAGAGAGAGCCACATCTTTCATCCAACGGTGAATGGCGAAGACCTCGGCCCTTATTTCCTGCACTGCAATGGTGACCGCCAAAGGATGTCGGTAGAGTTTCTCCGTGCGGTCCGCAACCTGGGCTATCTGCACCAGAGTATAGCCCCCGAGGGCGGCTCCGGCCGCAGTTACCGAGAGGATCGCAACCAGGACCCTGGTACCAAAGCGCAAGCGAACCTTCATTCCAACCGCCTCCGTTGCAGGCAGATTTGGTGACGACGTCAAGTTCCAGAGCGGGCCAGACGCTTCCATCTTCAGGGTCGAAGAACACCGTGCGGTCGCTCCCGTCGCCTGACACCGGTCAAAATATAGGGTCTCCGTGTCTTAAAATGAAAGGGCTGGGTTGTAACGACAATCCGGTGAACAGGTTCGCTATCATGGCGCAGGCTGATGGGCCGCGCCGAACTACTCCTCGAACATCACCGCTACCTGCTCGAGACTCTCTTCCGATCCGATAATCGTAACGTGGTCACCAAGGTGCAATACGGTGTAGCCGTGTGACACCAGCATATGGCCATCACGACTGACCGATAGAACCAGAGTATCCAGGGGCAATCGCAATTCCCGGAGCAATCTACCCTCCAGCGCCCGGTCCTTCACTTCGACCTCAATAATATCTTGCCCCTCTTCGGTACCGAGCATGACAGACGCTGCCAGCGGCGAACGCACCATATGATCCAGCATACTGACCACCGCCATCGCCGGGTCCACCACTTCGACGCCAATCTCATTGAACTCTGCGAGAAGGTGGCGCTGATTAAGCCGGGCCACCATCTGCGGTGTACCGAAGTGCTCGAAGGCCAGTTGGCAGACCCGCAAGTTCTCTTCGTCGGAGAGCATTACCACAATGGCATCGGCATCTTCCATACCAAGGTCCCGCATCGTCTCCATTTCATATTTAGCCACATGGACTATTTCGATATCAGCCTCATCTACCTCATCACGAGGTTCGGTGCGGCGCTCCGCAACTTTCACCTTCCAGCCGTGCGCCTGTAGCTGTGAAGCGAGCGCAAGGCTATACCCCTCGAGGCCAAAGATAACGGCATTGCGGGGCCCCCGGTGGTCGCCATGCTCGCCCCTTTCGTGGGATTCATCGACCAGGTGAATTGCCCATTTGAAGAGTGGCGGGCCGAGCAGTTGATTGACCACGATAATGGCAATGATCAGGGTGGCAAACTCCGGTCCCCACTCGGGAAACGCGATGGCCACGCTCTTGGCCAAACCGAGGCCCACACCGGCTTGCGTTACGAAGGCCAGCCCATACGATCCGCTGTGCCGCCGAGCGTCGCCCGCCAAAACGCCCCCCACGCTGCTGCCGACGAAGAGCGCAATCAGCCGGATCCCGCAAAGTGCCGCACCGATATGCCAGACTTCCAGTACAACGTCCATCTCCAGAGAAGCCCCGGCCAACATGAAGAAGGCCACGTAAATGGGCGGGCCAGCATCGTGACAGAATTTTGAAAAGACGATTCGATTGGCACTGTAGTTGGTAACCCAGAATCCCGCGACAACACAGACCAGGAGCGGCTGAGGTGCGATATGAACCTGCAGGGTCGCGGCCGCGTACGACCCGATGGCTTCACAACCCGCGAAGACACCCAGTCCGGCCAGGACAACCAGCAGTTCTTTGTAACCAGCCCCGACGGCGAGACCTAGCATCCAGTGGATGATTCGGGCAAAGACAATGCCCAGGACCAGAGAGACGAGCAGTTCGCCGCCGATGAGGAAGATGAACTGCAGTTGGAGTCCCACATTTGTAATCAGCGTATCAGCCACGGTCGAGGCGAATCCAAAGAGGGTGATAACAATGACATCCATCATCACCGTGACCCCAAGTACGGTGGCCGTAAAGGGTCCCTTGGCACGCAGCTCCTTGACGATGGCGATGGCGGAGGAAGGTGACCGGGCCACCAGAATAGAGCCGGCCAGGAGAGCTATTCCGAATCGGGCACCAGAGGGCATCTCGTTCATGAAGGGCACGAGATCTGACAGCAGGTAGACCGCCCCAGTGCCAAGAGAGAAGGTGACAACGCCACCCACGAGACCCACCCAGGCAATGGACTTCAGGCGATCTCGTATCTCTTCCAAATGGAGTTCGTTGCCAGCGGCGAGGGCGATGAAAGCGAGGGCCAACTGGTCCACGAAATGAAGGGAAGCCAGGCCATCTTCCCGAATGAAATTGAGACCGAAGGGACCCACCAGAATCCCTGCTGCGAGGAAGCCACTGATCAAAGGCAGCTTGCCTTTTGCGAAGTAATCTCCGATCTGTCGGGCCGCCAGCGCCAGAATCACAAATCCGACGACTGTGGCGGCGAAGAGATAAGGCTCAAACATGATAGACCCATCGTTCAGCAAGGCAACGAGCCACTATCATAGCCCGAATATGCCGTTGTGGAAAGGAAACGCCTAGGTCTTGAGCCAGCGCGCGAACCAGCGGAGCGATGCCCACTTGATGACGGGAAGGAAGAAAACTGCCCAGTAGTGGCCGCAGGGCAGACGCATTCGAGCTGGTTTCCCAAGGGCATTCCATAGTCTCCGCTGCAAGGGATACCGGACGACTCGATCAAAGAGGGACGCGACGACCAGGATTCGCTCCTGTTCAACCTGGACCCGAGGAGCAAAGTCTAGGGGCTCCCAGTCCCTGAGCACACGAAGATAGACGTCCTGGAGACTGGCTTCGGATACCTGCAGGCGGTCTGCCAGCGAACGTCGGAACCCATTGATCTCCTGGTCATGGGCGGTGACTAGTACGTCCGCCAGGGGCCCCCCACCCATGACCAGCACAAGCGCCGAGAAACCGGGCACCGTTGCGGCAACCACAGTGCCAACAATGGCCCCCATGCTCACACCAAAGAGTCCCATCTGAGCTACCTCGGGGGCCCGCTCCCGCCAGCAAGCTATGCCCTCACTGACGTCTGCCGCATACGCATCTATTAGCCGCGCCAGAGACTCCGGCCTCCGACTCGCATCGAGCCACTCGGCCCGCCGCTCTAACCGAAGAACGCCAAAACCCTGCGCCGCAAAGTAATCGGCAAATTGCTTGGAGACTTCGTAGTTTCCGCCCTGAATCGGAAGCACAACAATGCCCATACTTGCCCGCGCTCCGGTGCCACGGTGGAGATGTACCACGGTTGCATTCCCCGGAACGGAATCTGCGGTAGTGCTGCTGACGGTGAACGTCTCAATAAGAGCCTCAGGCATGGGTCATCCCCTCGCTCCCAAATCCCGCTGCAACGAAACCACGAGGGTCAGCACCAGGGCAGGCAGGCCATATGAGAGCGCCAGACCGACATAGCTCTGCAGGGCTGGATGGTCAAGTCCACGCAAAATCAGATAGCCCGTGTACCCCAGATAGCCACTTATCAGCAGCAAACCCTCGAAACGGGAAACCCGGTGACCGGTAATGAAAACGGGTAGACAGACAAGGGCGGTCCCCGCCATCACAAGCAAGTCAACACGGACCGTAATGTCCTGCACCGGCAAGCCGGCCTCGCTGACTAGCGCAGAGAGCCCAAGAACTCCTAGCAGATTGAAGAGATTACTGCCCACCACGCCGCCCACCGCGAGGTCTCCCTCGCCCCGCTTCGCGGCCACTACCGTTGTGGCAACTTCAGGAAGGGAGGTGCCCAGGGCAACTACAACCAACGAAACGATCAACTCGTCAACTCCAAATGACTGGGCAATCTCCACTGCACTTTGAACCAACCAGTGCGCTCCAAGCGTCAGGAAACCCAATCCAACCAGAACAGAGACCACCGCCAGCGGCAATCTCCCCTGACCTTCAGCACCCTCCTGGGCGGTTATTGTCGTGGTTCGCTCCCGACGCGCTTTGTGCACAGAGGTCATAGTGAAGACCAGCAATCCGGAGAAGAGGACGACTCCGTCGAGAAACCCGATAAGACCATCGAAGGCCATAACCACCGCAAGGAGGGTGGCCCCAACCATGAAGGGCACTTCCAATCGAACGACCCTCAGGGCCACCTTGAATGGAGCCACGCAGGCCCCAATGCCCAGGATTAGGAGAACGTTGAGGATATTGCTACCTACAACATTGCCCATGGTGACGTCGGTGCTACCGGTGAGCGCCCCGGTTACGCCGACCGCAAACTCCGGGGCGCTGGTACCAAAAGCAACCACCGTCAGGCCCACTACCAGGGGCGATATGCCTAGCACGGCAGCGATACGGGAGGCTCCCTTGACCAAGGACTCGGCACCGAGCAGCAATAGCACGACGCCCACTGCGAAGATGACATAGACCATTAGGGGATCCGATCAGATTAGACACTTACCATTGCAACTAGCCAACGCATTCAGTCATGCATGACTTCAATTCGACGTAAGGAATGTCGCAACAGGTGAGACCCTCACCGCAATCGCTATCACCGCCACAATCACATACATTGGCGAGCACAAATCCAAAGGCACCGACTTCCTGGCAGGTTTGACCAGGGCCACAGTTGTTGTCAGTTGCGCATTCTGAGAGACAGATGGCATACCAGCCACCCAAATCGACGCAAGTCTGACCGCCGACGCAATCGGCATTTGAGCTGCATTCTGCGGGGGCACCACCACCGTCACAATCTTCCGAGCAATTCCACTGATTCTCCCCATCGCCGCAAACACCGTCGCCGCAATCCTCGTTGCCGCCGCCGCAATCCTCCGGGCAACTCCACTGCTCACCCTGCTGGCATTGACCGTCGCCACACCAGTCGGCGCAGCCGCAGTCCTCTACGCACGTCGCACAGGTTTCCTCGCAGTCGCACGCTCCGTTCCCGCAGCATAGCCCGCAGTCCGCAGGGCAGGTGCAGCACGTCTCTCCTCCGGCATCGGCGCACAGACCGTCCCCGCAGTGGTACTCGCACACGCCGCTTTGGCAGCTCTTGTCGGTAGGACAGGTACCGCAGTCGCATTTGCCCTGCATCCCGCACTCCACGCCGCTGCACAGGTCCTCGCAATCCGCGCAGACCTTGCTTCCCGGGTTGCATCCCGCTTCTCCGCACTCCGTCGCTTTCTCACCCCATGCTCCGCAAGTGTCCTTCCAATAGATGTCACCGTCGTGGCACTCGGAGTCGGCCTCGGGGGCGGCCGCGCACTTTCCAGCGTCGGTGCATACCGACTGGCAGCCCGAGCAATCCCCACAGCTACCTCCGCAACCGTCCGGACCGCACTGCTTCCCCGTGCAGTCAGGTTTGCACACGCATACGTCGTCGATGCACACCCTCTGGTCCATGTCCGCTATGTCCGGCTTGGCAACCTCGCCGCCGCCATCCCCGCTGCGCTCGTCCGTGGTCCCGGCGTCGGTGCCCCGGGAGTCCTGGGCCCCGACGAAATCCGAGTAGTGGGGAATGCAGCCGGCCTGGAAAACCAGCAGCAGCATGGTGATGAACGCCAGGGTAGAAACCGCGCCCGCGCAGCGAGGGGACCTGCAGCCTGGTAATCTATGTCTATGTCGCATCGTTCCGCCTCGATCTCACTTCGGATTCAGCACCTCTCAAATTCGCGAATAGCGCGACCAGGGCTCCGCCCTGGACCCGGACCTCCGCTTCCGCTCCGGGCAGAGGC